>NZ_JBFUHG010000008.1:0-178535 GCF_056402515.1 Cellulomonas sp. P4_A2
GGGTACCTGTCCAAGGCGCTGCCCGCGCGTGAGCTCGTCGCGGCCCTGGAGGCGGTGCACGCCGGTGAGGTGGTGATCAGCGAGGTCCCGGGCCGCGCGCGTCCGGCGAGCGGGCTGGACTGGCCCGGGCGCGGGGAGGGGCTGACCGATCGGGAGGCCGAGATCCTCGCGCTGATCACGCAAGGAAAGAGCAATGCCGACGTCGCCGCGCACACCTACCTGAGCCCGAACACGGTGAAGTCCTACATCCGCTCCGCCTACGGGAAGATCGGCGTGGAGAGCCGGACGCAGGCGGTGCTGTGGGGCGTCGAGCACGGCTTCCTGCCCGACCACCGCCGCATCGACCACTGGCGCGGCGGCCCGTAGAGGGCCAGGTGTAGCTCGCCGTGACGTGTGAACGCGGTCTGAAGAGACGGCGCTGCCGATGCCGGTGTGGGGTCGGTGGTGGTTGTAGTGACGCAGCCAGGCGGCGCAGGTAGCTGCACGGGCTTCGTCATTGACGTAGGCCGTGGCGTAGGCCCTGGGCGGGCGCGGATCCAGAACGCCGCGGCGGTCTACTTGCGCTCGTCGGAAGGGTCTCGGAGTAGGCCAGCCGGGAGTGGTCGTCGACGGCGTGGTGGATGAACCGGTATCCGCGTGGGGTCGCCGCTCCGGCCCGGGCTGCGCGGTCCTTGGCGACACCGACTCCCTGCCCAGTGCGGTGTGTGCCCCCGTGCGGCTGCCGTCGCGGGCGATCGATTGTGGGCATACGTTCAGTTCTTCATGGGCGTGCAAGGCTGCTCGCCCTCGGCGATGGGCGGTACCGCATGTGGCTCCACAAGCTGTGGCTGACGGTCCGCAACAGCCTGTGGCTCGTGCCCGTGCTGTTCGTTCTCGGTGGCGTCGCGCTGGCGCTGGTCACCATCACCATCGACCGCCGATTCGACTACTCGCTGATCCCGACCTCCGTGGTGGGCGGCCCGGAAGCCGCGATCGCCACGCTCTCGGTGGTCGCGGCCTCCATGGTCAGCATGGCGGCATTGGTGCTGACGATCACGATGGTCGTTGTCCAGCTGGCGATGGGACAGTTCTCTCCCCGTATCGTGCAGCGACTGCTGCGGGACAAGCCCAGCCAAAGCGCCATCGGGCTGTTCGTCGCGACATTCGCCTTCGCGATCGTCGCGCTGCACGAGGTGACGTCCAACGGCGACGGCACCGGCCATGTGCCCGGGACCGCCGTGCTCACCTCGTTCGTGCTCGTCATCATCAGCATCGCGATCCTGATCGTCTACGTGCACCACATCGGGCAGTCGCTGCGGGTCTCCAGCCTGATCGAGCTCGTCGGCGAGCAGACCCGCAAGCTCCTGGACGAGATCTACCCAGACAAGGGAGAAGGCGCCCCGGAGGACGGCCGGCGTCTGCTGCGTGCGCCGCAGTCGGGTGTCGTCACGGTGATCGGGTACCAGCATCTGGTGGACGAAGCCACGAAGGCGGGCTGTGTCCTCGAGCTGCTGCCCGCGCTCGGTGAGTTCGTCCCGTCCGGGGCTCCGCTGTTCCACGTGCACGGCGAGCCAGTCGACCTCGACGAGCGCAAGGTCAATGAGGCTGTCGTCCTGGGTCTCGAACGGACGCTCGATCGAGACGCGGCGTACGGGTTGCGCCTGCTGGTTGACATCGCGCAACGCTCGATGTCCGACTCCCCGCTGCAGGACCCGACCACCGCGGTGCAGGCGATCGACCGCCTGCACGACTGCCTTCGTCAGATCGCCCGGCGGCCGTTGTCGGACGGCTTGTACCGGGATGCCGACGGCGAGATTCGACTGATGGAGCCGGTGATGGACTGGGAGGCCTACGTCCACCTCGCCTTCGACGAGATCCGCATCGTCGGCGCCACGTCGCCGCAGGTCTCCCGGCGCCTCACCGCTGCACTGAGCGACCTCGCCGATGTCGCGCTGCCAGACCGCGCGGCTGCCCTCGAGCGCCAGCTCGCACTGCTGGGCGAGACAGTCCGGGAGTCAGTGCCCCGGGCCGGTGATGTTGAGGTCGCGCTCGGAGCCGACCGCCAAGGCCTCGGTGTCGCCGCGGGCGACGGAGAGCGTCGCCCGTCGCGCGGGTAGGAGAAAGCGGCGCGACGCTCGTGCGGAAATCCCGAGCTCCAGACAACGCGAGCGGCGGGCGGCCGCATCCCAGAAGAAGACCGCCGACTCTCGGACGGCTCGAGGGCCAAAACCGCAGTCGCGGGGGTGGATTTGTCGGAAATGGGGTGTCCGACGGCGCCTTTCGGAGCATTCTTGTCTCCAGCGTGGCCATCCCGACCGCGCACCCCTTGGGCATCCATGTTCGAGAGAGAGACACGCCATGAAGACTGCGTATCGGGTCCTCGCCTACCTCGTTGCTGCGGGCGTCTTCATCCAGGCCGGTCTGATCGCCCTGGCCTGGTTCACCGCCATCAACGACGTCGACAACGGAGCGATCATCGACTCGAGCTATGAGGGCAACTTTGCGCACTCGGCGCACGGCACGGTCGGGATGATGGTGATCCCGCTCGTTGCGATCCTCTTGTTCATCATCTCGTTCTTCGCCAAGTTTGCCGGCGCCGTGCGGTTCGCGGCGATCATCCTCAGTCTCGTCGTCCTGCAGGTCGTCCTGGCGTTCGTCGCGTTCGGCGCCCCGGTCGTCGGCGCCCTGCACGGGATGAACGCGCTCGTGATCCTGGGCCTGAGCATCACCGCCGCGCAGCGGGTTCCGCGAGTGAAGTCGGCGCCCGCGCCGGCTGACGCCCTCGCTTGACGGCATGACGGAGCAGGCGGCCCTTCGACGCAGGCGACAGGTCGTTGCCAGCGTCGTGGCCGCGCTGCTCGTCGTCGCTCCGCTCGCGTGGTTCTGGTGGACCAGCCTCGTTCCGGCACACGCGTCCGTGATGGACATGGGCTACGAGGACCTGGGCGTGGCGACCACGACGACGCACGGGCACGGCGGCTCCGACGTGGGCGGCCCCACGGTGAGCGTCGCCGACCTGACAGGACCGGCCGACGGCGCCCCGGACGTCGACGTGACGCTCACGACGGACCGCGGCGACGTCGAGCTCGCCGACGGGCGCAGCGTGCCCGGCTACACGGTCAACGGGTCGTCGCCAGGACCGACCATCGACGCGACCGTCGGGGACCTGGTCCAGGTCACCTTGGTGAACCGGTCGGTCGCGGACGGAGTGACGTTGCACTGGCACGGCGTCGACGTCCCCAACGCGGAGGACGGCGTCGCGGGTGTGACGCAGGACGCCGTGCCGGAGGGCGGCCAGCACGTCTACCGCTTCGTCGTCGACGACGCGGGCACGTACTGGTACCACTCGCACCAGGTGTCGCACGCGCAGGTCCGCGGGGGACTGTTCGGTGCGCTCGTCGTGCACCCTGTGGCGGCCGCCGATCACGACGTCGACGTCGTGGCGCTCGCGCACACGTACGGCGCGACTCCGACGGTCGGCGGGAACCCGGGCCCGATGCGGGTGCCGGCCGACCCCGGGGCGACTGCGCGGGTCCGCGTGATCAACACGGGTTCGGGGGTCCTGCGCGTCTGGGTCCCAGGCGCGAGCTACCGTCTGCTCGCGGTCGACGGGCGCGACGTGAACGGCCCCGGCGCGATCGATGGCCTGGCGGTCGTCGTGGCCGCAGGCGGCCGAGCAGACGTCGAGGTCGCAGCCCCGGACGACGGCACGGCGGTGCGCGTCCGGCTCGGGTCGCTCTCGGTGCTCGTCGGCGGCGGCGACGCCGTGGACGGCGCGGATCCGCGCGCCACGCTCGAACTCCTCGACTACGGGACGCCGGCTGACGTCGGCTTCGACCCGCAGGCGGCCGATCGACGATTCACGTACGCGATCGGTCGTCGGCCCGGATTCGTCGACGGTCTGCCCGGACTGCAGTGGACGATCAACGGGCACACGTATCCCGACGTCCCGATGTTCATGGTGAGCGAGGGCGACGTGGTCGCCATGACCATCCGCAACTCGAGCGGTCAGCCGCACCCGATGCACCTGCACGGGCACCACCTGCTCGTCCTCTCCCGCGACGGCCATCCGTCGAGAGGTAGCCCGTGGTGGGTGGACTCGCTGGAGGTCGAGAACGGCCAGACGTACGAGGTCGCATTCGTCGCCGACAACCCCGGGGTCTGGATGGACCACTGCCACAACCTCCCGCACGCGCAGCAAGGGCTCGTCGCGCACGTCGCGTACACGGGGGTGACCGAGCCCTTCCGGCTGGGTGGCGACTCCGACAACGATCCCGAGTGACTCGCTGTCCCGGCGGCCGCGCGGGCGGCGGCTCAGCCGGTCCGAGCAGCGGACTCGGTCTGCGAGACCTCACCCTGGCCGAGGACGGCCCTCACGTGCGTCCTGGGTGCCGAGGCGGGGGTCAGCCCAGCGCAACGGCACTTTGGAACCCGAGCGGCGTGAAGCCCAGGCGGGCCGCAAGTCGGTCTGACGCCGTGTTCCCTACTCTGCTGCGCCACTGCACGACGAGATCCGCGTTCAGCGCCTCCGTCATGGCCGCCACCGATGCTGCCGCCGCGTAGCCGCGTCCGCGTTCGGCCGCATCGGCAGCAACGCCGATGTGCGCGATGTGCGCACCCCACTGCTCGTAGCCGGCGATCGCGCCGATGGGGCCTGCCGGCGTGACTGCTCCCCATCGCTGCGCCATGGAGGAGAGTCCGCTCTCGTCCCACTCCTCGGCGTGGATGCTCGATCGGAGTTGATCGACCATGGCTGGCTCAACACTCGTGATGGGGATGCTCGGCCGCTCGACTGGACGCCCATCGCGAAACGCGAGCATGGCTGTGCCGATGGGATGCGGGTCGAACTCCCCGAGCCTCGCGGCCACGGCTGGCGCATCGAGGAGAGCCGGCACTCCGAGACGTTCGAGCACGAGCGTCACGCGCGGGGGTGCGACGACCACGCAGGACTGGCCAAGTCGGAGGACCACGACGGCGGTCGCCGCCTCCCGTGGGAAGAACTGAGTCCCCGCTGAGGTCAGTGCGTCAACGGGCAGGGCGAGCCGCTCGGCCCATCCCACCTGGACGCGCCTCAGTCCGGAGGGTGACAGGCCCGCGGAAGGCGCCAGAGCGGGGTTCGACGACACACGCGTCATCGTGCCAGGGCGAGCGCGTCGCACAGTGTCGGTGTTCTCGGAGCGCCGCGCGCGAGGCCTACCCGCGACCGACGAGCTCACCGCGTGGCCGCACGGCGCTGACCCACGACTCGTCCTGGTGCTATTCCGTTTGTGGGGGACTCTCGCCATCATGAGGTTGAAGACGGAGGCGATCCCGATGGGCATCGTTCGACGGGCCGCAGTGGTGATGGTGTCGATCCTTCTTGTCGCGGGGTGCACGGCGACTCCGCCCCCTGCCGTGGAATCGACGACCGCGATCCCCGCGGCGGAGCCGGGTTCGTTGCCCTCGCCTACGCCGGACGGGACGGTGGAAGGGTCCGAACTCGTCACGATAGATACCGACGTGTACGGACTTCTGCCGGTTGCGGATTCACCGGACTCGATCGTTGCCTGGGCGGAGGACTACTGCGAAGTCGCGAACCTCTCGCCGTGCACGGGTGTTGCGGATCGCGCCGTTGCCATGTGCATCGAGAGACGGGACTGCCACCCGGCCGTGCTCGTTCCGTTCGACGAGGGAACAGCCGCATTCCTCTTCGGCGGTAATTTCCAGGACTCTCAGGTGATCGCAGTATGGCGTCCCGAATCCGACCCGGATGTCGCGCAGTACGGCGGCGCACGGAAACTCCTTGAGGCCTACCTTCACACCGTCGAGGTGTACCCGAACCCGGCGGTTGGGAACAGCTAGCCGTCAGCCCGAAATGCCCTCAGACCCCGCGCACGGACATCTCGGTGCGCGGACCGGCTCCGGCGAGAGTTCTCCTTTGGCCCGGTGCGAGGCAGGCACAGCGATCAGCGGGGCCAGGCCGCCAGGCTCAACGGCGCACCTGGTAGCGCACGTGAAGCACGCCGGTGCCCTGGATCACCGCGTCGGGATCCTCCAGCAGCTGCTGTGCGTGCACCGACCCGAAGTAGCGCTTGCCGGACCCGAAGACGACGGGCGCGACGTCCATGCGCACCTCGTCGACCAGGCCCGCGGCAAGGACCTGGCCGCCGACGTCGCCGGCGGCGACCTCGACGGTGCGCTCACCCGCAAGCTCTCGCGCGGTGGCCATGGCGGACTCGACGCCGTCGACGAAGTGGAACGGCGCCTCGGGGTCCCAGCCGTCGGGCGGCGGCCGGTGGGTCACCACGACCACGTGGTCGATCCCGCTCGGAGGCTTCCCGTCCCAGCCGTCCGTCAGGTCGAAGACGTGGCGGCCGACGAGCGTCACCCCGATCTGGTCCCAGTAGGGCCGGGTGTAGTCGAAGGACGTCTGCGACACCGTCAGCGCGCCGCTCTCGTCCAGCGGGACGTCGCCGCTGGTCAACCACTCGAAGAGCGGACCGGGCTGGTCGTTCTCGTCCGCGATGAAGCCGTCCACGGACACCGAGCCGTACATGACCACCTTGCCCATAGGGCTCTCCTCTCCTGGGCCGCACCTGAGTACCGGGTTCTACGGGAAGCGTTCGTCGCCCGTCGGCTCGTAGTGCGGCACCGCGTTCATGCTGTGCCGCAGCTGCGACAGCTCCCCGTACATCCGCTTCCTCACGCGGCTCTGGTTGCCCAGCGGACGGTGCTCGGCGATCGTGTGCCACGGGTTGTACGACAACCGCTTCGCGAACTCCATCTGCGCGGGGGAGTCGAAGGTCTGCCTCGGCAGGCGGAGCGTGGCGACGGGCACGCGCGGTGACAGCTTCTCGGGCCAGAGCACGCCGGCGTTCTCGATCGGCATGAGGTGCGGGTCGGTCTGCATCTGTATACGCACCTCCAGCTCCACGTCCCCCTCCGCCAGCGACGTGACCATCGCCTCGCGCAGGTAGTCGTCGGGCGGACGGAACGGCAGACGCGGGACGCGAGTCCTCGTGCTCGACGTCGGCCAGACGGAGTAGGACATCGCCTGCCCCTCGCCCATCAGATACGGCACGCAGCTGAAGTAGGGCGCCTCGAACGGGCTGCTCTGGGTCTTGGTGTAGAGCCCCTGCATGACCATGTCGAGCACGTGCGGAGCGCGCAGGTTCAGGAAGTAGAAGAGCTGCGCGTTCTGCACGCTCCAGCGCTGGAGCGCGGCGTTCGCCCTCGCGTCGGGCGTGACGAAGGTCGGGGTCGAGACACCGAACATGTCGAGCGTGTGCCGCTCGTCCTCGAGCAGCTTCGGCCCCTCGACGCCCATGAGCTTGATGCTGATGCTCAGGAAACCGACGTCGTCGATGTCCGGCGTGATGTACGGCCCCGGCCCGGAGAAGCGCACCCACGCCTTGAAGGTCTGCGGCTTCGCGTAGATCCCGCGCCGCATGTGCTCGGGCAGGTCGTCGTGGACCGTGAACTCGCCCCGGCAGATGCCGTGCGTCTTGGTGTTGCCGCCGCGCTCGACGCCGCCGGGCTTCCACAGGTCGGTCATCTGTTGCGTGAAGCTGCGCACGATCGAGTCGGTGAAGGCTTCCTCGTCGGCCATCATCCTTTCCTGGGCGATCCTCAGGTGCTGGTCGCGGCGCTTGACGTTGATGACCGAGGTGGTGAGCCGCTCGAGCCGGGTCTTCAGGAGCGCGTCGAAGGCCGGGCGGACGAACGGGTCGAAGCGGCGTTCCAGCCGGAGCAGTGCCCCGCTGGTGTCGGCGACGAAGTCGCGCCAGGCCACGCCGGTGGCGGCGCGCGGCTGCGGGCGGCTGGCGTTGGAGCTCGTCGTCGGGGGGTTCACGACCGGCAGCCTCGAAGATCCGCCCAGCGTGTGTCCTGGCCGTCGGATCGCATCAGAGCCTCTCGAGGCGGCCGCCCTCAGTCGCGGGCGGCGAGGATCGCGAGCGTCGTGTTGCCCGAGGAGATGAGCGCGGTGGTGACCGCCGCCCGTCGCGGAAGGTCGCCGCGGATGCCGGAGACGACGGCGGACACGGTGTCCGAGGCGTGGATGAGGATGGCGAGGCGGGTCAGCCTGCGTCGCGAGGCGTCGTCGGCCGCGAGCAGCTCGACACCGATGAGGATCGTGCGGATGCCGAACATGCGGAACGGGTACATCCCCGCCCGGGCGGCCTGCTCGTCCGGGGACAGCCGCCGCAGGAGCACCTGGGGAGCCAGGAGGCCGAGGGTGCCGTTGACGATGCGGACCACCGCCAGGATCTGACCCGAACGGCGTGCCACGGTCGATGTCGCCATTGCGTCTCCCCTGATCGAGTCCCGTGCCACGTTGGCATCGGTGCCGGTCGCTGTCAACGCCCAGTCGGCGCCGTCCGGTATCGCCCGGTTCACACCTTTACAAGGCTGGGCGGCCGGGCCAGTCTGGAAGGCGATCAGGCCGAGCTCGATCCACCGGCCTGCGGGCGGGGGGAGGCCTGACCGTGTGGGGCAGGACTGCGACACGTGAGCGGACGACCACCGAGGCCACCCTGATGCGGCTCGGCAACCTGCTCCTCGACGAGCTCTTCCGTGCAAGTCCACCAGGCCCCATCCCCAAGGGAAAGCTGCGTGGGACCGTTCTGGCGTTTCCCGGGACGCGGGCGGTGAAGCCCGTCTCGAGAGTTGCTCGGGCGTTGTTCTGGCAGGGGAAGGTCGTCGACGCGCAGCAGGCCAGCCTGAAGAATCTGGTGAGCCCGTTCCGGCTGCCGTTGATCAAGGCGACGTTGTCCACCGCGGACAGCTGGGTCGACGGCGACCCGATCGTCCTCATCGACTACTCGCGCACCTCGCTGGTCGCCCGCATGGTCCGCGACGAGATCCGTCTCGTCGGGCCTGGCCTGTACCTCGGTGTCGTGTTCTTGTGGCGCTGGCGCGTCGGCTGGTTCACCCTCCGGCAGCGGGGATCCAAATAGCACTCCGAGCTGGCTCGCGACGGGTGGGGCACGTGGTCGCAGAGGGGGTTCCATGCCGGCACAGGTAGCGGTGTGCGTCCAGGCAGAGCTCGACGCGGACCGCGAGCAGGCCGCTCGGGACTACCTGGAGCAGATCAGCGGCGACGACTTCGACGCCCTGGGCACCGTGCACTTCGCCCGCGCCTTCGTCCTCGACCGGGTGCTCGACAACGGAGGCCGTCCGATCCCGTCGTCGATCGTGTACATGGCCGACGTGGATGGTTCGGCAGACGGGCACTTCCGAGCGCTGCCGTCCGACATCCACGCGCTGTTCGAGCACTGCCTGGGCTACCCGAGCGCGACCGGCGCAGCGCGCCTC
Source organism: Cellulomonas sp. P4_A2 (assembly GCF_056402515.1). Classification (NCBI taxonomy): domain Bacteria; kingdom Bacillati; phylum Actinomycetota; class Actinomycetes; order Micrococcales; family Cellulomonadaceae; genus Cellulomonas; species Cellulomonas sp. P4_A2. The sequence continues at coordinate 9,274 of NZ_JBFUHG010000008.1, forward strand.
GTGTGGCTGCACGAGCACTCCCTGCGGCCGGCCGCCTACTACCGGCACACCGCCGATCGCCCGGTGGACCAGATCAAGCGCGAGGCGTACCTGCGCGAGGAGGTCGAGGTCGTCCTCGACGAGCTGGGTGCCGGCACGCACACCTCGGTCGACGAGGTCACGCACACCGTGTACCGCGCGATGAAGCGGCGCCCCGACCTCTCGTGGGCGATCCGACGGCCGTCGAGCCCGGGGCTCGCCTACGGGGTGGTCCGGATCGCGACGCTCGTCGCCCTCGTCGTCGGCCTGCTCTTCGCCCTCCCGTTCGTCGGACCGTTCCTCGTCGCGTGGGTCCTCGTCGTGCGGTTCCTGGAGCTGCGGGACACGCAGGAGAGCGGAGCCGTCGACGTCGGGCACGTCGAGGCGGTCCGCCGCTACGAGGACCACGGGGTCCAGAACCCGTTCACCGGCGTCGGGTTCGTCAAGCCCGGAGTGGTGCGTCGTCTCACCATGCGCGGCGCGCTGCTCGGGCTCGACCTCGCGTTCCGTCTCGTCATGTACCGCGACAACCTGTCCGGGGTGCGGACCATCCACTTCGCCCGGTGGCAGCCGGTCGACGGCGGCCGCAGGTTCATCTTCGCCAGCGCCTACGACGGCAACCTCGAGAGCTACATGGACGACTTCATCTCCCGGCTGGCCTGGGGCATCAACCTCGTCTTCAGCAACGGCGTCGGCTTCCCGCGGACGCGCTGGCTGTTCTTCGGCGGCGCCAAGGACGAGATCGCCTACAAGCACTACCTGCGCCGCCACCTGGTGCCGACCGTGCTGTTCTACTCGGCGTATCCCACGCTCGCCGCGATCCACATCGACCGGAACGCGGACGTCCGTCGGGCTCTTCGCGCCCAGGACCCGCGATGGCTCGAGGCGATGTGAGCCCGGCGACGAGCGAGCTCCTCGACCTGCCGGACGTCCAGGGTCTGGTGGTGCGCGGCTACGGGAAGCTCCCGTCCGCGGCCTACCTGCTGCTGCACGCGCCGACGCCCGACGGGCTCCGCCGGTTGACCCGATGGGCCGCGTCGCGGGTCACCACCGGCGACGAGAGTCCGACCGACCAGGCGATGAACGTCGCCCTGACGCACGACGGGGTGCGCAGCCTGACCGAGTGGGACGACCTTCCCGACGGGTTCTCCGAGCCCTTCCGCACGGGGATGGACACCGAGTACCGCAACCGGATCCTCGGCGACACCGGGACGAACGATCCCCGCGGGTGGCTGTGGGGGCGCTCGGGTGCAGAGCCGATCCACCTCCTGCTCCTCCTGTATGCCCAGGACGCCCCGACTCTGGCCGAGCTCGTCGCCGAGGTCAGCGGCGAGGCCGAGCAGGACGGTGTCCGGGTGCAGCGGGTCCTGCCGGCCGACGACCTGAGCGACCGGGAGCCCTTCGGGTTCAGGGACGGGATCTCGCAGCCGACGATCGCCTCGGTCACCGGCGGGCACAACCCCGCCGAGGCGCTCATGCCGGGCGAGTTCGTGCTCGGCTACGGCAACGAGTACGGCCAGCGGTCGGAGCGGCCCTTGCTCCCGTCGTCCGCGGACCCCGAGCGGATGCTGAGCCGCGACCGCTCTGGCGCGCCGGACCTCGGGCGCAACGGCACGTACCTCGTGTTCCGCCAGCTCCGGCAGGACGTCGAGGGCTTCTGGGGCTACGTGAACGCGGCGGCCGACGGGAACGCGGCCGAGGCCGAGCACCTCGCGGCGCGCATCGTCGGCAGGTGGCCCGGCGGGGCGCCCGTGGTGCTGGCCCCCTCGACCGACGACCCCGCCCTCGCGGACGCCAACGACTTCGGATACCACCACGTCGACGCCGGTGGCCAGCGCTGCCCGGTGGGTGCGCACGTCCGGCGCGCCAACCCGCGGGACTCCCTGCCGCCGAGCCCCGGGACGGACTCCTCCCTGCGCGGTGTGCGGACGCACCGACTGGTCCGACGGGGCCGGACGTACACCGACGACGGTGAGCGCGGCCTCTACTTCGTGTGCCTCAACGCCAATTTGGCCCGGCAGTTCGAGTTCGTGCAGCACGGGTGGTTGAACGGCAACGCGTTCGTCACGCTCGACGACGCGGACGATCCGCTGGTCGGCTCGAGGCTGAGCGGCCCGTCGTCGTTCACCGTCCCCGGGCACCCCGTCCGTCGCCGGTACCGGGACCTCCCGCAGTTCGTCCAGATGCGCGGGGGCGCCTACTTCTTCCTGCCCGGCCTCAAGGCACTCCAGTACCTCGCAGCCCGTCCGCGTCGCGGTCCGGTTGCTTAGCAGGCACGTCAACGACACGGATTCCGGGGGAGCGATGCGGCAGCAGTCAACGTTCGGCAAGGTCGTCGAGTGGTTCGACAAGCGGTTCAGGTGGCACAGGTTCCCGACGTTCCTGGGGGTCCTGGCGCTCATCGGCATCCGGAACACGCTCCGCGCCCGCAACCTGTTCAGCACGACGAAGGGGTCGGGCGTCAAGGCGCCCGTACCGGCTCCGCCACGCCACCTCGTCGCCCGCACGACGGACGGCTCGTACAACGACCTGGCGCACCCGGCCATGGGGATGGCGAACACGCGGTTCGGCCGCAACGTCCCGCTCGAGCTGACCAAGCCCGAGGTGGCGCCGCGGCTGTTCACCCCCAATCCCCGGACCATCAGCACCGTCCTGCTCCTGCGCGACGAGTTCAAGCCCGCGACGACACTGAACGTCCTCGCGGCCGCGTGGCTCCAGTTCGAGACGCGCGACTGGTTCAGCCACGGCACCGACATGGAGCACCCGATCCAGGTGCCGCGCCCGCCGGGCGACGACTGGCCGGCCGACCCGATGGAGTGGCCGAGCACGCCGAAGGACCCCACCAACCACGCGACCGACGGGTCGGCGACGTTCGTCAACACCGAGACGCACTGGTGGGACGCCTCCCAGATCTACGGGAGCCTGCCGGAGTTCGAGCAGGCCATCCGGACCGGCACGGGCGGTCGCGTGCGGATCGGGGCCGACGGCCTGATCGACGTGGACCCGGCCCTGTTGGGCACCTCGGGTGGTCGGGACGGGTGGTGGGTGGGCCTGGAGCTCATGCACACGCTCTTCATGCGTGAGCACAACGCGATCTGCGACCGGCTCGCGGCGTCCTACCCCTCGTGGAACGACGACCAGCTGTTCGAGAAGGCCCGGCTGATCAACGCGGCCCTGATCGCCAAGATCCACACGGTGGAGTGGACGCCCGCCATCCTCGGGCACCCCGTGCTGCACATCGCGATGCGCGCCAACTGGTGGGGTCTGGCCGAGGAGCGGGTGCACAACCTGGTCGGCCGGCTCAGCTCGAGCGACCTGGTCAGCGGCATCCCGGGCTCGCCGACGGACCATCACGGAGTCCCGTACGCCATGACCGAGGAGTTCGTCGCGGTGTACCGGATGCACCCCCTGATCCCCGACGACTACGAGATCCGCGACGCGGTCACGGGCGCCGTGCGGGAGAACCTCGCGTTCACCGACCTGCACGGGCTGAGCTCGCGGCCTGTCCTGCAGCGAGCGTCGGCGTCCAACGTGTTCTTCTCGCTCGGTGTCGCCAACCCCGGGGCCCTGCGCCTGCACAACAGCCCCCGCTTCATGCACCGGCTGGATCGCGCCGACGGCAAGCAGATCGACCTGGCCGCGATCGACGTCCTGCGCTCGCGCGAGCGCGGCGTGCCTCGCTACAACGACTTCCGTCGCCTGATGCACATGGCACCGGTGCGCAGCTTCGAGGAGCTGGGCGACGACCCCGAGACGGTCGCGCAGCTCCGCGAGATCTACGACGACAACCTGGAGGACGTCGACCTGGCCGTCGGCATGCTCGGCGAGCCGCTGCCCCGGGGCTTCGGGTTCAGCGACACCGCCTTCCGCATCTTCGTGCTCATGGCGTCGCGGCGGCTGAAGAGCGACCGGTTCTTCGGCGCCGACTTCAACTCGAAGACCTACACGCCCGAAGGCATGGCCTGGATCGACGCCAACGACATGTCGTCGGTCATCGTGCGGCACTACCCCGAGCTCGCACCGGCCGTGCGGGGCGTACGCAACGCGTTCGCGCCCTGGCCGCTGCCCGCCTCGTAGAAGGGCTCGACCGGGGCGGGCCGGAAGCCGAGCCCGGACGCTGGTCGACGACAACCCGCCGCCGGCTCAGGTCGCCGAGTGGTGGTCGCAGGGCAGCAAGGCCACGATGAGTGTTGGGCAACGAGCGATGTCGAGGTGACCCATGAGCGTGTACCGAGTGATCGACGTGATCGGGACGAGTGCCACGTCCTGGGAGGACGCGGCCGCGGAGGCGATCCGCACAGCAGGCGGGTCGCTCCACGACCTCCGGGTGGCCGAGGTGGCGAAGCAGGACGTCGTCGTCGGCGACGACGGATCGCTTGTGTACCGGACCCGGCTCCAGCTGTCGTTCAAGTACAAGCCGGAGTAGGCGACCGAGGACCCGGCGCGCCGGGTGTCACGCCGCGGTGCCGTGCGCCGCGGCCGCCTTGTCGCGCTTGGCGACCTCCTCCTTGACGATCGGGATCACGTACCGACCGAAGTCGGTGGCGTCGTCCAGCAGGTCGTAGCCGCGCGCGGAGATGATCTGCACGCCGAGGTCGTAGTAGGCGAGCAGCGCCTGGGCGACGGTCTCGGGCGTCCCGACGAGGGCGTTGGAATTGCCGCCGCCACCGGTGGCCTTGGTCGTCGCGGTCCACAGAGCAGTGTCGAAGCGCTCTCCCTGCTCCGCGATGGCCAGCAGTCGCTGCGTGCCGGCGTTCTGGGGCGGGCCCGAGGACCAGCGCGACGGACTGCCGGCGCCGGCGGCCTTGCGGGCCTCGATCCGCGCGACGACGTCGTGGGCCTTCTCCCAGGCCAGCTCCTCGGTGGGCGCGATGATCGGCCGGAACGCGGCGTGGATGCGCGGCGGTGTCGTGCGTCCGGCGGCGGCGGACTCGGCGTGGATCCGCGCGATCTGCTCCGCGGTGTTGACCAGCGGCTCGCCCCAGACGGCGTAGATGTCGGCCTCGGCCGCACCGACCCGGTAGGCCGCGTCCGAGGAGCCGCCGAACGAGATCGTCGGCGATCGACCCTCGAACGCCTTGGCGTCGAGGACGAAGTCGTCGAAGTCGTAGAACTCGCCGTGGTGGTCGAACGGCTCCGTGCTGGACCACGCCTGCTTCACGATCTGGATGTACTCGCGCGTCCGGGCGTACCGCTCGTCCTTGGTCAGCCGGTCGCCCTCGCGTGCCTGCTCGTGGTCGCTTCCGCCGGTGATGAAGTGGACGGAGAGCCGCCCCTGCGACACCTGGTCCAGCGTCGCGAACGTCTTGGCGGCGAAGGTCGGGTAGGAGACGTTGGGGCGGTGCGCCAGCAACAGCTCGATCGAGTCGAGGCGACCGGCGATGTACCCGGCGAGCGCGGACGGCTCCAGGCCGCCCGAGCCGTAGGCGAACAGCACGCGCGTCCAGCCGTTGTCCTGGTGCGTCCGCACGATGCGCTCCAGGTAGCCGAGGTCGATCGGCCGGGTGGTGGCGGCGGTGGTCTCGGAGGCGTCGCTCGTGGTGGCGATCCCGAGGAACTCGACGGGCATGGTCTGACCTTCCGGTGGGCGGAGCACGTGGTGCCGCGCACCGTAGGAACCGGGCGGGTCCTGGTCAACGGCTGGGCGCGACTGCTCACGATGCGGACCATCCGCGGCTCGGCAGGGTGGGCGGCGTCCCTGTTGCGGACGTCGAGGTCGACGGGTCGACTGGCGTCATGAGCCCGGGCGAGGAGGTGGCGGACGCACCGCGACGGGCCGCGGCGCACGCGGACGGGTACGACGCGGAGCTCCAGCGGCTCGACCCCGCGTTCCGCCGAGCCTGCGCGATCCGGCCCGGCGATCACGTCCTGGACGTCGGGTGCGGGACGGGATCGACGACGCGAGCGGCAGCGGCCGCCGCGCACGAGGGCAGCGTGCTGGGCGTGGACGTCTCGTCGTCGGCCGTCGCCCGCGCCCGCACGCTCGCTGCGGCCGAGGGGCTCGGCAACGTGGCGTTCGAGTGCGTCGACGCGCAGGTCCACCCGTTCCCGACCGGGCGGTACGACGTCGCGATCAGCCGCTTCGGCACGATGTTCTTCGACGATGCCGCAGCAGCGTTCGCCAACCTCGCGAGGGCGCTGCGCCCGGACGGCCGTCTCGTGATGCTGGTCTGGCAGGCGAGCGACCGCAACGAGTGGGACATGGCGATCCGGCGGTCGCTGGGGGCCGGGCCGACCGTCGCGCCGGCGTTCTCCCTCGGGGACCCGCTCGAGACCGAGCGGCTGCTCGCGGCCGCGGGGTTCGTCGAGTGCGTGTTCGGGGAGGTCGAGGAGCCGGTCTTCTACGGCCCCGACCTGGACACCGCGACGGCCTGGATCCGCGGCTTCACCAGCACCCGCGAGGTGCTGGAGCGGCCCGGTCCCGACGGCCGCGAGCGCGCGCTGGCGCGGTTGCGGGAGACCGTGTCCGCGCACCTGCGCGAGGACGGCGTCTGGTTCGGCTCGCGATCCTGGATCGTCACCGCGCGTCGGGCCGCCGGGGCTGTCCGATCGGACTGATGCCGTTCGTGGTGGGGGTAGGAGGCGGTCACCGGGACCGCCCTGAGCTGAGGAGAGTCCGATGACGAAGGTCGTCGCCATCATGTCCATGTCGCTCGACGGATTCGTCGCCGACCCCGACGGCGGCGTCGAGGAGGTGTTCGACTGGTACACCTCGGGCGACGTCGAGTTCCGCACCGGGGGATCGCACCCCATGACGTTCCGCCTGTCCGAGCCGAGCGCCGACCACTTCCGCGCTCTGACGTCCCGCCTGGGCGCCATGCTGACGGGTCGGCGCACGTTCGACGCCGCCGAGGGCTGGGGCGGCAACCACGGATGGGGACCGGCGTTCGTCCTCACCCACGAGATCCCCGACGGCTGGCCGCGGCCGGGTTCGACCGTCCAGTTCGTGACCGACGGCATCGAGAGCGCGGTGGCGCAGGCCAAGGCCGCGGCAGCGGGCAAGGACGTCGGCGTGCACGGCGCCGTCACCATCCAGCAGTGCCTGAACGCGGGCCTTCTCGACGAGATCGCGCTCGACGTCGCCGCGGTCCTCCTCGGCTCCGGCGTCCGACTGTTCGAGCACCTCGACGCGACACCGGCCGTCCTGGGCAACCCGAGCGTGATCGCAGGGGTAGGTGTCACGCACCTGCGCTACCCGGTGCGCGCGTCCTCGTGACGGGCTGTCAGCCGGCCCGTCGGGCCCGGAAGTCGTCGGCGATCTGCTGCGCCTGGGCGATGACCAGCCTCCGGTAGTCGTCGTAGAGGCTCGCGATGCGGTCGTTGTCGGGTACGGGAGCGTCCTGGGCGCGGTTCCACGCCCGCTTGGCGGCCCGGATGTCGTCGTCGGTCACGTCGACGGTCCATGCCATGTTCACGCTGTCGCTGTCCACGGCTTCCATCGTGCGGGTTGACAACCAGTCACACGCTGCCCGGCGTCGACCTTCACCCGCAGCGTCACTCGACCTGGTGACATTCCGGCAAATGGGAACAATCGGCGCGTGTGGGCGGGCTCACGTCCTCAGCCGTCCAGTCGGGCGGCGACATCGGCCGGGAAGCCGCCGGTGGCGATCGGGCTCCACCGGGTCGGGGTGATCCGGATCAGCGACTTGTCCTGCAGGCGCATCGCCGCGCGGTACTCGTCCCAGTCGGGGTGCTCGCCCGCGATGCACCGGTAGTAGTCGACGAGGGCATCCTCGGCCTCGGGCATGTGCAGCACCTCGGCGTCTCCGTCGACCTGCACCCAGGCGCCCCCGAAGTCGTCGGAGAGCACGCAGACGCTCACCCGCGTGTCGCGCTCGGCGTTCACCGCCTTCGCGCGGCCCGGGTACGTGGAGATCACGAGCCGGCCCTGCTCGTCGACACCTCCGCTGACCGGGGAGATCTGCGGGCGGCCGTCGGCTCGGGTCGTCGCGAGGACGAAGTGGTGCCGGTCGCGGACGAAGTCCAGGAGGGCGGTCAGGTCGACGGTGGTGGTGGTCGCGACGGTTCGGGGCATGGCCCCAGGCTAGGAGAGAGGCGGCCCGCGCGTGGCTTCGGATCCCGCTACACGTACTCCTGGCGGCGCAGCCAGCGCATGGCGGCCGAGCCCCAGATGGGCGGCAGGTAGAAGGTGACGAGGCGGTAGGTGATGGCCACGGAGACGGCGATCGCGCTCGGGACGCCGATGGCCTGCAGGCCGACCGTGAACCCTGCCTCGGCGACCCCGATCCCGCCCGGGACGGGCATGAGACCGGCGAACAAGCTCACGGCGGTGTTGATCAGGACCAGCTGCGAGAAGTGCGCGGTCTCACCGAACGCGTGCAGGCAGAGGCCGAGCACGCAGGCCTGCAGGAGCTGCGCGCCGAGGTTCCCGCCGAGCATCGTCGCGACCTTCGCGGGCTTGCGCAGGACCCCGACCGCGCCACGGGCCGAGCCGACCTGCGCCGCGAGCCCGCTGCGGAGGCGGGGGACCACCGCGGTGGCGCGCCGCCGGAGCTGCGGCACCGCGACGACGACGAGCGCGCTGACCAGCACAAGGGCAACCAGCACGACGAGCAGCGTCGGGCCGGCGTCCTCGGTGCCCGAGGTCGAGCCACCGCGCGTCGCAAGGGTCGTGGTGAAGCCGGGCAGACCGCCGACGACGATCACCAGGATGAGCAGGCACTGCACGACGAACCCGCTGACGCTGTCGAGGAGGCTGAACGACAGCGCGGCGGCGGCCGGGATCCCGAACTTCTGGAAGAAGCGCACCAGGAGCGCGAGGCGTGCGGCGGTGGCCGGCAGCACCAGGGCGAAGAACTGGACGGCGTACTGCAGCATGAGGACCGGGAAGTAGCGCAGCCGTGCCGTCGTCGCCCCGATCGTCGACCACGCGGCCGCGGTCTGGATGAACGGTGAGAGCAGCAGCGCGGCGACGAGCCAGGGCACGCTGGCGGCGGCGAGCGCCGCGGCCACGCTGGCGAGGTCGGCACCGGCGAGCAGCGTGATGACGGCGTACGCCGCGACGGCGATGAGCAGCAGCCAGCCGATCGAGCTGGGAGTGACCCGTCGCAGGCGCTCGAGCGGCGGCTCCTCGCCCCCGGCAGCGGCCACGGCGGCGGCGCGCAGCTCGTCGAGAGTCCAGTCACGGGCCCGGACCTCCGCCCGTGCGCCGTGCGCCAGGACGGCGGGCTGCAGGAAGGGCAGCACGGTCGCGAGCCCCACCGGACCGAGGGCCGTCCCGGCAGCGGCGATCGCGCGCTCGGGCCCGACGACCAGGGCGGTCGCCACGAGGAGCTGGGCCTGGTCCGTGGCCAGGTCGCCCGGTTCGGCCGCCGTCTTGGCCGCGTCGAAGTCCGCGAGGGCGACCGCGCCGTCGGGCCGGACGACGACCCGGCGTCCGTCGATGCGTCCGTGGGCGATGCCGGCGCGGTTCAGGGTGAGCACGGCCCGCCACATCGCGGCGAGCAGCTCGTCGTCCACCAGCCCCGGCTCGTTCTCGCCGAGCTCCGTGAGGGTCGTGCGGGGCGCTCCGGAGACCAGCAGGGCGTCGCCCTGCTCGGCCACGCCCACGGCGACGACGTCCAGCGTCGCGACCCCCGCCTGGGCGGCGAGCAGCGTCATGAGCGCCTCGTGCTCGACGCGGGACCGCCGGCTGCCGCCCACGTGGGCCCGTTCACCGCGCCGGGTCAGGGCGGCCCAGAGCGAGCCGACCACCTGGCTGTCCCACGCGTCGCGCCCGTACACCCGGACGAGCAGCCCGGTGCCCGCGTCCGTGCGACCGACCAGCAGGTACGTCCCCGCATCCATGCTCGGGGCGGCGACGACCTCGACCGCGTGCACTCCGAGGTCCTCGAGCGCGACCTGCACCTGCGCCGTCGTCAGACGCCCCTGCGGTGACCCGAGGAGGAGGTGGGCGGCCGCCGCGGCGGCGATCCCGACCGCGATGGCGGCGCTCGCCCCGAGCAGGTGCGTCGTCTCCAGGCCGACGGCGCCCACCGCGCCGATCCCGACGACGAGGCGACCGGCCCACCGCCAGGGCCGCGCGAGGTGCGGCGAGACCGTCACGAGGACGGCCGTGAGCACCGCGACCCGGGTGGCGACGTAGACGACGGGCGGGCCGGACGCGCCGACGGCGTCGACGGCGACGGACGCGTCGGTCCCGGCGAGGGCTCCGGCACCGATCGCCCCGACGAAGGCCAGGACCGAGGCCGTCGCCTGGTCGACCAGGAGCCGGCGTCGTCCCCGGCTGAGCAGGGCGAGCAGGACCACGGCCGCCGCCCAGACCGCGAGGAGGGCGTAGGCCAGGCTCCAGAGCCAGCCGAACACCGGGTCGAGCCAGGCGATCAGCGTGTCGAACGCCCGGTCGGCTCCGGTCGGCCCCGGCGCGGCCAGCGTGAGGACGCCGAGCGCGACGATCGAGGCGACGAGCAGGAGGACGTCCGTCGGCTGCCGCATCCGCGGGGCATCGGCAGACGACGACCACACCCGGACGAGCCCGAGCCGGTCGGGTCTGTCGGCCATGACGCCTCCTGACGATGTGTGACGTCGGCGCGGGAGAGCAGGACAGCGCGTCCGTGACAGACCCGCGCGCCGGAAGCCTAGTAGGCCTGGGCCGGCAGTTTGCCCGAGATGGGTGCGAATACCTCACGTGGGGAATAGGGTTGGCTACGACCTGAGCCTGCGGACGGCGGTGAGGGGTCGGCGAGAGCCCCCCGAGGTCGGATCTGCTGGACGCCACGTGCCGGCGAGCAGCACGGCCCACCGCCCGCTCCGCGGGCTCTTCGCGTGCCCGCGACCTGCGGCGGGAGGCGACCGATAGTCTCCCGTCGAGTGGCAGGGCCGTGCTCCGGGGCCTCGCGCGCGTCGTGCCGTACGAGAGACCAGGAGGGCAAGCATGAGCACCGGTCCCGGGGAAGGTGTCGCGCCGAACGGCAGCCGTCGGTTGATGCTCCTGCTCGCCATGGCGATGTTCGTCCTCGTCGTCGACACGTCGCTGATGAACGTCTCGATCTCGGCGGTCGTCACGGACCTCGACACGACGGCCAGCGGCGTCCAGTCGGCCATCGCGCTCGAGGCGCTCGTGTCGGCGGCCTTCATCCTCATCAACAGCAAGGTCGGCGACCTCATCGGCCGCAAGAAGGCGTACGTCCTGGGCCTGCTCGCCTACGCGGTCGGCGCGCTGGCCATGACCCTGGCGCAGAACCTGACCGCGATCGTCGTCTTCTGGGCGATCATCGGCGGGCTCGGCGCCTCGTTGCTGCTCCCGGCGATGCAGTCGCTGATCCACGGGAACTTCGCCGGCGCCGCGCAGAAGCAGGCGTACGCGCTGGTCGGGGCGGCGGCCGCCATCGCCGCGGCGATCGGCCCGCTCCTGGGCGGCTTCGTCACGACGTACCTGTCGTGGCGCGTCGGGTTCGGGCTCGAGGTCGTCGTCATCCTGGTGGTGCTCAGCCAGATCCGCCTGGTCAAGGACGTGCCGTACACGGGCTCGCGCAAGGTCGACGTCGTCGGCGCCGTGCTCTCCGTGGTCGGCATGGGTGGCGTGGTGCTCGGCATCCTCGTCTGGCAGGAGGGTGGCGAGTACGTCCTCCTGCTGATGGTGCTCGGTGGCGTGGCTCTCGTGGCCCTCGCGCGCTGGCTCGTGAGGCGCAAGCGCCAGGGCCGCGTGACGCTGCTCGACCCGGACCTGTTCCAGCACCCCAACTTCACCGCCGGCGTCACGGGCCAGATGCTGCAGCAGGTCACGCTCGGCGGCGCGATGATCGCCCTGCCGTTGTTCTTCCAGATGACCCTGGAGTACAACGCCCTGCAGGCGGGGCTCTCGCTGGCCCCGCTGTCGCTCACGATGTTCGCCGCCGCGCTCGTGGCCGGGAAGCGGGCGGGCAACCGGCGTCCTGCGGCGATCATCCGCGCGGGGTTCCTGCTGGCCAGCCTCGGGATCGCGGTCATCATCCCGTTCGTCCCCCGGGTCGACAGCGGCTGGTACCTCGTCGTCCCGCTCGCGGTCGCGGGTGCCGGGCTGGGCCTGCTCGTGTCGCAGCTGAACAACTACACGCTCGCGCCGGTCGAGGAGGAACGTGTCAGCGAGGCGGCAGGCGTGAACTCCGCGGCCGGCTCGTTCGGGCTCTCGTTCGGCCTGGCGATGGCCGGTGGGCTGATGCTCGCCGCCCTCTCGTTCAGCTTCACCACCATGACCGAGAGCAGCGACGTCATCCCGGTGGCCGAGCAGCAGCAGATCGCCGCGGCGCTCGAGGAGGACGCCGAGATCATGAGCAACACCCAGCTCGCCGAGCAGCTCACCGGGCTGCCGCCGGAGGTCGAGGCCGCGGTGGTCGAGATCAACAACGACGCCCGCAACATCTCGCTGCAGATCGCGCTGCTGGTCCCGTTGCTCGCAGGCCTCCTGGGCCTGGCCAACTCGTTCCGGATGCTCCGCCTGCCCGACCAGAGACCGTCGTCGTCGCTCGAAGGGATGGACTTCGGGTGACCGAGACGTCGCGGCTCGTCCGCCTCCTCCCGATCGTCGGCTGGCTGCGGACCTACGACCGTCGGTGGCTGCGCGGCGACCTCATCGCCGGCGTCACCGTCGCTGCGCTGATCGTCCCGAAGAACCTGGGCTACGCCGACATCGCCGGGATCCCGCTGCAGAACGGCCTGTACGCCGCCGCCGCGGGCGCGCTCCTGTACGCGGTCTTCGGCACGTGCCGGCAGATCTCGATGGGTCCGAGCTCGGGCCTGGCGGCGGTCGCCGCCAGCGCCGTCGTCGCGGCCGGGATCACCGACGAGGTCGACATCGCGTCGTTCGTCGCCGGTCTGACGCTCGCGTCCGGTCTGCTCTTCCTCGTGCTGGCGGTCCTCAAGATGGGCTGGATCGCCCAGTTCCTCTCGCGCGCGGTGGTGACCGGCTTCCTGTTCGGGGCGGCGATCGACGTCGTCATCGGCGAGCTGCCCAAGATCAACGGGACGTCGGTCGAGGGGTCGAACTCCTTCCAGGAGCTGCGCTCGTGGATCGGGGCGCTGGGCGACGGCAACCGGGCGACCCTCGTCGTCGGCGTGGTGTCGCTCGTCGTCGTGTTCGGGCTGCGCGTCGTCGCGCCGCGGGTGCCGGGCGCCCTGGTCCTCGTCGTGGGCGGTCTCCTGGCGTCCTACCTGTTCGACCTCGGCGACCACGGCGTCGCGCTGGTCGGCGACGTGCCCCGCGGGCTGCCGACGTTCGCGCTGCCCGACCTCGGTCTCATGTGGGAGCACGTCGTGCCCGTGACGCTCGGGGCGTTCGCGCTCATGCTCATCGGGTTCTCGCAGACGGCGGGGGACGCCCGGGCGTTCGCCGCGAAGCACCGGTACCAGATCGACGTGAACCAGGAGTCGCTGGCGCAGTCGGCCGCGAACATCGGGTCGGGCGTGCTGCAGGGCATGCCGGTCTCGACGAGCCTGTCGGCGAGCTCGCTCAACGACCACTCGGGCGCCCGCACGGGGCTCGCGTCGATCACGTCCGGCCTGACCGTGCTCGCGACGCTGCTGGTGCTCGCCCCGCTGTTCTCCGAGCTGCCCAAGCCGGTGCTCGGGGCGCTCATCATCGAGGCCGTCGTGATGGGCATGATGAACCTGCCGGAGATGCGGCGGATCTACCGGGTCCAGCGGTTCGACTTCTGGGTCGCGATCGCGGCGATCCTGGGCACGCTCGTGTTCGGTGTGCTCGCGGGGGTCATGATCGGGATCGGCCTCTCTCTGCTCTGGCTCGTCGGGGTCGCCACCCGGCCCGGGATGCCCGTGCTGGCCCGTCAGCCGGGCACGCAGGTCTACCGCGACCTGGCCGAGAACCCCGACGACGAGCTCCCCGACGGTGTCGCCGTCGTCCGGATCGACGGCGGGCTCTTCTTCGCCACGTCGGACGCCCTCGAGGACCGGGTGCGCACGCTGATCCAGGAGACGCCCGGGGTGCACGGTGTCGTCGTGGTGCTCGAGGGGGTCAACTTCGTCGACTCGCAGGGCTCCGCGAAGCTCGACGACGTCCTGGTGCTCTGCCAGCAGGCCGGTGTGACGCTCCGGCTGGCCCGGTTGAAGCCGCGGGTCCGGGAGGTGCTGGTGCGCGAAGGGTTCGTCGACCGGCTCGGTGCCGATCACATCCACGGCAACATCCATCGCGCCGTCGAGGCCCAGCGGGTCGGGGACGTCCCCTAGGCGCGACCGCGCGCGCACCACGCGACGGCGCTCACCTCGAACGCGCCCGTCGGCACCAGCTCGGCGGCGCGTGCCCGCAGGACGGCTCGTCGCTCGTCGGACAGCGAGGCCACGTACGCGCCCGCAGGCCCGACACCGAGCGTGAAGGTCTCCCACCAGTCGTCGAACGACGCATAGGGCGCCCGGACGTTCTCGCTCCACGCCACGACGTCCGACAGGCCGGCGGCGCGGAACAGCTCGGCGAGATGCCCCTCGCGGGTGCCGGGGAGCTCGGCCTCCCCGGCTTCGTCGGGGTCGACGTCGTGCACCGCGCGCCAGAAGGTGTCCAGCGGGCCGCCCCGCCCGCCGTGGTCCCAGACGTTCGCGGCGACGACGCCGTCCGGCCGGGTCACGCGGGCCATCTCGGCGATGCCCGCGACCGGGTCGCTCATGAAGTGGACGACGAGCTGCGCGACGGTGAGGTCGAACGCGTCGTCGGCGAACGGCAGGGCCTCGGCGACCGCGACGAGCACCTGCGCGCCGGGGAACCGGGCCCGCGTCGCCGCGACGAACGACTCGGACGGGTCGACGGCCGCGACAGACCCCGGTCCCAGGCGTGCGACGAGATGGGCGGTCAGCACTCCCGGCCCGCAGCCCACGTCCAGCGCACGACCGTCGACGGCCGCGCCCAGGGCGCCGACGAGCTGTGCCGCGAGCGGCTCGGAGAACCGGCCCATGAACCGCTGGTAGGCCGTCGGTTCGACGTCGAAGCCCATCCGTCGACGGTACCTACGAGACGCGGCCCAGGGCGATCGCCGCGTACATGAGGGCGGCGACCGTCTCGCCGTCGGTGATGGTCCCGTCGGCGACGAGGCGCAAGACCTCGGCCCACGGCACGGTCCGGACGGCGGTGATGCCCTCCTCGGCCTGCTCGGCGGGCACGTCGGCGGGACGCAGCCCCCGGGCGAGGAACACGTGCTCGGGGGCGTGGCTCACGCCGTTGAGCGCGAACATGAAGCCGATGGGCTCCCAGCTGTCCGCGACGAGGCCGGTCTCCTCGCGCAGCTCTCGCTGCGCGGCGACCAACGGCTCCTCGCCGTCCGAGCCGCCCGCGGGGACCTCGAGCGAGCCGGCGCCCGTGGTGTAGCGCGCCACGTCCACCAGCACCACCTCGTCGTCGGCCGTGACGGGCACGACGAACACCGCGGGGTGGCGCATCTCGACCACGCCGTAGATGCCGGCGCCGCCGTCGGGGCGGTCGACCTGGTCCTCGCGCACGCGGATCCAGGCGTTCTCGTAGACGGTCGTCGAGGACCGGGTGTGCCACATGGTTCCCCAGCGTGCCGCACGATCCGGGCGTCGCTCGCCGCGTCCCCAAGGTTGCCGCGGTCCGTGCGCGGGCGGACAGTGGCGGCGTGGACACCTCGAGCGCGCTGCACCGCAGCCAGATCATCGACCTCACGACCACCGGCAGGAGGTCGGGGGAGCCTCGGCGGATCGAGATCTTCCTGCACGACCTGGACGGCCGGCTGTTCATCTCCGGCCGTCCGTCGCCGCACACCCGGGCATGGATCCACAACGTGAGCGCCGACCCGCACGTCGTGATCCACCTCAAGAGCGGGGTGTCTGCGGACGTGCCTGGGATCGCGCGGGTGGTCGACGACCCCGACGAACGCCGGCCGCTGATCGAGGCCGCGGCGAGCCGGTGGGGCCGCCACGACGTCGACCTGATGATGGCGCAGAGCCCGCTCATCGAGATCACGCCGACGACGGACGCCTAGCGAGGTGAATGCGCCGGCTGGGTTAAATGTTCGGCTGATCGATTCCGGCGCAGATCCGTTAATTGCGTCGAGTTGGGTGTTTGTCCAGGTCAGACGGCAGATGCGCGCAATGTCGATGCAGAGCGGGGCATTTCCGGCGAGGTAGCGCAGATGCGGGCCGCCGGGAATATGCTGGCGACCCGGACGGCTCGCCGACGTGCCGCCGATCCAACCTCTGCGGGGTGGGCATGAGCGAGATCGCAGGTGGCCGCGCGCCGGACCAGGCCGTCGAGGTCGCGCTGGCACTCGCTGCGATCGTCGAGTCGTCGCACGACGCCGTCATCGCCAAGGACCTCGACGGAGTCGTCACCACCTGGAACCACGGTGCGACGCTCGTCTACGGGTACCCGGCCGACCAGATGGTCGGTCGCAGCTACGAGACGCTCGTGGCACCCCAGGCGCTGGCCGAGGAGCGCGTCCGGCACGCCGAGGTCGCCGCCGGGGCAGCGGCCAGCGGCTTGCGTACCGTGCGGCTGCGGGCGGACGGCGAGCCGTTCGACGTCGTCATGTCGATGTCTCCGGTCCGGGCCGCGGACGGGACGATCGTCGGCGTCGCGTCGCTCTCCCGGCCGGTGAGCCACGAGGAGCGGGACGCCGAGCGCTACGCCTCGCTCCTCGAGGCGGCGCCCGACGCGATCGCGGGCTCCGACGCGAACGGCGTGATCGTCATGGCCAACGCACGGGCCTCCGAGATGTTCGGGTACGGGCGCGACGAGCTCGTGGGCATGCGGCTCGAGATGATGCTGGCCGCGGAGCTGCGCTCCCTCCACCTCGAGCGTCACCAGGAGTACCTGGACGACCCGGGTGCTCTCCCGAGGGGCGTCACGGTCGAGCTCGTGGGCTGCCGGCGGGACGGTTCGACGTTCCCGATGGCGGTCAGCCTGTCCCAGGACCGCAGCGACGTCGCCCACCCGATCGCGATCGCGGCGTTCCGGGACCTCACCGACCAGCGTGCGGCCGAGCAGAGCATGCGGGAGACCGAGACGCGGCTGCGGCAGCTCGCCGAGGGCGTCGACACGGTGTTCCTGCTGCTCCAGATCGAGCCGACCGCCTACCTCTACATCAGCCCGGGGACGGCCAAGGTGCTCGGGGTCGGGCCCGACGAGCTCCGGGCGGACCCGGAGGCGGTCGTGACACACCCCGAGGACCGCGACCGCGTCTGGCGGGACTTCGTCGAACCGACCCGGAACGGGATGGCGGCCGAGTCGGAGCACCGGATCGTCCTGCGCGGCGGAGCCGTCCGATGGATCCGCACGGTCTCGACGCCCGTCCTCAACCCGTACGGGCCGACCGAGCGCTACCTCATCACGATCGACGACATCACCGGCCGGATGAAGGCCGCGGCGGACCTGCGCGAGGCCGAGCTGGCCGCGCGGTCGGCCAACGCCGCGAAGAACGTCTTCCTCTCCCGGATGAGCCACGAGCTGCGCACGCCCCTGAACGCGGTGCTGGGGTTCGGGCAGCTGC
This sequence comes from Cellulomonas sp. P4_A2, assembly GCF_056402515.1. NCBI lineage: Bacteria > Bacillati > Actinomycetota > Actinomycetes > Micrococcales > Cellulomonadaceae > Cellulomonas > Cellulomonas sp. P4_A2. The sequence continues at coordinate 26,739 of NZ_JBFUHG010000008.1, forward strand.
TCGAGCTCGAGCTGGCGGGCACCCAGTACGAGGGAGAGCTGGCCCAGATCCTCAAGGGCGGGAGACACCTGCTCAACCTCATCAACGACGTGCTCGACGTGGCGCGCATCGAGGCCGGCGAGATGTCGATCAGCCTCGAGCCCGTCTCGACCGCCGAGCTCGTCGCGGAGAGCATCCAGCTCATGGCGTCGATGGCCGACGGCGCCGACATCGTGCTGGACGAGTCCCCGCTCGAGAGCTGGCACGTCGTCGCCGACCGGCAGCGGCTGCGCCAGATCCTGCTCAACCTCGTGTCCAACGCCATCAAGTACAACCGCGTCGGGGGGACGGTCTGGGTCGAGCAGCAGGTGCTCGGCGACACGGTCGCGATCACCGTCCGCGACGACGGCCCGGGGATCCCGCAGGCGCTCCAGGACCGGCTCTTCACCCCGTTCGACCGGCTCGGCGCCGAGGCGACCGGCATCGACGGGACCGGGATCGGGCTGGCCCTGACCCGCTCGCTCGCCGAGCTCATGGGCGGGACCGTCACCGCCGAGTCCGCACCTGGTCGCGGCTCGGCATTCACGGTGACCCTGCCCCGGGCGGTCGCGACCCACGGCTCGCGCGCGGCCGGCCCGGACGCGGTGCTGGCCGGCGTGTCGCACGACCCCGCGACCCCCGTGCGGACCCTGCTCTACGTCGAGGACAACGCGCCGAACGTCGAGATCATCCAGCACCTGCTCCGGCTGCGGCCGCACTGGCGGCTCATCCACGCGGGGCTCGGTGGCCTCGGCCTCGACCTCGCCCGGGCCAACCACCCCGACCTGGTGCTGCTCGACCTGCACCTGCCGGACCGCTCCGGCCTCGACGTCCTGAAGTCCCTCAAGGGCGACCCGACCACGTGCGACGTCCCGGTGCTGATCCTCACGGCGGACGCCACGGCGGGGCAGGAGCGCCGCCTGCTCGACGCGGGCGCGGCCCGGTACCTCACCAAGCCGCTCGACCTGCGCGACGTCCTGGGCGCGCTCGACGAGGTCGGGGGTCGCGACGATGCTGGATAGGTCGCTCGAGCGCTTCTCGACCATGGTCGTGCTCGTCGTCGACGACAGCCCCAGCAACGTGCTGCTGCTGCGCTCGCTCCTGCTCCGGCAGGGCATGGAGCGGATCGAGACCGAGACCGACGCGCGTCAGGTCGGTGCCCGCCTGCCGCAGATCCACCCGGACCTGGTGCTTCTCGACCTGCACATGCCGGAGGTCGACGGGTTCGAGGTGCTCGCGCAGGTCCAGGCGTACGCGGCCGGCACCTACCTCCCCGTCCTCGTGCTGACGGCCGACACCACGACGACCGCCCGCAACCGCGCCCTCGGCCTGGGCGCGCAGGACTTCCTGACCAAGCCGCTGGACATCACCGAGACCTGCCTGCGGATCGCCAACCTGCTGCAGACGCGCGAGCTGTACTCGACGCTGCGCAGGTCGGTCAGCCCGGCCACCCCGCACCACGCCGACGACGAGGGCACGGCGCGTACCCGTGAGCGCATCGAGCACGTGCTGCGCAACGGGACGCGCGACATCGTCTACCAGCCCGTCGTCGAGACGCAGACCCTGCGGACCGTCGGCCACGAGGCGCTCTCGCGCTTCTCCGACCCCGCCCACGGCGGACCCGAGCGCTGGTACGCGGATGCGTTCTCCGTCGGGCTCGGCATCGAGATGGAGTGGTCCGCCGCGGTCGCGGCGCTGAGCTACCTCGACCGTGCGCCGGCGCCCCTGTTCCTGGCCGTCAACATGTCGCCGGCCACCGCGCTGTACATGCTCGAGCACGACCTCTGCACGCCCGAGATGGCCTCGCGCATGGTGATCGAGCTGACCGAGCACGTGCCGGTCGAGGACTACAGCGCCGTGCGTGGTGCGTTCGCCGGGCTGCGCACGCAGGGTGCCCGCCTTTCCGCCGACGACCTGGGCGCCGGGTACGCCGGCTTCCGGCACCTCGTGCGGCTCCAGCCGGACATCATCAAGCTCGACATCTCCCTGATCTCGGGGATCCACCGCAGCACGGAGAAGCGGGCGCTCACCCGCGCGATGGTGTCGTTCGCGCAGGAGGTCGGGGCGCAGCTCATCGCGGAGGGTGTCGAGGAGCCCCAGGAGCTGGCGGTCCTGCAGGACCTGGGCGTCCCGTGGGCGCAGGGCTACCTGCTGGGCCGACCGGGTCCGTTCGCGCCGGTGCCGGCAGCGAGCTGACCTGCTCCGTCGTCGGCCTCGGACGTGGCGAGGAGGCTAACCCTCGTCGGCGAGGTCCTCGACCTCGACGCGGTAGGTGCCGTGGCCCTGGACCACGCGGCCGTCCTTGCCGAACACGAGGACCTCGTCGACGATGCTGCCGCGCTGGTTGCGGTACTGGAGCACCAGGGTGGTCACGCCGGCGAAGATGTCCACCACCGTGAAGCGCAGGTCGGGGAACACCCGCAGCCCCTCGGCCCAGTAGGCGCGGAGCTGCTCCTTGCCCCGCACGACGCCGTCGGAGCCGGGCAGGATCCGCGCGGCGACCGGGGACGTGAACACGACGTCGTCGTGGAAGTGGGCGAGCACGGCGTCGAGGTCGTGCGCGTTCCACGCGGCCTGCCATGCGGCACTGAACTGGACCGGGTCGGGGACGCTCATGACGCCAGTCTGGCACCGACGGCCCGCGCCGGACCGTCGGTGCCGCTCGGTCAGTCGATGGCGGGCAGGTCGCGGACGAGGATGGACCACATGGGGAACGCACAGGTCGTTCCGAGCATGCTCGGAGGCGCGACGACGAGGCTCTTCCCATGACCACGACGATGCGCGCCGCCCCGGCGGTCTCCGCGACGAGGCAGGCGGCGCCACGCCGACGCCTCTCCGCCGCGATGGCGACACTGTGGCTGGGATCGCTGGCCGTCGTCGCGTTCTGGTGGTTCGGGACGTCGTCGGCCGCCGGTGCGACGCCTGGGGGAGCGCTGATGAGCGTCGGGGAGCTGTCCGGCCTGCTCGGCTCGTTCCTCGTCTGCGCGCAGCTCCTGCTCGTGGCGCGCGTCCCCTGGTTCGAACGCTCGGTGGGGCTCGACCGGCTCACCGCCTGGCACCGGTCGCTCGGCACGACGGTCGTCCTCCTGGTGCTGACCCACGTCGCGCTGGTGGTCGTCGGGGGCGCCCTGCTCGACCGGACGTCCGTCTGGTCGGAGGTGCCCGGCATCCTGGCCACCCAGCCGTACCTGTGGCCCGCACTGATCGGCACGGTCCTGTTCCTCGTCGTGGGACTCTCCAGCGCGCGGTTCGCCCGGCGCGCCCTCTCGTACGAGTGGTGGTTCGGGCTGCACCTGACCATCTACGTGGGGATCTTCCTGACGTTCTTCCACCAGATCGCGGGCGGGACGCACTTCGTCTCCCAGCGGCTCGCGCAGATCGCCTGGATCGGCCTGTACTCGGCCACGGCGTCCGCGGTCGTCATCTGGCGGGTCGTGCTCCCGCTGCTCGACACGCACCGTCACCAGCTCCGGGTCGCGTCGGTGGTGCCCGAGGCGCGCGGGCTGGTGAGCGTCTGGCTCACCGGCGCGTCGCTCGGCAGGCTCGACGCCCGCGCCGGGCAGTACTTCCTGGTGCGGTACCTGACGCGCGGGCACCTCGGCACCGCCCATCCGTACTCGCTGTCGATGGTGCCGACGGACGACAGGCTCCGGTTCACGGTCGGCGCGCTGGGCGACCACTCGTCCGCGGTCGACGCGCTGCGGCCCGGCACCCGCGTCCAGATCGAGGGTCCGTTCGGTCGGTTCACCGCGGACCGTGCGACGACGCACCGGGTGCTCCTGGTCGCGGGCGGCGCCGGCATCGGCCCCGTCCGCGCCCTGGCCGAGGAGCTGTTGCGCCGGGGCCACCACCTCGTCGTCCTGCACCGCGCCCACAGCGCCGACGCCCTGGCGCTGGCCGACGAGTTCACCGAGTCGCCGTGGCTGCACTACGTCCCGCTGCCCGGGCGCCGTTCCGAGCTGCGCTACGACCCGCTCGCCCCGGCGCACCTGCGGCGGCTCGTGCCCGACATCGCAGAGCGGGACGTGTTCGTCTGCGGGCCGGATGCCATGGCCACGACCGTCGAGCGCTCGGCCCGTGCACTGGGCGTGCCCGCGGGTGCGATCCACCGAGAGGAGCTGGGCTGATGGCCACCCGACCCTGGCGGGGGACCCTGCTGTACGTGGGTGCCGCCGCCGCCATGACCGCCGCCGGCGTCGCGAAGTTCGCCCCGGCGGTGCAGGACTCCTCCGCGGGAGCGACGACCGCACAGGGCTCGTCGACGGGTTCGTCGAGCGCCGACACGGCGACGAGCTCCGGGTCGTCCGACTCGTCCGTCACCGATCCCGGGTCCAGCACCGGTGGCGACACCACGACGTCGGACACCGTGACGATCGTCGGCGCGGTCGAGCAGACGCGGTACGGGCCCGTGCAGGTCTCGGTGACGTTCACCGGCAGCCAGATCGCGGACGTGCAGGCGCTCCAGGTGCCCAGCCGGGAGCGCGAGAGCGTCCGGATCAACGAGCAGGCGGTGCCGCTGCTCCAGCAGAAGGTCGTCGCGGCGCAGTCGGCCCAGGTCGACACCGTCTCCGGGGCGACGTACACCTCGGAGGCCTACGCCGAATCCGTCCAGTCGGCGATCGACCAGCATGGCTGAGCGCGTGCGCCACCTCGAGACCGTGATGGGGATCCCCATGTCGGTCGACGTGCGCGACGGCGACGTCGGGACCGCGGAGCTCGTCGAGGCCGCGTTCGCGGTGCTGCGGGACGCCGACCGCCGGTTCAGCCGGCACGACCCCGACAGCGAGGTGAGCCGGTACGCCTCGGGTCGGCTTCGGCCCGCGGGGCTCTCGGACGACCTGCGTGAGGTCCTGGCCGTCGCGGGCCGGGCGTGGGAGGCCAGCGGGGGAGCCTTCCACGTGCGGCGGCCGGACGGGACGCTCGACACCGACGGCGTGGTCAAGGGCTGGGCGGCCCAACGGGCTGCCGACGTGCTGGAGGCGGGCGGTCTGCGCCGCTTCTGCCTGAACGCGGGCGGCGACGTGGTGACCCGCGGGGAGCCCGAGCCGGGTCGGGGCTGGCAGGTCGGCATCCGCCACCCCGCGGACCAGGGCCAGATGCTCGCGGTCCTCGAGCTGCGCGACGGCGCGGTCGCCACGTCGGGCACCTACGAGCGCGGTGCGCACGTCTGGGACGGGCGCACGGGCGAGGCCGCGACCGAGCTCGTGTCCGCGACCGTCGTGGCCGCCGACCTCACGACCGCGGACGTGCTGGCCACGTCGGTGCTGGCGCTCGGGACCGACGGTGTCGCGTGGGCGGCGCAGCACGGTGCGGTCACCGCGATCGCGGTGACCGCGGACGGCACGGTCCGTACTGACGAGTCCGTCGTCAGCGGGCGTCGTGGAACGCCAGGAGGCGTCCGAGCAGCCGGGTGAGCTCGGCGCGCTCGGCAGCCGAGAGCGGTGTCAGCAGGTCGTCCTGGACGCGGCCGACCTCGGCGGCCAGCCGTTGGAGCCGCTCGCGACCCGGTGCGGTCACCGTCACGACGTTGCGACGGCGGTCCGCCGGGTCGGGCACGCGCTCGACGTAGCCGGCGCTCTCGAGGTCGTTGAGGCACCCGACCATGTCGCTCAGGTGGATGCCCGTGGCCCGACCCAGGTCCGCCTGGCTCGTCGCGCCATGCTCGTCGAGCGTCGCGAGGACGCGGTAGTCGTACCCGCGCGCGCCGAGCGCCGACAGGCGTTCGACCAGGAGTCGGTGCGCGTGGGTCGACGTCTGGGACAGCAACCAGCTCGGCAGGGCCGTGATGCTCGACGGTCCGGGGGAGGTCATGGGGCGACGCTAGCAGGATCGTTCGTCACTCCAACGTCTTGTGCGTAATCATTCACCCGACTAACGTTAGCGACACCAACGAGGCACGGAGGAACGAACCATGACGCTCAACGGACGAGTCATCGGACAGGCCGAGCGCGCGACCCGAACCCTGCTGGACGTCCGCCTGCAGGGGTCGGGCCTGGCGTTCGAGGAGTGGGTCGCGCTGAACCAGGTGGAGGCAGGTGCCGGTGCGTACCCCGACGTCGTCGCACGCCTCGCCGGCGGGCTGAAGGTGGATGACGCGACCGCACGCGACGCGGTCGACAGCGTGCGCCGGCTCGGACTGGCGGACGAGGCCGACACGGGCGACCTGGCCCTCACGGCCGCCGGTCGGGAGCGGTTCGACGCCGTGATCGGTGAGATCGAGACGATCACCGCGCGGCTGTACGGCGACGTGCCGGCCGAGGACCTCGAGGTCGCGGGACGGGTGCTGACGCTGCTGACCGAGCGCGCGAACGCGGAGCTCGCCCGTCAGGCGGTCCCCAGCGTGTAGCGGACGTCCTGGTGGAGTCGGATCGCCCCGTCCTCGTCGCGGAACGCATCGAGCTGGTCGGTCAGGAGCCCGAGGACCGACGCGTGGTCCTCGGGCGGCACCGCCTCCCACATCGCGCGCTGCCCGTGCGACCAGGAGAAGGTGACGTACTGGTCGGGGTCACGGAACGTCGCGGTGACCGTCCGGTGCACGGTGCGGACGTCGTCGACGCCCGCGGCCGTGAGCAGGTCCTCCATGCCGGCGTCGTCGGCGAACGGTCCGCGGCGCCCGCTCGTGCGCGCGTCGAGCATGGCGGGCGGCAGGTACGGCGTGAACGCGGCGTCGAGCCCGAGCCAGCGCTCGTCCTGCTCGCCGAACGTCGTGATGCCGAGCCGACCGCCCGGGACCAGCAGGTCGGTCCACGCGCGGACAGCGGCGCCCGGGTCGGGCAGGAAGAAGAGCACGAGCGACGAGGCCACGACGTCGAACGAGCCCGCCGGCACCTCCGGGGCGCGGGCGTCGCCGACGCGCACCTCCACCTGGGGGAGCGACCGCAGGTCGTCGGCGGTGCGCTCGACCATCCGCGGCGCAAGGTCGATGCCCAGGACGCGCCCGGTGGGACCAGCGGCGACGGCGAGGGGGCGCAGCGCCGCGCCGCGGCCGCACCCGACGTCGAGCACGCGCTCCCCGGGCCGGACGGCCAGCTCGTCGACGAGGCCGAGCGCGATCGGCTCGAACCAGGGCACGCCCACGTCGTCGTACGTGTCGGCCGCTCGGTCGAACACGCCCGCGATGCCGTCCGGTGAGGTCATGGGTCCCACCCTGGTGCACGCCGCCGACGCGCGGAAGGGTCGAGCACCGTGCGGTGCGTCGGGAAGGAGCCACCGGGACCTGCGCGGGGACGGGACCCCGACGTACTACGGTGACGGCAGGTCGCTGGCGAGGGGAGTCGTTCACGTGGTCGTCGACATCCGCGAGGTCGCGCGTCGCAGCGGGGTCTCGATGGCCACGGTGTCGCGGGCGCTCAACGCGCGCCCCGGCGTGAGTGCGGACACCCGTGAGCGGGTCGAGCGGATCGCGCGCGAGCTGGGCTACCTGCCCAACCAGCAGGCGAGGTCGCTCGTCCGGCGACAGTCGGACACGGTCGGCCTGATCTGGGACACCACCTACGCGTCCCTCGGTCGTCGCGTCCTGTTCCTCGGGGACCTGCTCATCGGGCTGAAGCTCGCGCTGGCGGACACCGGCTACCACCTGATGCTCGTGTCGCCCAAGGCCGCCGACGAGGACCTGCACGCGTTCGAGCGCGTCGCCGCGCAGCACAGCCTCGCCGGCGTCGTGCTGATGGGGGTCGACGAGCACCTGCCGGCCGTCCACGCGCTCATCACGTCGGGCATGCCCGTGGTGGGGCTGGACCTGCCGGTGCGCGGCGAACGCGCCAGCTACGTCAGCACCGAGAGCCAGGCCGGTGCCGTGGCGGCGGTGCGGCACCTGGCCGAGCTGGGTCACCGACGCATCGCCACGATCGCGGGGCCGGCCGACCAGCTGCCGGCCATCGAGCGGCTGGCCGGCTACATCGAGACGATGGCCGACCTCGGGCTGGTGGTGCCGGACGGGTATGTGGTGCACGGCGACTACTTCCTCGACACGGGGCACCGGGCGATGCGTGAGCTGCTGGCCCTCGCGGACCCGCCGACGGCCGTCTTCGTCGCGAGCGACAGCATGGCGGTGGGCGCGTGCCGTGCGATCGGCGAGGCCGGGCTGCGCGTGCCCGACGACATCTCGGTCGTCGGGTACGACGACATCGAGCTCGCGGCTGTCGTCCGGCCCGCGCTCACCACGATCCGGCAGGACTACCTCGCCATGGGCGCGGCGGCGGTGACGCTGCTGACCGACCTGATCACCGCGCGCAGCGCGGGTGTCCCCCCGGACGACGCCGCCACCCTGCCGCGACTGCTGCCGGCCGTCCTGGTCACCCGGGAGTCGTCCGGCCCCGCGCCCGGCGTCCGGTAGAGCGACCGCACCTCGGCCCTCGGACGCCCGAATAGTCGTCTATGCCTCGACGTATCCCGGTACGAGCCTCTACTGTTTCGACCGACGTAAACGTTTCCACATTTGCGCTCGTCTCCCGACAGAAGGTAGGACAACGATGTCCGAGCCCACCATCCACCCGCGCAGGGCGCGCTCACGGATCGGCCGTCAGGTGCTGATCGGCGTGACCGCACTGTCGATCGGTCTCGCAGGCGCCACGGGCGCGTCGGCCCACCCCAAGCCCGGACCGGGCCCGGCGAATCCCGACCTCGGCCCGAGCGTCACGATCTTCGACCCGAGCATGCCCGTCGCCGACATCAAGGCGAAGTTCGACGCGATCACCGCCGAGCAGTTCGACAACGAGTTCGGCCCGCGCCGCGACGCGGTCTACTTCCTGCCCGGCACCTATGGCACACCCGAGGCGCCGCTCAACGTCCAGGTCGGCTACTACACCGAGGTCGCCGGCCTCGGGGCGTCGCCCACGGACGTCGTCATCAACGGCACGATCAACGTCTACAACCGGTGCCTCGAGGCCGACGAGACCAGCAACTGCCTCGCGCTGACCAACTTCTGGCGCTCGATGTCGAACCTCACGATCAACGTCAAGGGCGGGCTGCACACGGTGCTGGGCGAGGCCGCGCCGCGTCCGGACTGGTGCACCGACACCGAGTTCTGGGCCGTCTCGCAGGCCTCTCCGCTGCGCCGGGTCAACATCAACGGCGGCTTCTCGTTCATGGACTACTGCTCCGCCGGACCGCAGTACGCCAGCGGCGGGTTCATGGCCGACTCCCGGAGCAACGCCGCCGCGGTCGTCAACGGCTCGCAGCAGCAGTGGTACACCCGCAACAGCGAGATCACGTCCTGGTCGAACGCCGTGTGGAACGCGGTCTTCTCCGGCGTCGTCGGAGCTCCCGCGGAGACCTTCCCCACCCCGAACCCGTACACCGTGCTCGACACCACGCCGGTCAGCCGTGAGAAGCCGTACCTGTTCGTCGACGCGGCGGGCAAGTACCAGGTCCGCGTGCCGTCCGCGCAGACCAACAGCAAGGGCGTCAGCTGGGCGGCAGGCCTGACGCCCGGACGCACGGTGCCGATCAAGGACTTCTACGTCGCCAAGCCGGGCGACTCCGTCCAGTCGATCAACAACGCGCTCGCCAAGGGGCAGAACCTGATCCTCACTCCTGGTGTCTACGACGTCGCCAAGACCATCAAGGTCAAGCGCGCCGACACCGTCGTCCTGGGCCTCGGCTACGCCACCCTGCACTCCGTCGGCGGCGCGACCCCGCTCGAGGTCGAGGACGTCTCGGGTGTCGTCGTCGCAGGCGTGACGGTCGACGCCGGCGAGGTCAGCTCGGCCGCTCTCGTCCGCGTCGGCAAGAAGAACGGCCACGGCGACCGGTCCGGCGCCAAGAACCCGACGACGCTCAGCGACGTGTTCTTCCGCGTCGGCGGCCCGTACGTGGGCCGCACCAAGGTCGCCCTCGAGGTCAACAGCGACAACGTGCTGCTCGACCACGCGTGGGTGTGGCGTGCCGACCACGGGGACGAGGGCTTCCCGACCGACACCGTCGTGCGGTCCGACGTCGACCGGCAGCGCACGGCCGACGGGCTGCCGCTGCTCAACGACGACGACACGCGCTGGGTGACGAACACGGCCCCCAACGGCCTGGTCGTCAACGGTGACAACGTGACGGCGACCGGTCTGTTCGTCGAGCACTTCCAGCAGTACAACACCGTGTGGAACGGCGAGAACGGCACCACGATCTTCTACCAGAACGAGCTGCCGTACGACCCGCGCACCCAGGCGGACTGGACGACTCCTGCCGGCACCCTCGGCTGGGCGGCCTACAAGGTCGGCGACCGCGTCAAGAAGCACAGCCTCTTCGGCGGCGGCGCGTACGTCTTCAACCAGAACGACCCGTCGGTCATCACCGAGAACGGCTTCGAGGTCCCGACGACCCCGGGTGTCCAGATCAAGCACGTGATGACGGTCAACCTCAGCCAGGGCACCATCCGCCACGTCATCGACGGGGTGGGCACCCAGGCGGACAACACGAACACCGGCACGCCGCAGTTCGTCGCGCAGTACCCGGCGCCGTGACGGCCAGGTAGTCGCACAGAGAAGGCGCCGGTGGGTCCTCGGGCTTACGCCGGAGTCCGTGCCGCAGTCGACCTGCGGGTGGATGTTCCGCGAGACCGACGGCCGGCCCACCAGCACGCTGCGCTCACGCAGCGGCACCAGCCCGGGCAGGCCTGCGGACGGCATGGGGTCCTCGGGCTTCTGCGCCGCGTACCAGTCCGGGTCCACCCAGATCTCGGCCACCCAGGACTCGGTGCCCGGCGGCGGGGGAGTCGGGGACGACGGGACCGCCGGGGTCGGCGACGAGGGCGGCGCGACGACCGGGGTCGGCACCGAGGCCGCGACGGGGAGCGACCCCGTCGTGAAGTCGTACCCGCAGGTCTCGCAGAACAGGGCACCGGCCGCGGCCGGCGAGCCGCAGTTCGAGCACGTGGTCGCCGCAGCGACGGGCGAGGGCGCCGGGTCGGCGGGGGCGGCCGGCGCCGCGGCGATCGGCGAACCGCAGACGTCGCAGTAGTCGGTCGACTCCGAGGCGTGGCCGTTCGGGCACTGGACCGTGCTCACCGGCGGACCCGGGTGGTCTTCGTGGAGGCGGTGTCGAGCGCCATCTCGTCGAGCTTGGCGGCGTCGCGCTTGAGGCGCACCGTGCCCTTCTCCTCGTCGTCGATGTCCACGACCCTGCGCAGGCGACTGGTCGCCTCCTCGTTCCCCGTCTCCTGGGCGAGCTGGACCGCGCGGCCGAGCTTGACCGTGGCCGTGGCCTCGTCGCCCGCCGCCTTGGCCGCCAGGCCCTCCTGGATGACCGACGCGAGCTCTGCCTGGCCCGTGTAGTGCGCGACCTCCGGGTTGATCCGGGCCGTGAGCGCGTTGTCGTCCGACCAGCGCGCCTTGACCAGGGCCGAGGTGAGCACCTGGCCGCCGACCGCGATCTGCACCCGGGCCGCGAGCTGCTCGGAGCCGACGGGCTTGGAGGGCACGCGGATGGCGACGTGGTAGTCGCGGGACTCGTCGCCCCACGCACCCGTCGGGTAGGCGCCGGTCAGCGCGTTCACCTCCGTGCGACGGGCGGTGAGGTCCTCGACCGTCGGGGCGACCCGGCGCACGAACAGCACCTGGGCCCCCTGCGGCGCCCACACCCGCAGCTCGGCGTCGGCGACGCCCTTCGACATCGACGCCGCGACGAGCTGGCGGAAGTCCTCCGCGATGTCCGCGGGGTTCGCGATGAGGTCGACGGTGCCGAGCAGCGCGGAGGCGATCTCCCGGAGCTCGGCGACCTCCCACCGGGCGCCCACGCCGCGGGCGTCGCACTGGAAGCGTCCCGTGACGTCCCGGATCGCGTTCGAGAGCTCCTCGCGCGGCTCGGACTCGTTCTTCCCGTCGGTGAGCAGGATCGCGTGCCGCTGCGTCGCCTGCGGGACGTGCGAGAACACCTGGTCGGCCAGGCGGAGCCAGGTGCTCATCGCGGTGCCGCCCGACGGCGACATGAGCGAGATCGCCCGCTTGGCCTCGCGGCGCGCGCCCGGCTCCATCTGCACGATCGCGACCGGGGCGTTCGGGTAGGGGAAGGCGCGCTGCGCGACGTGGCTGCCGCCGATGATCGCGAACCAGGTGCCGTCGGCGATCTGGTCGACGGCCACCTGCGCGGCGTACTTGGCCGCATCGATGTTCGGTCCCTGCATCGAGCCGGACGTGTCCACCATGACGATCTCGGCGACGGTGCCCGCGGCCGACGCGGCGCCCGCGGTCCCGGCGCCCGAGCTGGTGACCGTCACGATCGCGTGCACGTCCGTGGCGCCCTCGGAGAGGAACTCGTTCTGGAACACCTCGGTGTGGAACTCGGCCACGTGTGGCTCCTTGTAGGTGAGCGGGTCAGCTGTGGACAGTATCGACCGTGACCGTGGCGTGCACGACCTCGATCCGGTGAAGCGCGGCGGTGATGTTGTCGGCACCGCCCTGCTCGTTCGCCCAGCGCACGAGCTCGGAGCAGATCGCCTCGGGTGCGTCCCCCGAGACCTTCTGCGAGCTGCGCACCAGGTCGGCCATCGCGACCGCCTCGGAGCAGTAGTTCCAGAGCCCGTCCGAGCACACCAGCACCCAGCCCGGTCCCTGGGCCCGGGTCGGGGCCGTGCGGGGGACGACGTCCTGGGCGTCCGCGCCGAGCCAGCGGGTGATCGCGTGCGCCTGGGGCGACGACTCCGCCTTGGCCCGCGGCATGCCGAGGGCCATGAGCTCGTTGGCGCCCGAGTCGTCGCTGCTCACCTGGATCGGGTCGCCCTCGTCAGGGAGCCAGTAGACGCGCGAGTCGCCCAGCCACCCCGCGACGACGTGGGGTCCGTCGACGACGGCCGCGACGAATGTGCACGACGGCGGGTCGTGCCGGCCGGCCATGTCTCCGACCGCCGTGGCGATCGCCTCGTTGGCCGCCTCGGCGGCGCGCACCAGGGACGCCGACCAGGCGGCGACGCGCGCCGTGTCGCTTCCGCTCTGTGCGATGCCCGCCACCAGGACGTCACGCGCGGCGCGGGCGGCGGCGAGGCTCGCGATGTCGGAGTCCGGGACGCTCGAGACGCCGTCGCAGACGACGAGGACCGCGGCGTCCGCCGCGAGGCCGAGCGCCATCGCGTCCTCGTTCTTGTCGTGCCGGATGCCGCGGTCGCAGACGCCGCCGAGGGTGGGCCTCGGGGCCTCGGTCCAGTGGTCGCGCTCGGACGCCGCGGGCGTGCCGCAGTCCTGGCAGTACCCGTCGTCGGCGATGGTGCCGCCGCACGCGCGGCACGCCCGGAGGGCGGCCGTCTCGACGGGGGGCGCCGTGACGGCCACCGGTGCCGTGAGCGGTGCGCCGCACTGCTCGCAGAACTTGGACCCCTCCTGCGCGACGGTGCCGCACGAGGCGCAGACGAGGCTCACCACGTGGTCCACCGGCGGACCTCGTGCGCCCGGTCCACCAGCGCGATGCGGTAGTCGTGGTCGTCGGTCAGCGACGCGAGCTGCTTCAGCGCCCCTTCGAGCGCGTCGCGCAGCTCGGGCTCGTGCGCCGGTACCCCGCCGAGGTCGACGTTGCGGACCGGGCCGTGCGCGACGACCGCGTCGAGCGCCGACCCGAGCACGACGACCTTGAGCTCGGCGTGCTGGAGCGGCGGCAGCACGACCGTCTGGACGCTCACCAGGGCCTGCGACAGCGCCTTGACGTCACCGGTCGACTGCGCCAGGAGCCGCGCACGCATCATGCGGGCGTCGACGTAGGAGCTTCGCGTGGACGCGACGAGGTCGAGCGCGTGCAGGGCGCCCTCGAGGTCGCCGCGCGCACTGCGGATCCGTGCGAGCCCGAACGCGGCAGGTGCCGTGTAGTTGGCGTCGGCGCGGGCGCAGATGACGTACAGGGACTCGGCGATGTCGGGCTCGTCGCTGCGTTCGCAGGCCGTGGCGAGGGCGAGCTTCGGGGCGAGCTCACCGGGCACCTGGCCGTACACGGCGTTGAACGACGCGCGCGCCGCCACCGGGTCGCCGTTCGCGAGCTGCGACAGTCCGCCGAGCCAGGCCGCGCGCCACTCCCACGGGTCGTGGGCGAGCATCAGGGCGAGCGTCTCCGACAGGACGTCCTGGCGTCCCGCCTCGATCGCGGTGCTCGCCCGGCGCAGGCGCACCTCGACCGAGTCCTCGGGGGCGTTCTCCAGCGCCGTGAGCCGCAGGTCGGGGTCGCTGACGTTGACGCCGGACAGCCAGCTCGCCGCCGGGTCGCCCGCGTCGACCTTGAGCGCCGGCAGCTGGTCCCAGGCGAGCGGGTGGCCGGCCTCGTCCGACGCGGGCGCGTCGAACAGGACGGAGGCCGCCGAGTACAGGGCCGGGCTGCCCGGACCTCGGTCGGTCGCGACGACCTCGCGCAGGACACCCAGCACCTGCGCGCGCAGCTCGTCGACCGTCGCAAACCGGTCGGACGGGTCGAACGCGCAGGCCTTGGCCAGGAGGCGGTAGAACGAGTCGTACTTCTGGAACAGCGGGGTGTCGGCCACCGACGGCAGCGACGCGACGAACGTCGAGGTGTTCCCGCGGAAGTCGAGGACGAGCGTCGCGAGGGTGCGACCGATCGTGTAGATGTCCGACGCCACCGACGGACCCACCTCGGGCACCTCAGGCGCCTGGTACCCGACGGTCCCGAAGATCGCCGAGCTCAGGTCGTCCAGCCGTCGCACGCCGCCGAGGTCGATGAGCTTGACGGCGTCCCCCTGCTGGATGACGTTGTCGGGCTTGAAGTCGCAGAACAGCAGGCCGACGTCGTGCAGGTAGGCGAACGCGGGCAGGATCTCCAGGACGAACGCGAGCGCCTGGTCGACGGGCAGGGGGCTGTTCACGCCCGAGTTCGCGTCCCGGCGGTCCTGCAGGATCTGCTTGAGCGACCGGCCGCCGACGAACTCCATCACCGTGTAGCCGGCGCCCTCGTGCATGGCGAAGTTGTAGATCTCGACGATCAGCGGGTGCTCGACCTCGGCGAGGAACTGCCGCTCGGAGATCGCGGCCGCGTACGCGTCGGGGTCGCCGGAGTTCAGCAGGCCCTTGAGCACGACCCACCTGCCGGAGACGTTGCGGTCCCGCGCGAGGTAGATCCAGCCGAGCCCACCGTGCGCGAGGCAGCCGACCACCTCGTACTGCCCGCCGACGACGTCGCCCGGGTTCAGCGCGGGCGCGAAGTCGAAGTGGTTGCCGCACTGCGGGCAGAACCCGGAGGTCCGGCCCGGCACGCCGTCGCGGGTGCGGCCCACCTCGTGCTGGCACGACGGGCAGAACCGCTTGCGCTCGGGCACCTCGGGGACGGCCATGACCGCCTGCAGGGGGTCCTGCACCGGGGAGGCGGGGACGGTCGTGAGCCCGGCGCCGAGGCGGGCACCGCGCAGACGCGTCGAGGACGTGCCGACGCGACGGGTCGGCCGGCTGCCGGTGGCCGCCGTCCGGGCCGAGCCGAGCGCGGCGGTCGCGAGCTGGGTGGAGCTGGTGCGCCCGGTGCGCGTGGACCGTTCCGCCTGCTCGTCCCCGGTCGCGGTGGTCGTGGCCTGCGCGACGCCCGTGCCGAGCAGCGTGGTGGCGGAGGCCGGCGAGGCGCCGGCGGGCTGCGGCGAGCCGCAGACGTTGCACCACCCGTCCTCGTAGTAGCCGTCGCAGCCGAGCTCGGTGCAGTGGATGGCGGTCATCGCTATCCTTCCTGAGCTGCCGTGGGCAGGTCGCGGGTCAGGTACAGGTACTGCTCGACGAGGAAGCGGGCCATGGTGACGTCGCAGGGTGACGCGGTCACGGCCGCGTGCGCCTCCTCGTAGCCCGAGCGGACGGTCGGCGAGGCGCTGCGGCCGTTCGCGTCGGCGGCGGAGTGCGCGCCGGTCAGCTTGTAGCGGAGCTCGGCGCGCTCGCGCAGCGGCGCGCTGTACGCGTCGGCGACCGCCTCGAACGCCCGACCGACGGCCGCGAGCCGGTCGATGTACGCGTCCAGCTCCTGCCGGGTGTCGGGCACCGCCCCGAGCCGGGACACGTCGGGGACGGCCTGCTTGGGCGGGCGCGCGATCTCTCGACGGCACCGGTCGGCCAGCTCGTGCAGCGTGGGCTCGCGCCGTTCGAGGGCGGCGAGCGTCGCCTGCGCGTCCGCCCGCCCCTTCTCGAGGGTCCGACGCTGGGACACCTGGACGATCAGGTCGCGCTCGGTCCGCGCCGCGTCGACCTCGAGCTCGCCGAGCGGCCCGGTCACGTCGGCGCCGCGGGCGGCCTGCGTGACCAGCTTCTGCTCGCGCTGCCGCAGGGCCGCCACCCGCTCCGCCGACGCGGTGTCGGTCCCCGCAAGGTCCTCGCAGCGCACCAGACCGGCGCGCAGTCCGCGGAACCGCTCGGCCTGGTCCGCGCTGTCCGGGTCGAACGAGAGCCGGGCGCGGACCTTGGTGATCATCGCGTCGCAGAGAGTCACGGCCTCGACCAGTGAGACGAGCGCGGAGCCCAGCCCCGAGTCGAGGCGTCCCCAGATGAGGCGAGACATCTTCTCGCGGTCGACGACGTCGGCCCGGCCCGAGTCCCACACGACCACGAGCTCGTCGGCGCGCGTCCGGATGGCCTGCCACATCGTCATCGCGAGCAGCACGTCGGCCGTGTAGGTGTCGACCGTGGGGGAGGCCTGCGCTGCCGCGTCCAGGCGGTCCAGCTCGGTGCGCCGGTGGGTCAGCCAGGCGTCGAGCGCGCCGAGGTAGGTGAGCAGCTCCGGCGCGGGTATCGGCTCGCCGAGCCGCCCGGGGGCCTCCGGTGCGTCGGGCGCGATCACGAGGCCCGGCCGTACACCGACGGCGGCGGCACGGGCGCCGGCCCGAGCGCGTGCAGCCAGCGGTCGTACATCGCGGCCCAGGTGCCGTCCGCCTTGGCCCGGTCCAGCACCGCGTTGACGAAGCGGACCAGGTCGACCTGGTCCGCGGGCACCCCGACGCCGTACGGCTCGGAGCTGAACGCGTCGCCGACGACCTTGGCGTAGGGATCCTGCGCCGCGAACCCGGCGAGGATCGTGTCGTCGCCGGTGATCCCGTCGACGTCGCCCTCCTGGAACAGGACCAGGCAGCCGGTGTGCGTCGGGGCGCTCACGGCGGTGATGTCCGGGTAGTCGTCCTGGAGCCGCGTCAGGGTCGTCGTGCCCTCGGGTGCGCAGACGCGCTGGCCGCCGAGGTCGTCGATGCTCGTGGCGGTCGAGTCGCGCGTGACCAGCACCTTCTGGCCCGCGTCGAGGTACTCCGCGGAGAACGCGATCTCCTGCCACCGGGCGCAGTTCATGGTGAACGTGCGCGCGACCAGGTCGACCTCGTGGTTCTTGAGCACGTCGAGCCGCTGACCGGAGGTGATGACCCGGAACTGGAGGCGGTTCGGGTCCCCGTCGAAGATCGCCGCGGAGACGAGGTGCAGGACGTCGATGTCGAAGCCCTCGATCTGGCCCGACAGCGGGTTGCGCGAGCCCATGAGCAGGGTGTCCGCCGAGACGCCGACGATGAGCGACCCGCGGTCCTTGATCGCCTGCACGGTCGGCCCGAAGGTCGCGTCGGGGGCGTACGACGTGGTCGCGTCGTCGCAGACGACGGCCGGTGCGGCGGGTGCCGCGGTCGGCTCCGGCGTCGCGGTGACTTGGGGCTCGGGCGTCGTCGAGGGGTCGCACGCGGACAGGACGACGACCGCGACGACGGCCAGCGCGCCGGTCAGGCCTCGCAGCATGCGGCTCACCGGTACTCCTCCACTCGCCTCGAGATGCCGCGCCAGCTCAGCACGGCCGCGATCAACCCGGCGACGAGGATCAGCCAGCCGACGAGGACCGCCGAGGTGCCGGCTCCGGCCAGCGCGTCGTGCGTCGCGGCCGCGGTGGCCTCGACGCTCGTGGACGCGGCGGTCGAGAAGTCGTCGAACGCCGCGTTCGGCGAGCCGGGGCCGTCGCTGATCGCCAGGGCGACCGCGTCGTCCCACTGACCGGCGTTGTCGAGATCGCGGATCTTCTGGTGCTCGGCGGTCCACGCGTCGAGCGACTGCACGAGCGCGTCGTCGACGCCCGAGAGCAGGTCGCGGGCCTGCGCGGTCTCCTGCTGGAACGTCTCCTCGTACGCCTGGCCGGAGCCTCGCTTGATGAGCGTGAACGACTCCATCGACTTCGCGTCGTTCGCCAGCGAGTAGGCCTGCGAGACGGCAACGGTGTCCGCGTACGACCCGGTCTGCACCTGCGCGGCGTTCTTCGCGGTCGTGCCCAGGACGAACGCGCCGGCGATGCTCGCGGCGAGCGCCAGGATCGTGGCCCAGAACAGCCCGGAGTTGAGGCGGCGGTGCGTGCGGCGGGCGAGCCAGGTCTGCACGATGACGAAGGCGACCAGGGCGATCAGCCCGAACGCGAGCAGCCAGGGCGTGGCGGTCACCGCGGAGAACGACGAGTCGACGCGGTCGGAGTTGGTCTGGACCAGGTCGTCGAGCACCGGAAGCACGTCGGAGCGCAGCACCGCGGACGCCTGGTCGAGGTAGGCCGCGCCCACCGGGAACCCCTGCCGGTTGTTGGCCCGGGCCTGCTCGACGAGCCCCGTGTACCGGGTCAGGCCCGCGGTCGCCTGGCCCAGCTGGTCGGCGTCGGCGTCGTTCGAGCCGGACAGCTGCGCCAGGCCGTTGGCGGCCGAGTCGATCGCGGCGTCGTACTTCGCCCGCTGCGCGGGAGGTTCGAGGCCGCCGACGAGGAACGCGTTGGTGGCCGTCGCGTCCGCGCCCGGTGCGGGGTGGTCACGGGCGGCGCGGGGTCCGCCGGTGGAGGGGCCGGCTGCGGCGCTGCGATCGTCTGGGTCACGCGGGCTCCTCGATGTGTGTCGGCTCGTCGGCGGGTGGTGCGACCGTGTCGTCGGTGGGGGTCTCGTCGTCCGGTGCCGCCACAAGGTCCTCCGGGAGCAGCAGCCGCAGCTGCTCCACCGTCGGTTGCTCAACGTCCCGCAGGCGCCAGGCGTGCCTGGTGATCGCCTGGTCGAGCACGTTGCGTGCGTAGCGGCCGTTGCCGAAGCCCTCGTCGCGGATCTGCAGGGACGCGATCTCCTCGAACCGTTCGAGCGTCTCGGGTGCCGGCTCGAAGTCGGCCTTGCGGGCGGACCGCTCGAAGATCTCGCGCAGCTCCGTGTCGGTGTAGTCGGCGAACTCGACCGTGGTGGAGAAGCGGCTCTCGAGCCCGGGGTTCGTGGCGAGGAACGTGGCCATCGGCCGGGGGTAGCCGGCGACGATCACGACGAGGTTGTCGCGGTGGTCCTCCATGTCCTTGACCAGCGTGTTCACCGCCTCGGCGCCGTACTGGTCCTCGGCCAGCCCGTACGCCTCGTCGATGAAGAGCACGCCGCCGATCGCGGTGGCCACCACCTCGGACGTCTTCACCGCGGTCTGCCCGAGGTAGCCGGCGACGAGCTCGGAGCGGTCCACCTCGACCAGGTGCCCGGTCGAGAGCAGCCCGAGCGCGCGGTAGATGCCGGAGACCAGTCGCGCGACCGTCGTCTTGCCCGTCCCGGGGTTGCCCAGGAACACCAGGTGGCGCGTGATCGTCGGCGCGGTCAGCCCCGCCTCGGTGCGCAGGCGCTCCACCCGCAGCAGCTGGGTCTGCTGCCGGATCTGCGCCTTCACGGCGGCCAGCCCCACGAGCGCGTCCAGCTCGGCGAGCAGCTCCTCGAGCGTGTGCTCGGGCGCGGCCGCGGGCGCCGGCTTGGGGGCGGGCGCCTGCGGACCGGGGACCGCGAGCGCCGGCGGAGCGCCCGGCGCGGCCGACCGCTGGACGGCGGCGGTCGCCGACGCGCGCGCGATGACGCCGATGTCCGCCGTGCCGAGCTCGCAGGCGGCCGAGATGACGTCGGCGAGGGCGGCGGAGTACGTCGTCGCGGCGGGCGTGCCGGCGATCCCGGCCAGGAGGTCGGTCGGCGAGGTGCGCCACCGGCGCGCGCTGGCCGCCGCCTCGAAGAAGGCGCCGAACGACGCGTCGGGGGAGCCGACCGCGGCGAGCCACGCGCTCGGGGCGCCGGTGATCGACTCGGCCACCGCGGCGGACAGCCGGGCGCCCTCGTCGCGAGCGGCGGCGCCGTCCAGACCGGCGGCGGCGCCGGCGCGCTCGAGCGCGTCGAGGGCCTCGGTGAGGTTCATGGGTGCTCCGTCTGTGGGGTGTCGCGGCCGGCGTCGGGCGAGAGCTCGAGCGACGAGCCGCCGCCGAACTTCTCCGCGAGGAACAGGCCGTGCGCGACCAGCGCGTCGGCGTCCTGCCGGGAGATGGCGTCGGAGATCTTGTCGAGCGTGAGGTCGAGCAGGTCGAGCTGGTCGCACAGCAGCATGAGCGAGGTCTTGCCCCGGGACACCACGCGGCGGTCGGCGAAGTCGCGGGGGAGCCGCAGGTAGCCGCCCACCGCCTCCGGCAGGTAGCTCGTGGCCGTCGCGACGACGGTGAACGCCTGGTGGCTGCCCGCGCCGAGCCGGTCGAGCCGCGGCGCCATGTCCTCGACGGTCCGCGCGATGCTGTGCACGCGCGCGGTCACGGCTGCGGGCACGCGACCGACGATCTGCTGCTCGACCGCGTGCGCCGACGCGACGATCTCCGCCGACGTCGGTGCGGGTGGCTCGGCGGGCAGCTCGGGCTCACGACGCCGCCCCCTCAGGCGTCCGAACCAGCTCATGCAGCGCTCGCTCCCCGAAGGTCCGGTGCCACTCAGCTCAGGCCGAGGTCGAGCGAGCCGCCGGCCACCTCGGTGGTGTCGGCCTTGCGGACGCGGTCGAGGTACGACTGCGCCTTGGTGGTCTCGGTCTGGAGCACGCCGACGGTCTGCGCCATCGAGTCGAGCGCCTTGACCTTGAAGTCGTCGATCGAGTCCATCGTCGCGTAGATGTCGCTGAACGCCTGCTGGAGCTGCGCCAGCCCGACCGTCGCGCTGGCGGCCTGCTGCTGGATGTCCGCGGACTGCTCCTTGAGCATCTTGGCCGTCGACGCGATCAGGCCCGAGGTCGTGGTGTTCAGCGCAGTGATCTGGTCGAGGACCAGCTTCTGGTTGTTCAGCGCCTGCGCCACGATCACGGCGGTGCGCAGGGCCGAGACGGTCGTCGTCGTGGCGCGGTCGACGCCCTTGGTGAGCTCGAGGTTGTTCTTGATGATGATGTCGATCGCCAGGTAGCCCTGGATGCTCACGGCGAGCTGCGTGAGCAGGTCCTGGTGCTTCTGCCGGACGTAGAAGAGCACGTCCTGGCGCAGCACCTTGGCCCGCTCGGGGTCCGTCGTGTCGAGCTGCGCGATCGTCGCCGACAGCCGGGTGTCCAGCGACTCGGCCACGTAGATGTACTGGTGCAGGCGGGCCATCGTGTCCCAGAGGTGCTGCTTCTCCAGGTTGAGCGCCGCGTTGTCCTTGAGCAGCTCGTCCTTGCCGTTGTAGAGCGCGCGCACGATGGCGTCGATCTGCTTCTGCGAGCTCTCGTACCGGCGGAAGTAGTCGGTGAGCGAGTCGCCGAACGGGATGAGGCCGAGAAGCTTCTTGCCGATCGTCGCCTCGCTGGGGTCGAGGTCCTCGACGGTCTTGCGCAGGTCGAGCAGCGACTTGCTGATCTGGGACGTGCTGGACACCCCGCCGTCGCGCATGGCCTTGACGGGCATCTGCAGCAGCCGGTTCGAGCTGTCCGCCGCGGCGCGGATGTCGGTGTCGCCCATGAGGCGGATGTCGTCGGCCTTCGCCGAGAGCTCGGGCGACCCTGCCTGCGCCGCCATGAGGCTGGTGACGTATGCGTCGACCTTGGCGTCGAGGCCCGGCAGCGCGGCCGCGTCGATCTTGGGGGCCATCGCGGGCGCCTGCGTGGTGGACACCGGTGCGGGCGGAGCGGGCGCCTCGAGCGCGAACACCGACTGCGGTGCCGGGGGCTGGAGGGGAGCTGCGTCGGTCATCGTCGTCCTTCACGTCCAGCACGGAACGAGCGATGCGCACCAGCGTCATCGCCATACCGCTCAATGGTCACGGGATGGTCAAGCAGGTCTCGCGCCGAACCTAGCACGGCCACCCCGAGAGCCTAGGCGTCCGGAGCCAGGGGGACGAGGGAGTCCGCTCAGGGTGGAAACCGGGGGGTACCCCGATGTTCTTGCGCACGACGACGAGACAGGCTGGAGGAACGCAGTCACCACCGACGAACAGGGCAGGGAACCACGATGGGAACGATCCACGACAGCATGACCGAACAGGGGCTGGTCCGTCCGATCCAGGGCAGGGTGATCGGGGGCGTGTGCGCCGGCCTCGGGCGGCGGTTCGGCCTCGACCCGTGGCTGGCGCGGCTGCTCTTCGTCCTGATCCTGTTCGTGCTCCCGGGCAGCCAGCTCCTGGTCTACCCGATCCTCTGGATCCTCATGCCCTCGGAGCGCGTCGCGTACGTCCCGGTCACCCCGGCGGGTCCCACGCAGGCCGCCGCCTGAGCGACCGGGACAGCACGCGCTAGAAGTTGAGCGCGACCGGGTCGAGGAGCCTGAGCGCGTCGGGGTCCATCGTCAGGTCGATGGCCACGATCACGCCGTCCTCGATGGTGACCACGAACGCGGTGCGCGGGACGCCGCCGGGTGCCCACATGGCGCCGACGGCCCCGCCCAGCAGCGCGAGCTCCGCGGTCTGCGCCGCACCGTTGAACGCGACGGCGACCTCCCGGGCCCCGACGGTGTCCCTGAGGAAGCCGAACGAGGCGACCTTCGCGTCGACCCGCAGGACGACGTCGGGGTCGAGCGTCGCCAGCAGCGCCTCGAAGTCGCCGCCGCGGGCAGCGGTCAGGAAGGCGTCGACCACCTCGCGCTGACGGACCAGGTCGGTCTCCGCGCGGGCGGGTGCGCCCTGGACCCGGCGCCGGGCGCGGCTGGCGAGCTGCCGGGTCGCCTCGGGCGTCCGGCCGACGATCGGCGCGATCTCGTCGAAGGGCACGGCGAACATGTCGTGCAGCACGAACGCGAGCCGCTCCGCGGGCGCCAGGTGCTCCAGCACGACGAGCATCGCGAGCCCGACCGAGTCGGCGAGGACGGCCTCCTGCGCGGGATCGACGGCGTGGTCGTCGACCCGTGCGAGGGCGACGTCGAGCGGGTCCTCCCGCCGCGACGTCCGGGTGCGCAGGCGGTCCAGGCAGATCCGTGCCACGACGGTCGTGAGCCAGCCGGGCAGGTTGTCGACGCCGTCGGCGTCGGCGCGGTCGAGCCGCAGCCACGCATCCTGGACGGCGTCGTCCGCCTCGGCGTTGGAGCCGAGCATGCGGTACGCCACGGCGGTCAGTCGGGTGCGGTTCTCCTCGAACCGGCGGGCGAGGTACTCGTCGTCGCTCATGGGGCCTCATCCTCTCGCGTCTTTTCACCCTGCTGACGGATCCCGGACGCATGGTGTGACCGTTGACCGCCGATGGGCGCGGTCCTACCGTCGAGAGAGCCGGCCAGCCGATGGTCGTCTGGCCCGCGCTGGAGGCCGTCATGCTCTCCGCCCACCCCGCGATCCCCGTCCTTGCCGTGACGGACGTCGAGCGGGCACGCGCGTTCTACGAGGGAACGCTCGGCTTCACCCCCGGGGACGACGAGGTCCCCGAGGGCGTCCTGTACACCACCGCCAACGGCGGGTTCCTCGTCTACCCGTCCAGCTACGCCGGCACCAACAAGGCCACCGGGATCTCGTTCCAGCTCCCCGGCGACGCGTTCGACTCCGAGGTCTCGGCCCTGCGCTCGGCGGGGGTCGAGCTGCAGACGTTCGACGTGCCCGACGGCGAGTGGGTCGACGGCGTCCTGGTGTCCGGGGGGATGAAGGCCGCATGGTTCGCCGACCCGGACGGGAACGTCCTCAACGTGGAGACGAGCGCCTGAACGGTCAGCCGTCGATCATCGTGCCGTCGGGCGCGATCACGTACCAGACACCGTTGGCGTCCTGGCCGTTCACGTCACCCGGGGCCATGTCCTTGGCGAACGTGTAGATCGGCATGCCGTCGATGGTGATCTGCTTGCCGCCGTCCGCCGCCGGGATGGTTCCGACCGTCCCGGTGACGCCGTCGACGGTCGGGGTGTCGGAGGTCGTCTCGATCGCGGGCCACGCCGTCGCGCAGTCGCCGGAGCACGCGCTCACGCCCGAGTCCTTCGTGTCCTTCGTGAAGTAGTACGCCGTCATGCCCTTCCCGTCGACGACGATGGTGCCGAGCGAGCTGTCGGCGGTGGACAGGTCGGCGCCCGTCGAGGCCCCGGCCGCGGTCGACTTCTCGGGGGTCGACTTCGCGCTGCTGGAGGAGTCCCCGCCTCCGTAGGCGCCCCCGCCGCCGGAGCCGCCGTTCGAGTCGCCGCACGCGGCGAGGGTTCCGGCGAGGATCATGGCGATCGGGACAAGGGTCAAGATCCGCTGGGTCGTACGCACGATGCATCTCCTCGGTTCGGGCCACCGGTGCGACGACCGGCTACCTGGACCACGAGGCCGGGGCGGGTGAGGTTCACCGTTCGTTGAACCTCGTGCGTGCCGGTCCCGTTGACCGGGTAGGAGAACGGAGGGAGGGCCGTGGGCGACGAACCGGACGCGCTGATGCGCGCGCTGCACCAGGCGTACGCGCGTCCCCTGCAGTCGTACGTCGTCCGGCTGACCGGCGACCACGCGCTCGCCCAGGACGTGGTCCAGGAGGCCATGGTGCGGGCGTGGAAGCACCCCGAGGTGCTGGCCCGCGAGCAGGACGCGACCCGCGCGTGGCTGTACACGGTGGTGCGCAACCTGGTCATCGACGACCGGCGCAGCGCCCGGCACGTGCGCGAGCGGACCGTCGACCAGGCGCCCGAGCGCGAGCAGCCCGACGAGTCGCAGGCCGTCCTGGACGCCTGGCTGGTCTCGGACGCCCTCGCGCAGCTGTCCGCCGAGCACCGCGCGGTCGTCGTCGGCGCCTACTACGGCGGACGCTCGGTGGCCGAGCTCGCCGCCGAGCACCAGATCCCCGAGGGCACCGTGAAGTCGCGCCTGCACTACGGACTGCGCGCGCTGCGGCTCGCCCTGCAGGAGAGAGGAGTGTCGTCATGACCGGCCGCGACGCGGAGGACCACCGGTACCGCGACTGGGACGCTGCCTACGTCCTCGGTGCGCTCAGCCCGCAGGACCGGCGCGCCTACGAGGAGCACCTGCGCACGTGCGACGAGTGCGCCGCGGCCGTGGCCGAGCTGGCCGGGATGCCCGGGCTGCTGCGGATGGTGCCGGCGCAGGAGGCCATGGACGGCGCCGACGACGCCGCCGCGGGCGACGTCGTGCAGCTGGCCGCGCTCGCGCACGCCGTCCGGCGCGTGCGTAGGCGTCGCATCGTCGCTCTCGTCGGCGCCGCCGCGGTCCTGCTCGTGGTCGGTGGCCTGGCCGGCACGTTCCTGGCGCGACCCGCGGCTCCGCCGCCGACCGCGAACCAGACGACCACCCTGCTCCTCGAACCGGTCGGCGACGTGGACGTCACGGCGGACCTCACGCTGGAGAAGAAGGGCTGGGGCACGCGGATCGACTGGCAGTGCACCTACCCGGCGGACGCGTGGCCGGACGGCGACGGGCCCACCTACGAGCTGGTCCTCGTCGACGACACGGGGGAGCGGACCGTCGTCGCGACGTGGCTGGCCCGCAACGCCGGCGCGCGGGGGCTCGGGGCGTCGTCGAGCATCGTCACGGAGGACATCCGCAGCGTCGAGATCCGGGTTGCGGGGTCGGACGCCCCGCTGGCGGAGGCGACGACCTAGGTCCGGTCGACCGTCGCCCGCCCCGACACCTGGATCGTGATCGCCGCGCGGTCTCCCAGCAACGCGCGCGCCGCGGGCGGAACCGGGACCCGGACCAGCCAGTGCCCCGGCGCGGTGTCCTCGTCCTTCAACGGCGGGGTGACCGCGGGGTCGGGCACCCAGTCACGGATCGCCCCGGCGATGGCCGAGCTCCAGACCGCCCACGACTGCGGCGGCGCCCCCTCCTCGAACGCGATGTCGACGACGAGGACGTCGGCCCAGTCGGCGGTCGACTCGAGGTGGTCGAGGAAGGAGAGGATGCCGCCCCTCTTGCGCAGCGAGACCAGCCTGAGCTGGAGCACGTGCCGCATGGTCGCGGACCGCTTCCCGGACGGATCGGTCGGTCGCGACGACGCCGTCGAGAGGTAGGTACGCACCAGGGGCAAGGGGGTGCTCGCCTCGTCCGTCCGGGACGGGCGCTCGATCTGGATCGGGCACAGGTGGGCCGCGCTCTGCTCGTGCAGCACCACCGGGAGCCCTCGGATCGACAGCGACGCCTCGAGCTGCCAGTCCGTGTCGTCGTCGGGCAGGCCGGGCAGCGTGAAGTTGACCAGGTCGGCGCGGACCTCGACATCCCCGAAGAGGAAGCGCCGAAGGTTCTGGTAACCCTCCTCGGAGTTCACGATGCCGAACCGCCCGGAGTGGCTCCGGTGCACGAGCGCCCGCGGGGTGCCCTTCACGTAGGCGTTGTCGATCTGCACGAGGCCGTCGCTCCGGGCGCCCACCGCGCGGGCGGACAGGCCGGCGGCCGTCGCGTAGTCGGCCGAGTCCGTGCCGACGAGGCAGAAGAACCTGTCCTTGGGGAAGCCGTCGTCGGGCATCTCGGTCGCGTCGAACGCGTCCTGCTCGTGCGTTCCGGACCACGACAGGAACTCCCGCATGCGGGCCGGCCCGAAGATGTCGGCGCCGGCCACCCCCGTCAGGTCGCGCAGCCTCTCCAGCGATCCGAAGCCGACCGAGAACTCGATGCCGCCGTGCGGCGTGGCGTAGGTGAACACGCGGTCGACGAACGCCGTGGCTGCGTCCGCCCGCCCGCCCACCTCGGCGTCGTCCGGGATCGTGCGCTGGATCAGGGAGCGCACGATGAGGCCGCCCATCGAGTGCGCCACGAGGAACACCCGAGGAGCACCGGTCTGCTTGCGCACGAGCTTGATCAGGGTGAACAGGCTCTCGGCGGCGCGCTCGAGGCTGAACGCGTTGGGGTCGTTGGTGAGGTTCGGCGAGAACTCGTCGTAGAACCGGTGCACCCAGATCGACGCGGCCGGGATCGTGCCGGGCTCCTGGGTGCCCAGGTAGGCGAGCTGGTCCCCTTGCACGAGCAGCTGGTAGCCCTGGTCGATCATCAGGCGCAGCAGCGGACTCTCGAACTGGTGGAACACGGGCCGGTCGCCGCCGTCCACGCGGACCTGCACCGAGCCCTCGTTGAACCCGTAGAACGGGTCGTCCGTGGCTGCACCGATACCGGACGGACCGCCCGCGAACCCGCGGACGTAGATCACCGGA
Organism: Cellulomonas sp. P4_A2; assembly: GCF_056402515.1. NCBI lineage: Bacteria > Bacillati > Actinomycetota > Actinomycetes > Micrococcales > Cellulomonadaceae > Cellulomonas > Cellulomonas sp. P4_A2. Next base: position 53,952 of record NZ_JBFUHG010000008.1, read on the forward strand.
AGCCGGCCGTCGTTCGCGTACGTCATCGTCGCTCCTCGTCGTGCCCCGGTCTCTGTCCGGTCCGTTACCGGTGGATGTGGGCCCGCCAGTCGTCGGGGACCCGACCCTGCGGCCCGGGCACCGTCTGCTCGCGGGGCCGGTGCTCGGGCGCCGCGAGCGGCGGGCCGTCGGTGTAGTCGTCGGCCGGGAAGTCCCAGAACCAGTCCTCGTCGGGCTCGAACGTCCGCATGACCGGATGGCCGGTCTCGCGGTAGTGCGCCGTCGCGTGCTGCGAGGGCGAGGTGTCGCAGCATCCGATGTGCCCGCACGTCGCGCAGCGGCGCAGGTGGTACCACCAGCCGTCCGTCGCGTCGCACTCGAGACAGCCGGTGCCGCTGGGCGGTGCAGTCGGGTCGATCGTCACGCGGTGGGCCCCTCGTTCGGAGTGTAGGGAAGGCGGACGCGGAACCGGGTGTCGCCCGGCTCCGAGGTGACGGACAGGTCGCCGTGGTGCTTGCCGACGACGATGCGCCAGGAGATGTCGAGGCCGAGGCCCGTACCCGAGCCCACCGGCTTCGTCGTGAAGAACGGTTCGAAGACACGGTCGATGATCTCCGGCGGGATGCCCGGTCCGGTGTCGGCGACGACGACCTCGAGCCAGTCGTCGACGCGCCGGGTGGAGATCGTCAGGGTCCCGGTGCCGTCCATCGCCTGGGCGGCGTTGTCGATGAGGTTCGTCCACACCTGGTTGAGCTCGGCACCGAACACGTGGATCGGCGGCAGGTCGCGGTCGAAGTCGCGCACGACCGTGATGCCGTCGAGCTTGCGGTCGAGCATCGTCAGCGTGCTCTCGAGCAGCTCGTGCACGTCGAGCACCTGGTCGGGTGCCCGGCCGATCTGCGAGTACTGCTTGGCGGCGCCGACGAGGGCCGAGATGCGCGTCGTGGCGTCCTCGACCTCCGACATCAGTGACTCGGTCTCGAGCGTGTAGGCGAGCCAGCGGACCGCCCCCTCGAGCACCTCGTCGCCGACGTAGGAGGCGACGTTGTCCAGCCACGCGGTGCTCAGACCGGCCGTCACGAAGCTCTCCGCGAGCTCCCAGCCGCCCTGGATGCCGTGGTCGTCCATCCAGTCGCCGACGGCGTCCTCGAGGTCCGACACCTCCATGGCGCTCGGCGTCTTGCCCGACGCGCGGGTCGCGGCGTACGCGGCGACCGCCTTCTCCTGCAGGTGGATGATCTGGGCCAGCTGCGCGCGGTCGTAGGTGCCGGACGCGATGAGCGCGAGCTTGTGGCGCATCCCGGCCACGCGTTCGCGCAGCGTGGCGGTCGCCCGCGTCGCCGCCGCGGCCGGGTTGTTGAGCTCGTGCGTGAGGCCTGCCGACAACGACCCCAGCGCCTGGAGCCGCTCGCGCTGGCCGATCACCTGCTGCGAGGTCTGCTGCCCGAAGAAGAGCCCCTCGAGCAGGTGCACCGCCATCGGGAACCAGTCGTTCATGAAGCTCGCGAAGTCGGCGGCGCCGAGGACGTAGTACCGCGACGGCTCGAGGACCCGCAGCGTCTGGGAGTAGACCTGCGGCACCCGGTCACCCAGGTAGGAGGCCCAGGCGCCGGCGTACACGCCCACCTGGCTGGTGCGCGCCACCTCGACGTCGTCGGTCCCGACCCGCCGGTACATCGCGAGCGACCCGTCGAGCATCACGTAGAAGTCCGTCGCCGGGTCGCCCTCGCGGTACAGGACGCCGGGGTCGATGTGCTCGACGTGGCCGCGAGCGCACAGCCAGAGCAGCTGCTCGGAGCTGAGCCGCTCGAACAGGAAGAGCGTCCGGAGCTCGTCGATGTCGCAGGCGAGCTGCTTGCGGGTGATCGTCGCCGGTTCGTCGATGGTGGTCACAGCTGCTCCAGGTAGCGGTGGAGGGTGATGGTCACAGCTGCTCCAGATAGCGGTGGACCAACATGACGGCCATGGCGCCCTCACCGACGGCGCTGGCCACACGCTTGGCGGACTCGGCGCGCACGTCGCCGGCCGCGAACACCCCGGGGACGCTGGTCTCCAGGTGGTATGGCGGCCGGTCGAGCGGCCACGAGTCGGGCGTCTGCCCGTCGACGAGCAGGTCGTGCCCCGCGCAGACGAAGCCGTGCGAGTCGCGGTCGACCACGCCGTCGAGCCAGGTCGTCAGCGGGGCGGCGCCGATGAACACGAACAGCCAGCCCGTGTCGACCGTGCGCTTCTCGCCCGTGCCGATGTCGCGCAGCACGAGCTGCTCGAGGTGGTCGTCCCCGACGGCCTCGACGACCTCGGTCTGCGTGACCACCCGGATCCGCGGGTTCCGCTCCACCTGCTCGATCAGGTAGTGCGACATCGACTGCGTCAGGGACGGCGCCCGGACGACGAGAGTCACCGAGCGCGCGTGGGCGGACAGGAACATCGCCGCCTGGCCGGCCGAGTTGGCGCCGCCGACGATGTAGATGTCCTTGTCGGAGCATGCGGTCGCCTCGGTGAGGGCCGACCCGTAGTACACGCCGCGACCGGTGAGGGCACCGATGCCCGGGCCGTCGAGCTCCCGGTAGGCGACGCCGCTGGCCAGGATCACCGTGTGTGCGTCGACGGAGCTGCCGTCGGCGAACAGGACCGACCGTGCGGCGCCGTTCACCTCGAGCCCGACCGCGTCCTGGGTCAGCACGATCTCGGCGCCGAACTTCAGTGCCTGCCGCCGCGCGCGGTCCGTCAGCTGCGCACCGGACACCCCGTCGGGGAAGCCGAGGTAGTTCTCGATGCGCGAGCTCTGCCCCGCCTGGCCGCCAGTCGCCGACCGCTCGACGAGCGCCGTCCGCAGACCCTCCGACGCCCCGTACAGCGCGGCGCTGAGCCCGGCCGGGCCGCCGCCGATGACGACGAGGTCGTAGAACTCCTCGGTCGGTGCGACCGAGAGCCCGACCTCGGCCGCGAGCTCGGCGTCGGTGGGGGCGACGAGGGCCTTCGCCGCCGTGGTGATCACCAGCGGGAGGTCAAGGCCGTCGGCGCCCGCGACCTCCAGGAGCCGCCGACCCTCGGGCTCGTCGGACGCGTACCAGCGGTACGCCACCTGGTTGCGGGCGAGGAACTCCCGCACCTCGGACGACCGCGCCGACCAGCGGTGCCCGACGACCTTCGTCTCGGGGACGGCCTTGCGCGAGGTCGTCTTCCACGCCTTGAGCTGCGCGTCGATGACCGGGTAGAACTTCTCCTCCGGCGGGTCCCACGGCTTGAGCAGGTAGTGGTCGAGGTCGATGACGTTGACCGCGTCGATCGCCACGTCCGTGTCGGCGTAGGCGGTGAGCAGGATGCGTCGCGCGTACGGGAAGAGGTCCATGGCCTGCTCGAGGAACTCCAGGCCGTTCATGTCCGGCATCCGGTGGTCCGCGAGCAGGATCGCGACCTGGTCGCCCCGCAGCTTCAGCTCCCGGCACGCGTCCAGCGCCGCGGCGCCCGACTCGGCGCGCACCACGCGGAAGTGCTCGCCGTAGTGGCGTCGCAGGTCACGTGCGACCGACCGGGACACGACCGGGTCGTCGTCGACCGTCAGGAGGACCGGTTGGCGTTGCACCTGCTCCACATGACTCCCTCGGCTCGTTCCTTCACCCACAGTCTGTGCTCCGCAGCCCGAATTGTCAGTCGCCGACGACGAGGGCACGACCCGCGGTGACGCGGACCAGCTCGTCGAACGACGTCGGGAAGATCGTGTGCGGCGTGCCGCCGGCCGCCCAGACCTGCGGATAGTCAGCGAGCGCGACGTCGACGACCGTCTCGACGGGCGCCGGGTGGCCCACCGGGGCGACGCCGCCGATGGCCTGCCCGGTCGCGGCGCGCACCTGGTCCGGCGTGGCGCGGGCGATGTGTCCCTTGCCCAGCGCGACCGCGAGTGCGGCCGTGTCGACCCGGTGCCGCCCGCTCGTCAGCACCAGCAGCGGTTCGTCGTCGGCCCAGAAGATGAGGCTGTTCGCGATGGCACCCACCTCGACCCCGAGCGCCGCAGCCGCCTCGGGCGCGGTCCGCGCGGAGTCGGGCAGCTCACGCACGACGCCGGTGACGCCCGCGTCGGCCAAGGCGGTCGCGACCAGTCGGGAGCGGACGGGAAGCTCGGTCACACGGACTCCTTCGGGGGCCGGCGGCGGCGGGGCTGCAGGCGGATGTTCGGCAGCTCCGGTGCGGGGATGCGCAGGTCGCCGTGACCCTGCACCACACCGAAGCGCTCCGCACGGTCGGGTGATTCCCAGTCGGCACGTGCGGCCGCGATGTCGGCGTGGTCGCGGCCGACGAAGTTCCACCACATCACGAGGTCGTGCTCGAACGGCGCCCCGCCGAGGAGCAGCACCCGCGCCCCGTCCCGGGACCGCAGGTGCACCGACGCGCGGCCGTCCCCGAGGTAGAGCAGACCGCTGGGCTCATGAGGCGTTCCCGCGACCTCGAGCGCCCCGTCGACGACGAGGACGGCGTGCTCGAACCCGGGGACGAGGGGGATCTCGGCCGAGGCCCCGGCGTCGACCGTGACCTCGGCGCCCAGGAGGGGCGTGTGCACCCGTGCCGGCGACGCGAGACCGTCGACCTGCCCGATGAAGACGGTCGCCCGGACCCCGGGCGCCTCCCAGACCGGCAGGTCGCTCACCTGCTCGAACCCGGGGCCACCCTGCGACACCGGGTCGGGCAGCGCGACCCACAGCTGTGCGGCGTGCAGCAGAGGCTCGGAGCCCAGCGAGAACTCCGAGTGCGACACCCCGTGGCCGGCGGTCATGAGGTTCAGCTGCCCTGGCCGGACGATCGCCTCGGAGCCGACGCTGTCGCGGTGCAGGATCTCGCCCGCGATCGGCCACGTGACCGTCTGCAGGCCCGTGTGCGGGTGGGGGAGCACCCGCATGTCGACGTTCTGCGGACCGAACTCGTCGAGGAAGCACCAGGCGCCGACCAGCGGGAGGCCGCGCTGCGGGAGCGTCCGGCGCACCCGCATGGCGCGCACCCCGCCCAGCGGCACGTCGCGCGACGGATGGAGCTCGACCACGGGACCGTGCGTCGGCACCAGGTCGCACAGCTCGGGGACCGGTCGCACCTCGAGGTTCGTCACGAGCACCACCCTAGAAGTCGGACCTCACACGCGGCGACCGTCGCGCGTCTGCACACTGTGAGCGTGAAACAACCCTTCGAGCGGGTGGTCGCTGCGCACGGGCCCACCGTGCTGCGCGTCTGTCGCGCGGTCGTCGGTCCCGTGGACGCCGACGACGCCTGGTCGGAGACGTTCCTTTCCGCGCTGCGCGCGTACCCGGACCTGCCCGCCGACGCGAACGTCGAGGCGTGGCTGGTGACCATCGCGCACCGCAAGGCGATCGACGTCGTCCGCCGGGCCGCCCGCCAGGCCGTCCCGGTGGCCGACGTCCCGGACCGACCGACCGCGCACGACGGCCGCGACCTGGACCTGTGGTCGGCGCTGGCCGCCCTGCCCGACAAGCAGCGGCACGTCGTCGCCTACCACCACCTCGGCGGCCTGCCCTACGACGACGTCGCCGCGCTGCTCGGCGGGACGGCCGCGGCCGCTCGGCGCGCCGGCTCGGACGGCATCGCGACCCTGCGCAGGACCTACCCCGGCATCGACGGAGGACGACGATGAGCGACGAGACACCGACCGGCCTCCTGACGGCGGTCGACCCCTCCGACCTGGCACGCCTGCACGCACGGCTCGAGGCGGATGCGCTGGTCGACGTCGCCTACCGGACGATGGACAGCCCGGTCGGCACCCTGCTGCTGGCCCGCACCGGCGAGGGCCTGGTCCGGGTCGCGTTCGCGGTGCAGGACCACGAGGCGGTCCTGCAGGCGCTCTCCGACGAGATCAGTCCGCGGGTGCTCGAAGCACCCGGACGGCTGGACGACGTCGCCCGCGAGCTCGACGAGTACTTCGCCGGCCGCCGCAGCGCGTTCGACGTGCCGCTCGACCTGCGGCTGCTGCGGGGGTTCCGCCGGGCGGTGGTCGAGCACCTGCCCGACATCGCCTACGGCCGGACCGCGAGCTACGCCGAGATGGCCACCCGGGCCGGCAGCCCGAAGGCGGTCCGCGCGGTCGGGACGGCGTGCGCGCTCAACCCGCTGCCGCTCGTCCTGCCCTGCCACCGCGTGGTCCGCTCGGACGGCTCCCCGGGGCAGTACGCCGGGGGAGCGGACGCCAAGCTGACCCTGCTCGCCCTGGAGACCCGGGGGATCGCCGCGTAGCGTCGGTGGCATGTGCCGGAACATCACCACGCTGCGCGGCCTCGAGCCGCCCGCCACGTCCGAGGAGATCACCGCCGCCGCGCGCCAGTACGTGCGCAAGGTGACGGGGGTCCAGACGCTCACCGACAAGACGCGCGACCCGTTCGAGGCTGCCGTCGCGGAGATCGCCGCGATCACCGCCCGGCTGCTCGACGAGCTGCCCGAGCGCCGTCAGCCGCCCACGACCGTGCCGCCGCTGCGTCGCGCGGACGTGCAGGCGCGCATCGCGGCCCGCGAGGCGCACGAACGCGCCCACGAGCTGGGTCTGCCGCACGAGCACGAGGACGACGACGACCTGGCCCACGTCTAGCGCAGGGGCCACTCCACGAGCCGGGGGATCCCGGTCGGCGCGACCGCGGCCAGCGCCAGGAACCGTGCCTCGGCGCGGTGCAGGCGGATGTGCTCGTCGAGCGACCAGGTCGGGCCGTTGCTCAGCACCATCCCGCACGCGCAGCCGATGGTGACGCGGCCGTCGTCTGTCTGGACGACCTGACCGACGGTGGTGTGCTCGGTCGCGGCACGCAGCTTGGCGTGCCGCATCTCGGCGCTGACGGCAGGTGGGGTCTCGTACGACACGGCCCCATCGTCCCTCATCGCTCGGAGTGCAGCTCTTCCATCTCCTGGTCGAGCTGGTCGAGCTCGAACGACTCGTCCCACGCGCCGCCGCCGAGGCTCGGCATCATGGCGCGCAGCCGGGGCTGCCACTCCTGCGACCGGTCGGGGAAGCAGCGCTCGAGCAGGTCCAGCATCGTCGCGACGGCGGTCGACGCACCCGGCGAGGCGCCGAGCAGGCCGGCGATCGAGCCGTCGGCCGACGTGACGAGCTCGGTGCCGAACTCGAGCACGCCGCCGAGCTTCTTGTCCCTCTTGATCACCTGGACGCGCTGGCCGGCGGTGATGAGCTCCCAGTCGCGGGGGTGCGCGCCGGGCATGAACGCGCGCAGCGTGCGGAGCCGGTCGGTGTCGTTGGCCGTCACCTCTCCGACGAGGTACTTGACCAGGTCGAGGTTCTTCACGCCGACCGCGAGCATCGGGACCAGGTTGCCCGGGCGCACGGAGCGCAGCAGGTCGGTCCACGAGCCGTTCTTGAGGAACTTCATGCTCCAGCCCGCGTACGGGCCGAACATCAGCGCCGAGCCGCCGTCGACCACGCGGGCGTCGAGGTGCGGGACCGACATCGGGGGAGCGCCCACGTCGGCCTTGCCGTAGACCTTGGCCTGGTGCGCCGCGACGAGCTCCGGGTTGGTCGTGCGCAGGAACTGCCCGCTGATCGGGAACCCGCCGAACCCGCGCGCCTCCGGGATGCCCGAGCGCTGCAGGAGCCGCAGGGCGCCACCGCCCGCGCCGATGAACACGAACCGGGCGCTGACCTTGCGGGAACGCACATGACCGTTCCAGCGACGGTCCTTGATGCGCAGGCGCCAGGTGCCGTCGCGCCGCTGCGAGAGCCGCGTGACCTCGCTCTCGAGGTGCAGACGGGCGCCGCGGGCGACCGCGTCGGTGACCATCGCGTTGGTCAGGCGGCCGAAGTCGACGTCGGTGCCGGCGGCCGAGCGGGTCGCGGCGACGACCTCGTCGCCGCCGCGGTCGGCCATGAGCAGCGGGGCCCACCGGGCGATCTGCTCGGGATCGGTGCTGAACTCGATGTCGTCGAAGAGCGGGTGCGTCCGCAGCGTCTCGTAGCGGCGACGCAGGTAGTCCGCGTTGGCCTCGCCACGCACGAACGTCATGTGCGGGGTGCTCGACAGGAAGCCGTCACCGCCCGGCAGCCGGTCCGCGGTGGCCAGGTGGTTCCACAGCTCGCGGGACAGCTCGAACTGCTCGTTGATCGCGACGGCCTTGCTGATGTCGATCGAGCCGTCGGGACGCTCGGGCGTGTAGTTGAGCTCGCAGAGGGCGGCGTGGCCCGTGCCCGCGTTGTTCCAGGCGTTCGTGCTCTCCTGGGCCAGACCGGGCCGGACCTCGTGGATCTCGACGGTCCAGGTGGGCTCGAGGGTGGTGATCAGAGCGGCCAGCGTGGCGCTCATGATCCCGCCGCCGACGAGGACGACGTCTACCGTTTCTTCGCTGTGCGCCACGTCTTCGATCGTATGTTGACGTCGAGATACCTCCATGTCCGGCGCCTGTGATCTTGGTCGCGGGCCTACGTCACACTTGTGCCCACCAGTGGTTCGTGCGTGCACCGAGGACCGGAGCGGGGTAGAACGAAGTCATGACCGCCGACCGGGACCTGACCTCCGACCCGTCCGCCGAGCACCTGGCGGACCGCCTGCAGTCGCAGGCCGATCTCGACGCGGCCGACGCCCGCTCGGGCGGCAACCCGTCGCGCGCGCCGCGCTCCCTGCACTCCGTCGAGCTCGAGGCCGACGACGAGGCGATCGCCAGCAGCGACGAGTGGGACGACCCCGAGCGCCTCTGAGCGGTCAGGTCAGCCGGATCCCGCGCGCCCGCAGCTGACGCGCCAACGACTGCCCGTCCGGACCCTGGATCACCGCGATGCCGTCGAGGCTCGCCCGGCGCTCGGCGCGCAGCGAGTCGGTCGTCGGCGCGGGGACGCCGTGCGCCAGGACGTGCTCGCCGAACGTCAGCTGACGGATCAGGATGGCGAGCACGTGCTCCGGGTGGTGCTGCGCGGCACCCGCGTAGATCTGCGGGTCGCGCTGCCCGTCGTCGCCCACGAGGATCCAGCGGACGTGCGGCAGCTCCCGCATGAGGCGGCGCAGCTGCGCGATCTTGTGGGCCGGCCCGCTGCGGAACCACCCGCTGTTCGTCGGACCCCAGTCGGTCATGAGCAGCGGCCCGGCGGGGAACCGGTACTCGCGCAGGAACCGGCCGACCGTCGGCGCCGCGTTCCACGCGCCGGTGGACAGGTACACGACCGGGAGCCGTTCGTCGCGGTCCAGCAGCTCGGAGTACAGGGACGACATGCCCGGAACGGGCTCGCGCGCGTTCTCGTGCCGCATGAACACGTTCCACGCCGCGACGAGAGGACGGGGCAGGCGCGTGACCATCACCGTGTCGTCGATGTCGCTGACGATGCCGAACCGCACCTCGGGCCCGATCACGTGCACCGGCGCGGTCGCCGTGGCGCCGTCCTGCGTGGTCAGCCGGATGTCGTGCCACCCAGGGTCGAGGTCCGCGGTCAGGACGACGTCGACGTACCCGCCGCGGTCCGTCGTGACGTGGTGCACCCGGCCGCCCACGTGGACGTCGATCACCGCGTCCGAGACCTGCGCGGTCGCGAAGCTGCGCCACCCGCGCAGGGCGGGAGCGGCAGGCTCGCCGGCCTGCGCGTTCCCGCCCGCGCCGGGGAGGTCCTCGTCGCGCACGATGGGCGCCGCCAGCAGGGCCCGCGCCATGACGCGGACCCAGCCCGGGGCGCCGTAGCTGGCGTACGGCTCGATCCGGACCGTCCAGCCGCGCCGGCGCAGCCGGCTGGCCACGCGCCGGTCGAGCGCGCTCTCGAGGCGCGCCGCGACGTGCGGACGCGCGCTGCGCACCTCAGCCGTCACGCACTGTCCTTCGTGGCGGCTTTCTTGGCCGAGGACTTCTCGGTGGAGGAGGTGCCGGTGGTCAGCTCGCCGCCCACGGACTCGAGGTGCGCGCGCACGAACCAGTGGAACAGCTCGAGCTCGTGCAGGTGCCCGATCAGCAGGTCGTTCGTCACGTCGTCGATCTCCTCGACGTCGGTGGCGGCCTTGCGGTGATCGGTGATGACGCCGACGTAGACCACGTCGAGAGCGCCGAGGTGCGCGATCGCGCTGTCCCGCCCGATCGAGTAGTCGTCCCAGGTGCGGTTCTTCACCAGCGCGCCCGGAGTGCCCACCGGAGCGACCCCCAGGGTCGCGATGCGCTCGGCGATCGCGTCGACCATGAGCCGCACGGCGTCCACCTGCGGGTCGATCATCTCGTGCACCGCGATGAAGTGCGGTCCGACGACGTTCCAGTGGATGTGCTTGAGGGTGAGCGCCAGGTCGTTCAGCGCGTCGAGCCGCTGCTGCAGGACCGCGGCGACGTCGGCTCCCTGCTGGGCGGTCAGGGACGGGACGGTGTACTTGGGCAGTGCCATGACGACTCCTCGGATCTGTGTGTCACGCCACCGTGCCAAAGGTGTCGCGGTCTCGCCATCGCTCACGCGAAGGGGTCGCCCTTCTCCGCGTACCGCGCGACCACCTCGTCGGGTGTCAGCTGCTTCAGGCCGGGTCCGATCTCGTCCCACCAGCGGGGCGCCGCGACGTGCGGGTACTCACGGCCGCGCAAGGAGTAGGGCGTGATCGTGGTCTTCGCCGGGTGGTTCTGGGACCAGTCGATCAGCACCTTGCCGCCGCGCAGGTCCTTCTTCATGATCGCGACGACGAGGCTCGAGTTGGCCGCCGCGATCTCGTAGGCCAGGTCGTGGGCGTACTGCCGCACCTCCATGACGCTCTGGGTGCCCGGCAGCGGCGCGTACAGCTGCATGCCCTTGCTGCCCGAGGTCACGGGCACGATCACGTCGAGCCCGTCCTGGCGCAGCCGGTCGGCGACGAGGTGCGCGACCTTGGCGCAGGCGTCCAGGCCGGCCGGGGGACCGGGGTCGAGGTCGACGACGAGCCGGTCCGGCTTGTGGATCGCCCCGCGCGGCCCGACCCGCCACTGCGGGGTGTGCAGCTCCAGCGCGCCCTGGTTCGCGGCCCAGACGAGTCCCGCGAGGTCGTCGAGGAAGGGCAGCTCCAGCACCGTGCCCTCGTCGTCGGAGCCCGGGGCGGCGCTGATCTTCTGCCGACGGACCCATGCCGGCGCCCCGCGGGGCGTGTTCTTCTCGAAGAACTTCTCGCCGTCCACGCCGTCGGGCCAGCGGATGCGGGTCACGGGCCGGTCCTTCAGCTGCGCGAGCAGCGCCGGCGCGACGCCGACCGAGTAGTTCATGACCTCGGCCTTGGTCATCCCCGTCGCGGGGTACATGACCTTCTCCAGGTGGCTCACGCGGACCGCACGGCCCTCCACGTCCACCATCTGCCGTTCAGGCGTCACGGCTGCTCCCAGGGATCGGCGTCGGTGTCGGTGCGCACGCCGCGCACCACGGGCTGGCGCAGGCGCCCCGTCGGGTTGCGGGCCAGGTACAGGGTGTCGACGACGACGACAGGGTCGACCCAGTGCGTCCCACGGGCATCCTCGGGCGGGATGTCCTCGTCGAACGGCGACCCGTCCCGCGCGTGCTCGTCCAGCAGCTGCCGCATCCGCGTCGCCTTCGCGCCGCTCAGCCCGCTGCCCGCCCGTCCCAGGTAGCGCAGCCTGCCGTCCGCGTCGCGGGCGCCGAACAGGACCGCCCCGAGCCGCCCGGATCCCGTGGTCTCGACCCGCCAGCCGCACACGAGAACCGCCCGGGTCCGGCGGTGCGGGGCCTTGACCCACTCCTCGGACCGGCGGCCGGGGTGGTAGAACGACGAGCGCTTCTTGGCGACGACGCCCTCGAGCCCGAGCTGCTTGGTCACGCCCCAGAGCTCCTGGCCGTCGGGGTAGACCGGCGAGAGCTGCACGTTCGCCGGCAGCTCGAGCTGCTGCAGGACGGCGCGGCGGTCGTCGTAGGTCGTCCGGGTGAGGTCGGCGCCCGCCAGCCGGAGGACGTCGAACACCATGAACGTCACCGGCTGACGCGCCGCGAGGGCGGCCGCCCGACGCACGTCGCGCACGTGCATGCGCTCGGCCAGGGCCGTGAACGAGGGGATCCCGTCGGCCAGCAGGACGATCTCACCGTCCAGGATCGCGTCCTGGACCGCGACCAGTCCGGCCAGCTCCGGGTAGGCGGGCGTGATCTCGCGCTCCTGCCTGCTCCACAGCCGCAGCGCACCGGACGTGGTGTCCGAGAGCGCCCGGACGCCGTCCCACTTGACCTCGTACGACCACTGCGGGCCGCGCGGAAGCTCCGTCGGACCGGTCGCGGGGGTGGCGAGCATGGGCTCCACGGGTACATCCTGCCTGGTAGCAGTCGTGCCTGGAGAGCAGCCGCGCGACCGAACCTCACACGGACGGAAGGCACACACACCATGCGAGCGATCTGGAAGGGCTCGGTCGCCTTCGGGCTGGTCAACGTCCCCGTGCGCCTGTACTCGGCGACGGGGGAGCACGAGGTGACGCTGCACCAGGTGCACCGCGAGGACGGCGGCCGGATCCGCTACCGCAAGTTCTGCAGCATCGACGGCGAGCCGGTCGAGATGTCGGACATCGCGAAGGGCTACGAGACCGAGGACGGCGAGCTGGTCGTGCTCACCGACGAGGACTTCCGCTCCCTGCCGCTGTCGACGGAGCGCGAGATCGAGGTGCTCGAGTTCGTGCCGGTGGACCAGGTCGACCCGATCCTGCTGCAGAAGACCTACTACCTCGAGCCCGAGAAGACCGCCGCAAAGCCGTACGCGCTGCTGCGCGGGGCGCTGGAGCAGGCCGACCGCGTCGCGGTGGTCAAGGTGGCGCTGCGGCAGCGCGAGTCGATGGCGATCCTTCGCGTCCGCGACAAGGTCATCGTCATGCAGACCCTGCTCTGGCCCGACGAGATCCGCGCCGTCGACTTCCCGGTCCTCGACGACGAGGTGACGGTCCGGCCGCAGGAGCTCGCGATGGCGTCGTCGCTCGTCGACTCGCTGGCCGCGGACTTCGACCCGAACCAGTACGAGGACCGGTACGCCGGCGCGCTCGAGGCGATGATCCAGGCCAAGGTCTCCTCCGGCGAGACCCAGTCCGTGCCCGTGCCCCCCGGCGAGGAGGAGTCCGGCGAGGGCGGCGGCGACGTCGTCGACCTGCTCGCGGCCCTGCAGCGCAGCGTCGAGAAGGCCCGCAGCGCGCGGGGTGAGGAGCCGGCCGAGGCTCCCAAGGAGGAGCCGAAGAAGCGTAAGTCCAAGGCGTCGTGAGCCCGTCGGACCGCTCGGCGTCCGACCGGCAGGCGGACGCCGTGGCGGCCCTGCGCCGGATCGCGTTCCTGCTCGAGCGGGCCCAGGCGAGCGCCTACCGCAGCGAGGCGTTCCGCAAGGCTGCCGTGAGCGTCGAGAAGCAGGACGCGAAGCGGCTGGCCGTGCTCGAGACCACGGGTGCGCTGGCGACCCTGCCGTCGGTCGGTGCACGCACCGCGGACGTGGTCGCGCACGTGCTGCGGGGCAAGCCGGTGGAGTACCTCGACACGCTCGAGGAGGAGTACGCGTCCTCGTCGCTGGAGCCCGCGGCGGCCGCGCTGCGCCGGGCGCTGCGGGGCGACCTGCACGCGCACACCGAGGCCAGCGACGGGTCCACGCCGATCCAGGAGATGGTGCTGGCCGCGATGGAGCTCGGGCACGACTACCTGGCGATCACGGACCACTCGCCCCGGCTCACGGTCGCGAACGGGCTGTCGGCACCGCGACTGCGAGCCCAGCTGGACCAGGTCGCCGCGCTGAACCGGGTGGTAGGACCGTTCCGGGTGCTGACGGGCATCGAGGTCGACATCCTCGACGACGGCGGCCTGGACCAGGACCCGGACCTGCTCGACCAGCTGGACGTCGTCGTCGCGTCGGTGCACTCGAAGCTGCGCATGGACCGCGGACCGATGACCGAGCGGATGCTCGCCGCGGTCCGCAACCCGCGCACCGACGTGCTCGGGCACTGCACGGGGCGCCAGATCAAGGGCAAGAGCCGCCCGCAGAGCGAGTTCGACGCCCGCCGGGTCTTCGACGCCTGCGCCGAGAACGGCGTCGCCGTGGAGATCAACTGCCGGCCCGACCGGCTCGACCCGCCGCACGAGCTCCTGGACGTGGCGATCGAGGCCGGATGCCTGTTCTCGATCGACACGGACGCGCACGCTCCGGGTCAGCTGGACTGGCTCGGTGCGGGCTGCGAGCGTGCCGCCCAGCACGACCTGGACCCCGCCCGGATCATCACGACGTGGCCCCTGGACGACCTGCTGGCGCGTGCGCACAGGTGACACGACACGCCCCGTCTCGGTCCCAGGGCCGTTCTCGGGTTAGTGTCAGCCGGTCGTCCCCGGGCAAGTCGGTTCTCCCTGCACGCCCGGGCACACCTCGGCCCGCACCTGGGCCCGCATGTCCCGAGTGAACAAGGAGCACATCTAGTGAGCGTGAACCGCACCGAGCTCGTCCAGGCCCTCGCCGCCAAGGCGGGCCTCACCAACACGGACGCCGACAAGGCTCTGAAGGCCTTCCAGGAGGTCGTGGTCGAGAACCTTGCCAAGGGCGAGGCCGTCACGATCCCCGGTTTCCTCGCCGTCGCCCGCGCTGAGCGTGGTGCCCGCACCGGTATCAACCCGCAGACCGGTGAGAAGCTCGAGATCCCCGCGGGCTTCCGCGTGAAGCTCACCGCCGGCGTGGCTCGAGCGTGGGTCTGGCGACCGTCTACCGGGCCGTGCAGAGCCTCTCCGAGCACGGTGACGTCGACGTCCTGCGCACGGAGGAGGGGGAGTCGGTCTACCGCCTCTGCGAGCAGCGCAGCCACCACCACCACCTCGTGTGCCGGTCCTGCGGTCGGACCGTCGAGATCGAGGCCGGGCAGGCCGAGGCCTGGGCCGCCCAGGTCGGCGCCGCCAACGGCTTCGACGACGTCGAGCACACCATCGAGCTCATCGGGACCTGCGCGGCCTGCCGCGCCGCCGCCGCGTCCTAGTCGGGTGTCCGGCGCCCCACGACCTGCGGCAGCACCCACCAGCACCCGAAGAGCACGACGACCGACGCGGCGCCGATGATCCGCCCCTCGGTCCGGCCCAGGACGACGTCGAACAGCAGCATCGCGCCGCCGGCCAGCACGAGGGCGAGCACGAACAGCCCCACGCGGGCGAACGCGTTCCCCCAGGCGACGAGCTGCGGCTTGAGGCGTCGGCGGAACAGCACCCGGTGCATGCTGACGGGCGTGAGCAGCAGCGCCGTCGCGAGCACGGCCAGGACGACCAGGACGAGGTAGAGGTTGCGCTGGTAGGTGTCCAGCGACTCGAACCGCTGCTGGAACGGGATGGTCAGCAGGAAGCCCGTGAGGATCTGCGTGCCGGTCTGCGAGACGCGCAGCTCCTGCAGCAGCTCGTTCCAGTTCCGGTCGGCGCGCTCGTTGGCTGTCTCGGTCCGGCCGTCGTCCGGGGCCACGTCGTCGTGCTGCACCCGACACCTCCTCGTGAGTTGCCAGGATCATGCCGCACGGTCGGCCCCAGGGCACACTTGAGCCCGTGACCCGACTGCACGACGCCGACCGCCGCGACTTCGCCTCCGACAACTACGCAGGGACCCACCCCGAGATCCTCGCCGCGATCGCCGCGGCGAACGGGGGCCACCAGACCGCCTACGGCGAGGACGTGTACACCGCACGCCTCCAGACCGTGGTCCAGGAGCACTTCGGGCCGACGGCCACCGCGTTCCCGGTGTTCAACGGGACGGGCGCCAACGTGCTGTCGCTGCAGTCGGTGCTCCCGCGCTGGGGAGCCGTGGTGTGCGCCGAGACCGCCCACATCCACACGGACGAGAACGGCGCGCCCGAGCGGATGGGCGCCCTCAAGCTGCTGACCGTCAGCACGCCCGACGGCAAGCTCACGCCCGACCTCGTCGCCACCCAGGCGTGGGGGTTCGGCGACGAGCACCGCGCCCAGCCGGGCGTCGTCTCGATCACGCAGAGCACCGAGCTCGGCACGCTCTACACGCCCGACGAGATCCGCGCCCTCGCCGACCAGGCGCACGCCCTGGACATGCGGCTCCACCTCGACGGCGCCCGGATCTCCAACGCGGCCGCCGCGCTCGACCTCCCGCTGCGCGCGTTCACGACCGACGCGGGCGTCGACCTCGTGTCGCTCGGCGGGACGAAGAACGGGCTGCTGTTCGGCGAGGCCGTCGTGGTGCTCTCGCCGGAGGCCGACGGCGGCCTGACCTACCTGCGCAAGATGGACATGCAGCTCGCCTCGAAGATGCGCTTCGTGTCCGCGCAGCTGATCGCCCTGTACGAGGGCGACCTGTGGCTGCGGTCCGCCGGGCACGCGAACGCGATGGCGGCGCGCCTCCGCACGGGCATCGAGAGCCTGCCCGGGGTGCACGTCACGCGGCCCACCCAGGCGAACGGCGTCTTCGTCGTGTTCCCGGCGGGCGTCGCCGAGGCGCTGCGACGCCGGTGGCGGTTCTACGACTGGGACGTGGCCACCGGCGAGGTCCGCCTCATGTGCTCGTTCGACACGACCGAGGCGGACGTCGACGAGCTGGTCGCCGCCGTGGCCGACGCCGTCGTCTGACGGATCACGCCCGCCGCGCGGCGTCCTCGATCCGCGCGCGGTGGGCTGCCCAGCCGGCGTCGTCGTAGCGCGACGGGCCCGGGCCGACGAGCCCCTCACGCAGGATGTCGGCGTGGCCGGCGTGCCGGCTGGTCTCGGTCAGGACGTGGACCATGACGTTGAGCAGGAGCACGTCGGGACGCGGCCACCACGGCACGTGGCCGGGGGCGTCGATCGGCAGCGCCTCGATCGTGTCGTCGGCGTGCCGGCACGCGCGCTGGTACCGGTCGACGATCTCGGCGCGGGACTCGTGCTCCGACACCCACATGTGGTCGCGGTTCGCGTAACCCGGCTCGTCGAACCGCGGCAGCGGATCGGAGAACGGTCGATCGAAGACCAGGCCGAGGTAGCACGCCTCCGACAGGGTCAGGTGCTTGACCAGGCCGAGCAGGTTCGTCCCGGTCGCCGTGAGCGGGCGGCGGACGTCGTACTCGGACAGGCCGTCCAGCGTCGCCAGGAGCGAGCCGCGCACGTCGCGCAGGTCGTCGAGGAGGTAGGCCTTGGCGAAGTCGTCGATCATCCGACAGAGCCTGTCAGACGAACGACGCCCCCGGCTCCGAAGAGCCGAGGGCGTCGTTCAGGGGTTCGTCAGCTGCGGCCGCGGGCCGGGCCGTGGCTGGGGCGCGAGGCGCCCTGGCCCGGACGCGGGCCCGTGTCCTGACGGATCCGCAGCGGACGGCCGGCGACGCGCGTGCGCGCCAGACGGTCGATGACCTCGGGGGTCAGGCCGGCCGGGATGTCGACCAGCGCGAAGCTGCCGAAGATGTCGATCTTGCCGACGTCCTTGCCGGTCAGGCCACCCTCACCGGTGAGCGCGCCGACCAGGGCGCCCGGCTGGAGACCGTCACGGTGACCGACCGCCACGCGCCAGCGCGGGGACCCGCCGGCGATGTGCGTGCTGGTGTTGCGGCGCTCGCGCTCCGGACGGTCGTAGCCTCGCTCGTTGTCGCGGTCACGGCCGTTCCCACCGGTCAGGTGCGCACGCGACAGGGCGTCGTCCAGGTCGTCGCCGGACGCGGCCACGGGGCCCTCGTCGCCGACCGCGAGGGCGGTCAGGACAGCAAGGAGGTCGACCGGGTCGACGTCGGGGTTCTGGGCCAG
Organism: Cellulomonas sp. P4_A2; assembly: GCF_056402515.1. Taxonomy (NCBI): domain Bacteria; kingdom Bacillati; phylum Actinomycetota; class Actinomycetes; order Micrococcales; family Cellulomonadaceae; genus Cellulomonas; species Cellulomonas sp. P4_A2. The sequence continues at coordinate 71,560 of NZ_JBFUHG010000008.1, forward strand.
GTGGACGGCGATGGCCTCGCGGTAGAGGTCCAGACGCCCGATCTCCTTGCGCTCGGCCGTGCGGGCGAGCAGCCCGGTGACCTTGTGCGCGGAGACCTCGACGGGCGTGGGGATCTCGACCTGGATCAGCGACTGGCGCGTGGTCCGCTCGATCTGGCGCAGGCGCGACTGCTCGGCGGGCGTGACGAACGACAGCGCCTCGCCCTCGCGGCCGGCGCGTCCGGTGCGGCCGATGCGGTGCACGTAGGTCTCGGGCTCGCGCGGCACGTCGAAGTTCACGACGAGGCCGATGCGGTCGACGTCGAGGCCGCGAGCCGCGACGTCGGTGGCGACGAGCACGTCGAGCGCGCCGGTGCGCAGGCGGTCGACGATCTTCTCGCGCTCGGTCTGGGCGACGTCGCCGGAGATGTACGCAGCGGAGATGCCGCGCTCGACCAGCGCGCTGCCGACCTCCTCGGCCGCACCACGGGTGCGCACGAACACGATCGCCGCGTCGGCCTCGGACACGGCGAGCACGCGGGCGAGCGCACCGGTCTTGTGGCGGTGGGGGACGACGGCGTAGGTCTGGCGGACGCTGGTCACGGTGGACGCCTGGCGCGAGACCGTGATCTCGACCGGACGGCTCAGGTGCTGCTCGGCGACGCGGCGGATGGGCGGCGGCATCGTCGCGGAGAACAGGGCGACCTGACGCTCCTTGGGAGCGGCGGACAGCACGCGGTCGACGTCCTCGGCGAAGCCCATGCGGAGCATCTCGTCGGCCTCGTCGAGCACGAGGAAGCGGACGTCGTCCATCTTCAGGGTGCGGCGGTCGAGGTGGTCGAGCACGCGGCCGGGGGTACCGACGACCACCTGCGCGCCACGGGCCAGCGCGCGCTGCTGCGGCAGGAACGGCGAGCCGCCGTAGACCGCGAGCACGTTCATGCCGGGCAGGTGCGTCGCGAACGACTGGATCGCGTCGGCGACCTGCATCGCGAGCTCGCGCGTCGGGGTCAGGACGACCGCCTGGACGGCGTGCACGTCGGGGTCGATCGACGCGAGCAGCGGCAGGCCGAACGCGGCCGTCTTGCCTGTGCCGGTCTGCGCGACGCCGACGATGTCGCGGCCGCTCAGCAGGGCCGGGACGGCCTGCGCCTGGATGGCGGACGGAGTGGTGAAGCCGAGGTCGGCGATCGCAGCCTCGAGCGCCGGGGGGAGGCCCAGCTCGTCGAAGGTGCCGTTCTCGGGCATGGAAGAGGGCGCAACAGAACTCATGGAAAGGGGGAACCGATCATCGCGGGGCGGAGCCCTGAACCGTGCACCAGGTCGGCGAACAGCGGGTCGCAGCCCCGGACCACCCAGTGGCGACCGCATCTCGCGGTGCCTAGACCTCACAACAAGAGGCGGGCCCCGACCGCTGTCAGATGGACGACAACGGTGGTGGCGACGCCTCGAAGGGGGACGCGACGAACTCCAGATTCGACGTCAGTCTAGCCGGGGGAGCGGTCGCCTGTCCGGCACCGTGCGCGTGACGTCCGGCACAGGGTCACCGCAGGCCGAGTCGGGGGCCCTCGATGGCCGGGCAGGCGTTCATGACGACGTCGAGCCCGGCGGCCTCGGCACGCGCCGCGGCGTCCTCGTCGACGACGTCCAGCTGGAGCCAGACCGCGCCCGCGCCGATCGCGATGGCCTGGTCGACCACCTCGCCGGCCAGGCTGCTGTTCACGAAGACGTCGACCACGTCGACATGGCCGTCCACCTCGGCGAGCGAGCTCACGCCCGAGGCGCCGTGCACCGTCTCGGCGCTCGGGTGCACGGGGACGATCTGGTGGCCGATGCCGCCGAGGTACGCCGAGACGCCGTACGCGGCCCGGGCTCGGTTCGACGACAGGCCGACCACGGCCCACCGCCCGGGTGTGGTCAGCAGCCGTCGGATCACCTCGGGGTCGTTGCTGTGCGCCATGACGCCAGCGTCGCACCATCGGTCGGGATCCGCCGCGCGCCACGGTCGGGAGCCGTCGCGACGCCCGCATAGGATCGACGCCGCACAGTCGGCACGGGTACTCGGGGAGGCAGGCCATGGCAGACGACCAGGCCGTCTCCTCGCGCGTCCTGACGGTCCCCAACGCGATCAGCTTCGCCCGGCTCCTGCTCGTGCCCGTCTTCGCGGTGCTGCTGGCCATGGGCAGCGACGGCTGGGCGATCGTCGTCCTGGCGGTCTCCGGCGCCTCCGACTGGCTCGACGGGGTGCTCGCGCGCCGCCTCGGGCAGGTCTCGCGCCTCGGTCAGCTGCTCGACCCCGCCGCGGACCGCCTGTTCATCATCGTCACGCTCGTGGCCCTGGCCTGGCGGGACGTCGTCCCGTGGTGGCTCCTGGTCGTGCTGGTCCTGCGGGACGTGGTGCTCGGCATCATGCTCCTCGTGCTCGGCCGGGCGGGCTACGCGCCGCTGCCCGTGCACCTGGCGGGCAAGGCCGGCACATTCGCGCTGCTCTACGCGTTCCCGCTGCTGCTGCTCGCCGAGGTCGACTCCTGGGTCGGTGTCGTCGCGGGCGTCGTCGGCTGGGCGTTCGCGCTGTGGGGCGTGGCGCTGTACTGGTTCGCCGGAGCGCTGTACCTGGCGCAGGCCGCCCGCCTGCTGCGCGCGCCCGCGGAACCGGCATGACGTCCCGGCACGGCGCCGACGGCGGCCTGCCGGTCGCGCCCACCCGTCCGCCCGACGCGTCCATGACCCTGCTGACGGAGGTCTACCGCCGGCCGCTCGACCCGGGGTACGCCGAGGCGGCGGCCCGGCGGGCCGAGGGCAAGGCGCACCCCCGCACGGCGCGCTCGGTCTCGACCCTCGTCGCGATCGCGGTGGTGCTCGGGCTCGGCACCACCGCCGCGACGATCGCCCTGCGCCAGCCCGCGAGCTCGGTGCAGCGCGCGCGCGAGATCCTCGAGGACCAGATCGGGGAGCGCACGGACAAGGCCGACGACCTGCAGACCCAGATCGACGACCTCACCGCGGAGGTCGGCACGCTCCAGAGCGAGGTCCTCGGCGACGACGACCTCGCTCTGCGGGACGCGGCCGACGACGTCGCGGTCGAGTCGGGCGTCGTGCCGGTCGAGGGGCGCGGGCTGCGCCTCGAGCTCTCGGACGCCCCGTCGGACGATCCCGACACCCAGGACCCGCGGGAGCGCGTGCAGGACGGCGACCTCCAGGTGGTGGTCAACGGACTGTGGGCGTCGGGGGCCGAGGCGATCGCGATCAACGGGCAGCGCCTCACGTCCATGACGGCCATCCGGTCCGCCGGCGACGCGGTCCTCGTCGACCTCGTGCCGCTGAGCAGCCCGTACAAGGTGGACGCGATCGGTGACCCCGTCGCGATGCAGACGGCGCTCGCCCGCACCACCGCCGGCCAGCTCATGTCCACGCTGCGCACGACCTTCGGTATCGGCGTGCAGATGTCGTCGCAGTCCCGGCTCAAGCTCCCCGGCACCGGACCGGTCACGCTGCACGACGCGACCGTCCTCGGCTCGTCGGAGTCCGACGGCTCGACGGAGCCGACGCCGGACGACACGACCGGGTCGACCAGCGGCGCGGACGGCCCGGAACGTGCGCCCGACGAGTCGGGTGTGGCATGGTCGGCACGTCTTTCGGGGAGGGGAGTCAGATGATCGCCGTCATCGGGCTGCTCATCGGCGTCGTCGGTGGGCTGCTCCTGCAGCCGACGGTGCCCACGGAGCTGCAGCCGTACCTGCCGATCGCCGTGGTCGCCGCCCTCGACGCGCTCTTCGGCGGCCTGCGCGCCATGCTCGACGGCATCTTCGACGACCGCGTCTTCCTCATCTCGTTCCTCTCGAACGTCGTGGTCGCCGCCCTCATCGTCTTCCTCGGCGACCAGCTCGGTGTCGGTACGCAGCTGTCGACGGCGGTGGTCGTCGTGCTCGGGATCCGGATCTTCTCCAACGCAGCCTCGATCCGCCGGCACCTGTTCAAGGCATGACCGTGGCGGGCTCTCCGAACGACGACGACGGCCGCGACGAGGCCGACGCCGTCGTCGACCGCCCGAGCGACCTCGAGGTCTTCGACGCGCTCAACGAACCGCGCCCCGACCTCGCCGGGCCGGTCGTCAACGACGACGAGTCGCCGCTGGCCGCTGCGGCCGCCGCCGAGCTCGCGCGCGCCGAGGCCATCGAGCAGGCGCGTGCCGAGGCGATCGAGGAGACGTTCGCGGACGCCCTCGGAGATGTCGAGCCCAGCGCGCACGCGCCCGAGCAGCTGGAGGCCGAGGACACGGGACCGCAGGCCGCGACCGTCGAGCCGGAGCTCACGGTCGAGCCCGACGTCGACGACGAGAACGCGGTCGCGTCGTCGGGACCGGACGCGACCGACGAGCCGAACGACGCCGAACCCGGCCCGTGGTCGGTGCTCGGCCGCGCCCTGCGACCGCGGATGACCCGGGCGCAGGTGCTCGCCGGCGTCCTGTGCGCCCTGCTGGGGTTCGCGCTCGTGGTCCAGGTGCGTCAGGCCGCCGGCGCCGACCTCAGCACGATGCGCCAGCAGGACCTGGTGCGCATCCTCGACGAGGTCACCAACCGCGGGGACGCCCTCGCCGACGAGTCCGCGGACCTGACGCGCGAGCGCGACCAGCTGCTCTCCGGCTCCGACCGGCGCCAGGCCGCGCTGGACGCCCTGCGCCGCAGCGCGGAGACCCAGGGCATCCTCACGGGCCGTCTGCCGGCCGAGGGCCCGGGAGTCGTCGTGACGCTCACGGAGCCCGACGGTCTGATCAAGCCGAACACGATGCTCGGCGTGCTCGAGGAGCTGCGCAACGCGGGCGCCGAGGCCATCGAGCTGAACGGTCAACGGGTGACTGCGAGCAGCGCGTTCACGGGGACGGCGGGCGCGATCATGCTCGACGGGATGAACCTCACCTCCCCTTACGTGTGGATCGCGATCGGCGACCCCGACACGATCGACCCCGCCCTGCAGATCCCCGGCGGCGCGATGGCGCAGGTCCGCAACAACGGCGGGCAGGGTGACGTGGAGCAGCGGGACAACGTCCAGATCACGGCGTTGCGGGTGATTCCCGACCCCGTGTACGCCACGCCCGTGCCGCCGTCGGGCGGATGATCCGGGTTTCGCGACACCACGTCCGGGGCGCGCTCGTCGACGGTGCTGCGCGGGGCGGCCCGGTCCGCATAGGGTGTGTGGACGCGTGACGACGAGCACGCACTCGTCGTCGGTACCGGGCCGGGAGGTGGCATGAGCAGCGAGGACCCGCAGGTGGGTGGACCGCCGTCCGGACCGGACACGACCATGAGCTTCGGCGCGATCGAGCCCGTCGAGGTCGAGATCGAGGCCGGCGCCCCGGTCGGGCTGACCCCGGACGAGGTCGGTGCCGTCAACGCGCTGCCCCCCACCTCCGCGCTGCTCGTCATGCAGCGCGGCCCGAGCGCCGGCGCACGGTTCCTGCTCGACGCGGAGCGCACCGTCGCGGGCCGGTCGACGGGGGCGGACATCTTCCTCGACGACGTGACGGTCTCCCGCAAGCACGCCGAGTTCGTCCGCGAGGGCAACCAGTTCGTGGTGCGCGACATCGGCTCACTGAACGGCACGTACGTGAACCGCACCCGCATCGACCAGTCGGTGCTCCGCTCGGGCGACGAGGTGCAGATCGGCAAGTACCGCATGACGTTCCACCCCAGCCCGCACCGGGACGCGGCAGGCGCGTGAACGGACCGAACGGATCGACCGGGGGCACCGCGTGGTGAGTGCACGACCGCAGCGGCTGGACGCTGTCGAGACGCCTGCACCCACGCAGGAGACCCCCGCGACGGACGAGCTCTGGCCGCGCGGCATCTCCCGTCGGGCGACGATGCGGATCTCCGACGTGCTCGCCTCGCTCCAGCTGGAGTTCCCCGCCGTGACCACGTCCAAGCTGCGCTTCCTCGAGGAGCAGGGGCTGATCGAGCCGGTCCGCACGGCGTCCGGCTATCGCCAGTACTCGCCGGCCGACGTCGAGCGCCTGCGCTTCGTCCTGCGCCAGCAGCGCGACCGCTACATGCCACTGAAGGTCATCGGCGAGCGCCTGGCCGCCCTGGACGCGGGGGAGGAGGACGAGCAGGCGCCCCGTGCCCGGCTCGCCACCCGTGACGGCGTCCGCGAGTCGTCCGGCCCGCGCCTGACCCTCGAGCTGCTTTCCCGCGAGGCTGCCGTCGAGCCATCGTTCATCGAGGACCTGGTCACCGCCGGGATCCTGCGGCCGCACCTGTCCGGGGCGTTCGACTCGTGGGCGCTGCAGATCGTCGTCTCGGCGGCCGCGCTGGCCGAGCACGGGATCGACCCGCGGCACCTGCGTCAGTTCCGCGCCGCCGCGGACCGCCAGGCCGACCTCGTCGAGCAGGTCGTCGCGCCGTGGCGCGGGCAGCGCAGCGCGTCGAGCCGTGCACGGGCCGGGACGCTGGCCGCCGAGGTCGGCGAGCTGTGCACGCAGATGCACACGGCGCTCGTGCGTGCGGCCGTCGCCGACCTCGCACCGTAACGGGACCGATACACGCCGATCCGCACAAGGGGGGCGCCGGATCGCCTGCGGCGTCGTAGGTTGGGCCGTATGGGGGAAGACGCCGAGCTGATTCCCGTCGAGATCGTGGGTGTGCGTCAGCACCTCGCGGACGACGAGATCGTCGTGCTGCTCCTGGACCCCGACTCCGAGCTGCTGGTCCCCATCCTCATCGGCCCGTCCGAGGCCAGCGCGATCGCGTCGGCGCAGGCCGGCATCGTCCCGCCGCGACCGATGACGCACGACCTTCTGCGCGACGTCCTCGTCGCCACCGGTTCGGGCCTGACCCGGGTGGAGATCACCCGGCTGGAGGAGGGCGTGTTCCACGCCGAGCTCGTGCTGCGCACCGGTCCGCGCGTCGACTCGCGCGCCTCGGACGCGATCGCGCTGGCGCTGCGGTTCTCCTGCCCGGTGCTGTGCTCCGCCGAGGTGGTCGCGGTCGCCGGCGTCGAGGTCCGCACGACGTCGTCGGAACAGGACCTGGAGAAGTTCCGCCGGTTCCTGGACCTGGTCACCCCGGAGGACTTCGGCACCGGCAGCGAGCCCGACGACGAGGGCCTCTGACCCGAACCTTCGCGTTCAGGTTGAAGGTGAGACTCGCGGACGCCGACACGCCCGGAGGCGTCATGGCATCTGCCCCTCGACGGGCCTACTGTGGCACGTAGCCGGGGGTACCCAGGGGCGCAGTCGACCCGACCGGCGTTAAGAGTGGAGGATTCGTGACCAGCACCGAGAATGCCGAGAGCGTCGGCGGGGTCGTTCCCCAGCGCGCACAGGGCATGCTGTTCGACGACGACCTCCCTGATCTCGACACCTCGACCGGCTACCGCGGGCCCACGGCGTGCCGGGCGGCCGGCATCACGTACCGCCAGCTCGACTACTGGGCTCGCACCGGGCTCGTCGAGCCGTCGGTCCGCCCCGCGACCGGCTCCGGGACCCAGCGCCTCTACAGCTTCCGCGACATCCTCGTCCTCAAGGTGGTCAAGCGCCTGCTGGACACGGGCGTCTCGCTGCAGCAGATCCGTACCGCCGTCAGCCACCTGCGTGAGCGCGGAGTCGACGACCTCGCGCAGATCACGCTCATGTCCGACGGTGCCAGCGTCTACGAGTGCACGTCCGCCGACGAGGTCATCGACCTGGTGCAGGGCGGTCAGGGCGTGTTCGGCATCGCCGTCGGCCGTGTCTGGCGCGAGGTCGAGGGCACCCTCGCGGCGCTGCCCAGCGAGCGTGCGGACGAGGACGAGGACGTGACCGCCGAGCCGTCCCCGCACGACGAGCTCGCGATGCGCCGTCAGGCCCGTACCGCCGGCTGAACCGACGATCGACGTCCTGCGCGCGTCCTGCCTAGCGGCGGGGCGCGCGCAGTGCTCTGTCCAGCAGCGCGTCGAACGTCCGACCGAGCTCGGCGGACGCCGCCCCGGGCCAGGCGTGCACCGGCTGCGCGGCCCCCTGGGCCTGCTGCAGGGCGGCACGCTCGGGCACGAACGGCGTGAGCAGGAGCGGTCCGTAGAGCGTCTGGAGCTCCTCGAGCCGGAACGCCTGCTCCACCGAGCGGGCACGCACGCGGTTGACCACGATCCCGAGCGGCTGGAGCGCCGGCGCCGGGCCGCGGCGGAGCTCGTCGATCGTCCGCATCGCGCGGCCCACGGCCATGACCGCGAACAGCCCCGGCTCGGTCACGACGATCGCACGGTCCGCGGCGACGAGGCCCGTCCGCGTGAGTCCGCCGAGCGACGGCGGGCAGTCGATGAGGATCAGGTCGTAGCCGTTGACCCACGAGAGCGCGTACCGCAGACGCTCGACGTCGTTGTCGCGCATCCGGTCGTGGTCGGCCGAGCGCTCCGAGCCCACGAGGACGTCGAGCCCCTCGTCGGCCCACGACGAGCGGACCGTCGCCGCCTCCATCGTCGCGGCGCCCGGGAGCTCCAGCACCGAGGCCACGTCGGCGGTGTCCGGGCGCGTGCCGAGCGCCATCGTGGCGTCGCCCTGCGGGTCCAGGTCGATCACGAGGGTGCGCAGGCCGCGTTCCAGGGCGGCCGACGCCAGACCGAGGGTCACCGACGTCTTTCCGACGCCGCCCTTGAGACTGCACACCCCGAGCACCAGCACGGGCGACACCGTATCGGGGCCACGTGTCGATCACGAAACACGCGCCGTGCGCGTTCGAGCAGCACCGGGACGCGTGCCGAGAGAGACTGCGAGTCATGAGCACTCGCCTGTCCCGCTGGGGCCATTCCTGCGTCCGTCTCGACCGTGGCGACGACCACCTGGTGATCGACCCGGGCGCCTTCTCCGACATCCCCGGTGCCCTCGACGGCGTCTCGGCCGTCCTGGTCACCCACGAGCACGCCGACCACGTGGTCCCGGACGCGGTGGTGGCGGCGGGGGTCGAGGTCTGGGCGCCGCAGCCCGTGATCGACCTCCTGGCCGAGGCGGGCGCGCCGGGCGACCGGCTGCACGTCGTGCGCGCCGGGGACACCGTCGAGGCGGGTGGCTTCGAGGTAGCCGTGCTGGGGGAGTGGCACGCGCTGATCCACCCCGACGTCCCCCGGGCCGCGAACGTGGGGTACCTCGTCTCGGGAGTCCTGCACCCCGGCGACGCGTTCGTCGACCCCCTCGGAGCCTCCGTCGCCGTGCTGATGACCCCGATCGGCGGTCCGTGGCTCAAGATCAGCGAGGTCGTCGACTACGTGCGATCGGTCGGCCCGGGCCGCCTCGTCACGATCCACGACGCCCAGCTGTCGCCACCCGGGGTGGGGCTCGCCTCGACGCTCGTCGGCCGGCTCGGCGGTGCCGGCGACCCGGTCCTGCTCGGCCCGGGGGAGTCGATCGAGCTGTAGAGGCAGCGCGCCGGCCCGCGGGTGCGTACCGTGAACCTCGTCGGAGGGAGACGATCGTGACGCAGCCTGCAGGCCACGACGGCCACTCGCACGAGGTGCCCGAGCTCGAGTACGACGAGTCGGTGCCGCCCCGCCCGGAGGAGGAGATAGCGGACGCCGCCCGGTCTGTCCCCGACCCGGCGGGACACGGCGGCTGACGGATCCGATCGCGGCGCGCGACGCGCCCTGACGGCGTCCGTGCCCGACGTGCGGCATCCTGTCCTGGTGCTGATCCAACGCGTGGGTGAGGACGACTGGGAGATCGTCCGCGACGTCCGGCTGCGGGCGGTCCGCGAGAACCCCGAGATCTTCGGCGCGTCGCTTGCCCGGGAGAACCGGTTCGTCGAGTCGCACTGGCGCATGCGCCTGCGCACGAGCCCCACCTGGATCGCCCTGGACGACGCCGGCACCGGCCGCGGGATCGTCCAGATGCTCCAGGAGCCCGGTTCGCCGGTCGACGACCGGCACATCATCTCGTTGTGGGTCGCGCCCGAGTCTCGTCGCCAGGGCTTCGGCTGGGCGCTCCTGGACGCCGTGCGCCAGGCGGCTGTACAGGACGGCGCGAGCACGCTGTCGCTGTGGCTCGTCGACAACAACCACGCCGCCGGCGACCTGTACGTCCGGGCCGGCTACGCCCGGACGGGGGAGCGGCAGGCGCTATCGCGCGACGGCTCCCTGACCGAGGAGCGGTACGTCCTCACGCTCGCGCCGGCCGACGACGCGCCGTAGCGGTCAGCGCCGCCCGCGGCCCACGCGCACGCGCTCTCTGCGCCGATCGTCATGACGTCGGCGCTCCCTCGGCCGCCGCGAACCGCGCGCACGCCGCCTGTCGGACCAGGTGTCTCATCTCCGTCACGTCCGTCGCCAGGCGTGCGCCGTCCGCGTACGCGTCGGCCGCCGACGACAGGTCGCCTCCGAGCTCGTACAGGTGGCCGCGGACGGCGTGCCATCGATGCCGGTTCCCGAGGACCTCGCGCAGGCGGTCGGTCTCGCGCAGCCCGGCATCGGCGCCCAGGACGTGACCGACCGCGACCGCCCGCCCGAGCACGGCGGCGGGGTCGAGGCGCACCGGGTCGTCGGTGAGGGCGACGAGGTCGTCGTACCAGGCGAGGATCTGCGGCCAGTCGGTCTCCTCCGCCCGCGCCGCGTCGTCGTGCAGCGCGGAGATCGCCGCCTCGATCTGGTAGCGACCGGGCCGCTGGGCCGCCAGCGCATCCTGCAGGACCCGCACGCCCTCGGCGATCTGACGCGTGTCCCACAGGGTGCGGTCCTGCCGGTCGAGCGTGATGATCAGCCCGTCCGGGTCCAGCCGGGCGGGGAGCCGGGCGTGGTGGAGGAGCATCAGCGCGAGCAGCCCGCGTGCCTCGGGCTCCGGGGTGGCGAGCGTCAGCTGGCGGGTGAGCCGGATCGCCTCGGCCGCGAGGTCGACCCGACCCGCATGACCCGCCGTGTAGACGAGGTAGAGCACGCGCAGCACGACCGCCAGGTCGCCGGGCTGGTCGAGCCGCCTGCCGCGCAGGTCCCGCTTGGCGCGGCTGATCCGCTGCGCCATCGTCGGCTCGGGGACGAAGAAGGCGTCCGCGATCTCCCGCGTCGTGAGGCCGCCGACCGCTCGCAGGGTCAGCGCGACCTGGGACGCGGGCGAGAGGTCGGGGTGGCAGCAGCAGAACAGCAGGAACAGCGTGTCGTCGCCGTCCTCACCGGCACCGGGGACCGGCTCGGCGTACGTGACCTCCTCGCGCCGGTCGCGTGCGGCCTCGCTGCGGCGGGCGTCGACGAGCCGTCGCGTCGCCACCGTCGTCAGCCACGCCCGGGGCTCGCGCGGGGGATGCTCGGGCCACACCCGGAGCGCCTCCAGGAGGGCCTCCTGCAGCGCGTCCTCGGCGGCGTCGAAGTCCTCGCCCCGCCGGACCAGGCCGGCGAGCACGCGCGGGACGAGGGCGCGCAGGGCGCCCTCGTCCAGCCCTGGGTCCGGCTCGGACATCAGTCGTTCGCGGGGATCTCGGACATGACCTCGCGGACGTCGATCCACTCGTACAGGGGAGTGCCACCGGGCCCGGGCTCCGACGAGACGTACGCCGCGAGCTCGACCGCCCGCTCGTACGAGTCGACGTCGATCATGTACCAGCCTGCGGCCAGGTCGCTGGTCTCGGGCAGCGGGCCGTCGGTGACGACGGGCGCGGCGTCCGGGCCGCCGTAGCGCACCCACGAGCGCGCCGGCGTGAGCGCCTGCGCGTCGACGTACTCGCCGTTCTTCTCGAGCAGCTCCGAGACGTGCCTGAGGAACGCCATGTGCGCCTCGATGTCCTCGGGTGCCCACTGGTCCATCGGGGGGACCTGGCGGATGTTCTCGGGGCCGCCGCGGTAGTGCTTGAGGAGCAGGTACTTCGGCATCGTCGTTCTCCTGGTGTGTCGTGGGCCCCGTCTGTCGCGGCCCTTCACCTGGAGAGCGGAGCCGGTCGGCGCTTCTCGACATGAAATCACCGATCGACTTCGCTGCGTCGTATGTTGGCTCGGCTGGAGTCGAGAAGGGCGAGGCGTGACGACGAGGACAGAGGGGATCGACCTCCCGGTCGAGCAGTTCCGCGCGGAGCTGCTGGCGTACTGCTACCGCATGCTCGGCTCGCCCCACGACGCCGAGGACCTGGTCCAGGACACGTTCCTGCGCGCCTGGCGGGCGCGGGACCAGTACGACGAGGCCCGCAGCTCGCTGCGCACCTGGTTGTACCGCATCGCGACCAACGCGTGCCTGACCGCGCTGGAGGTCCGCGGCCGCCGGCCCTTGCCGTCCGGCCTGGTGGCGGCGTCCGACCCACGCGGCCCCCTGGTCCCGGGGGAGCGCGTCGCGTGGCTGCAGCCGCTGCCGGACCCGCTGCTCGACGCCGTCGATCCCGCCCGCACGGCCGTCGACCGCAGCACTCTGCGCCTGGCGTTCGTCGCCAGCCTGCACCTCCTGTCGGCTCGGCAACGGGGTGCACTGATCCTGCGCGACGTGCTGAGCTTCTCGGCGTCCGAGTCGGCGGAGATCCTCGGCACGACCGTCGCGTCCGTGACCAGCTCGCTGCAGCGGGCGCGGGCACGGGTCAGGGCCGCCGGAGTCGGTCCGGAACCGCTGGCCGAGCCGTCCACCGCCGAGCAGCGCGCCTGGGTCGACCGGTACATGGTGGCGTTCGAGGCGGCGGACGTGGAGGGTCTCAAGCGGCTGCTCACCCACGACGTGCTCATGGAGATGCCGCCGATGCTCAACTGGTTCGTCGGCACGGACGGCTACGGCGCGTTCATGGACTGGGTGTTCGAGGTCGGTGGCACGGACTGGACCCTGGTCCAGGTCGCCGCGAACGGCCAGCCGGGCTTCGCCGCCTACCGTCGCGCCAGCGACCGCTACGAGCTGCACACGCTGCAGGTCTTCACCGTCACCGTCGAGGGGATCAGCCGCAACTCGGTGTTCCAGGACGCCGAGGTCTTCGCGTCGTTCGGTCTGGCGGCCGTCCTGGGTGACCGCACGGTCCCGCGATGAGTTTCGGTCTCCCCGCCGGTATGTACTGACGAGTTCGCCGGAGCCCCGGCCGAACCGTTCAGGAGGGAGACACCGATGTCAGACAGTCGCGCGCAGGACGAGGCCGCCATCCAGGCGGTGCTGGTCGACTCCTACCGGGCGTGGGAGGCAGGCGACGCCGCCGGGATGGTGGCCGACTACACGGCGGACGCCACGGCGATCATGCCCGGCTCGCTCCGGGCGGGTCGCGACGCGATCCGCGACAGCATGGCGCTGGCCTTCGACGGACCGCTCAAGAACACCTCGACCTACAACCGGCCGCTCAGCCTGCGCTTCGTCGGCCGGGACGCGGCGATCGTGGTCAGCGAGTCCGGCATCCTGTTCGCCGGCGAGACGCAGGTGCCCGAGGCGCGGAAGGTGAACGCGACCTGGGCGTTCGAGAAGCGCGACGGGCGCTGGCTGATCGCCGGGTACCACAACAGCCCCGTGCTGCCGCCCGGCCAGTAGCCGCTGGAATGCCGCCCCCGCMCCCGCGGGGGCGGCACGTCAGGCGGCCAGGTGGAACGTGCTCGCGAAGCGGTCGAGGAGGTCGCCGCGTCCGCGCAGCACCTCGACGGCGCCCGTCGCGATCGCGTGGTCGGGGGCGAGCCGCCCCGAGATGAGCCGGTGGATCTCCGGACCCGTGGCGAACGCGAGGTCGACCGGCCCGTCGCCGCGCGTCACGTCGAGCGTGGCGCCGTCCACACGGACGAGCAGCTCGACGGGTCCGAGGTGCGCCGCATAGGCGGTCGACGGGAGGTCCGCGGCCACCTGCGGACGGAACGCGGTGCGAAGAGTCATGGTCATCGCGTCCGGAGTGATGATCTGCCCCTCGCGCGGGTCGCCCATCGCCTTGTTGCCCCAGGCGCCGAGTGCCAGGACGACCGGCTCGAGCTCGTGCCCGTACTGCGTCAGCTCGTAGACGATGATGCGCGAGCGCGGCGCCCGGCGGATGATGCCGGCCGCCTGCAGCTCCTTGAGCCGCGTCGCCAGGATGTTGCTCGGGATGCGGGGGAGTCCCGCGGCGAGCTCTCCGTAGCGACGCGGCCCGACGAGCAGGTCGCGGACGATGAGCAGCGCCCAGCGCTCGCCGACGAGCTCGAGGGCCTGCGTGATGCCGCAGTACTGCCCGTACTCGCGTGCCGGCATGGAGGTCAGGCCTGCTGGTCCGCGAGTGCCTCGGGAGCCGGGGCCGCGGCGGACGGGTCGAACCAGCCGAACTCGAGGATGTTGCCGTCGGGGTCGTTGAGCTGGCGCTGGTACATGAAGCCGTAGTCGGTCGGTTCGTGCGGTTCCGTGCCGCCGGCGGCGAGGCCGGCGGTGACGCGCGAGTCGACCGCGTCGCGACCCTCGAGGAAGATCGCGGTCGACACCGACGGGTTGACGGCCGGGTCGCCGATCGGGAGGTCGGTGAAGGTCTGGAAGTACTCGCGCGTGAGCAGCATGAGGTAGCTGTGGTCCGCCTCGACCACGATGCAGAGGCCGTTGTGGTCGGACATGGCGGGGTTGAACGTGAATCCGACCGCCGTGTAGAACGCCTTGGCGCGTTCCAGGTCGGTCACCGGCAGGTTGACGAACATCGCGGTCATGTCGAGCTCTCCCTTGTGTGTGGCGGTGGTGAGCGACTACGCGACGACGCGGTAGTCGAGGATCAGGTACCCCGTCGGCGACACCGTGCTCCGGATCGGGGTGAGGCGGATCGGCGGCAGCCCGTCGAGGAGCTTGCGGCCGGAGCCGGCGATCGTCGGTGCGACCACGAGCCGCAGCTCGTCGACCACGCCCGCCGCGAGCAGCGCCTGCGCGACCGAGATGCTGCCGTGGACGCCGATGTCGCCACCCGGCCGGCTCTTCAGCTCACGGACGGCGTCGACCAGCGGGCCGTCGATGGCGCTCGCTCCGGCCCACTCCGGGGTGAGCGGCGTGGAGGTCGCGACGTGCTTCGGGACCGTGTTGATGAACGTGGCGAACGGCTCGATCTCGCTGTCCGGCCAGAACCCGACCCACTCGTCGTAGCTGCGGCCCAGGATCACCGCGTCCTGCGTGCCGATCCAGTCGGCGCCGGCAGCGTCCGCCTCGTCGTCCCACTCGGTGAAGAACGACTGGGGGCTCTCGCCGACGCCGTCGAGCGACAGCAGGTGGCACACGACGACTTTCCGGTCTGACGACATGAGGCGTCCTTCGTCCGGTCTCGGGGTCCAGCAGGTCGACGACTCGATACTTGCAAAAAACAAGTGCAGCGGTCAAGACTTCAGGGGAGAGAGCTCGGGGAGCCACGCGGGCGACCGCCGTCAGGCGTCCAGGGCGTCGTGGGTCAGGAGAGCGAGCGACCAGAGCACCAGCGTCAGGACACCGAGGACGATCGCTGCGACGGCAGGCTGCCGCAGCAGCGTCGCGTCGTCACGCCGGCTCGGCGCTGTGCTGATCCGCCGGCCGGTCACCGCCGGGATTCCGTCCAGTGCCGCCGGCGCAGCATGGGCAGGCTGACCGCGAGCAGCAGCAGAAGGACCGTGCGGACGAGCATGGCGGGTCGCTCGCCTCGGGGAGGGCCGTTTCGTGCAGGTGCCGGGTCGACGGCACGGTGCTCCGGAACCGTAGTGTCATAATGTGCATTATCGGCGTTTGCCTCGGTACGTGCCGCAGACGGCTTTCCCGCATATCACCCGCTCGGGACGATCCCAGGATGAACCGGGCGCGGTCTACGCTCCGATGGACGGTCCCGCGTGCGAGACCGGCCCGACGGCGGACGCGGCTCGCCCGTACACCCTGGCGACGGCGCACCGCGTCGACGTCGGACCGAAGGAGAACACGATGCCGCGGATGCTACGTCGCGCAGCAGTACTCGGGGCCACGGCCCACGTCGCCTCGAACCGAGGTGCCGCCCAGGCGAACGCAGCGAATGCTGCGGCGCAGGAGGCTAGCGCTCCGGAGCAGGTGGCCGCCCCGGTGGAGGCCGCGCCGCCGGCCGCACCGGCAGCCGCACCCACCGACGTCTACGCGGACCTCGCCAAGCTCAAGGAGCTCCTCGACGCGGGCGTCCTGACCCAGGCAGAGTTCGACGCGCAGAAGACGAAGCTCCTCAACGCCTGACGCGCGACGCAGGACAGGTGCCGTCGTCCGAGGGCACTCGAACATCGGTGTGAAGGAGCCCAGCATGCCCATCGGTCCCGTCCAGCTGCTCGTCGTCGGTTTCGAGGAGCCCAACTTCTCCGGGGAGATCCTGGAGGAGCTCGCCCGGCTGCGGGAGAACGAGCTCATCCGCCTCATCGACGTCCTCGTCGTCGAGAAGACGGTCGACGGCGAGGTCGTCGCCCTGAGCTGGAGCGACCTGTCGGTCGACGAGGCGGAGGACTTCGGCGCCACGGTCGGCGCGCTCCTCGGCCTCGGTCTGGCCGGCGAGGCCGGTCTCGAGGCCGGCGCGCTGCTCGGGCTCGAGGCGGGGTCCGACGGCCACGTCATCGACGAGGAGCGCGCGTGGGACGTCGCTGCGCAGATCCCGAACGGGTCCGCGGCCGCCATCGCGCTGATCGAGCACGTCTGGGCTGCACCGCTGCGCGACGCGATCGCCCGCGCCGGCGGCGTCCCGATCAGCGACGGGTGGGTGCACCCGCTCGACCTGGTCGAGATCGGGCTGCTCGCCTCCGAGGAGTTCGACGACGCCTGACCCGACCGGGCCTCCCCCGCGACGGTCGTCGACCGGGCGGCTCGCGCGTCCCCCACGACGCGCGGGCCGCCGCGGCGGCCGACGCACGGGTCAGGAGACGGGCCGTCGGCTCAGCTCACGGCCGCTCTCACGAGCGCGGCGATGCGCTTCTCGTCGTCGTGCGTCAGTGCCTTGAGCGCGAACGAGGTCGGCCACATCGAGCCGTCGTCCAGCGCTGCGGTGTCGTTGAAACCGAGGGTCGCGTAGCGCGTCTTGAACTTCCCGGAGGCCTGGAAGAAGACCACGACCTTGCCGTCCTTGGCGTAGGCGGGCTGGCCGTACCAGGTCTTGGGCTCCAGGTCCGGCGCGACGTCGGTGACGATGGCGTGGACCCGCTCGGCGATCGCGCGGTCGGCGTCGTCCATCTCGGCGATCTTCTCGAGCAGGTCGGTGAGCCCGTCGACCTTCTTGCCCCTGGGGCGGACCTCCTTGGCACGCTCCTTCATCGCGGCGCGCTCTTCGGCGGTGAAGCCTTCGGTCGTGGTGTCGGTCCGGTCAGCCATCGGTCGATCCCTCCACAGGTCGTGCCTCGGTGGACCCCACGTCGTCGTGGGGTGACGAGCACCGCTCAGCAGCCTACGCAGCCCGCCAGGCGTCCGCCGAGATCCCGGGACGCCAGCTCGTGGCCGATGTCCCGGGATCGCTCGCGTCAGCCGACCGCCCGGGTCACCAGGTCGGTGATCCGCTGCTCGGCGGCGGCGGTCAGCCGGGTCAGCGCGAACTCCGTCGGCCACAGCACGTCGTCGTCCAGCGCGGCCGAGTCGCTGAAGCCGAGCGTCGCGTACCGCGCCTTGAACTTGGCGGCCGGCTTGAAGAACAGCACGACCTTGCCGTCCTTCGCGTAGGCGGGCATGCCGTACCAGGTCTTCGGCTCGAGCCCGGGTGCGGCGTCCGTCACCAGGACGTGCAGACGCTCCGCCATCGTCCGGTCGGCGTCCTCCATCTCGGCGACCTTCTCGAGCAGGTCGGCCAGCCCGTCGGCCTTCTTGCCCGCGGACTTCACCTCCCGGGCACGGTCCTTCATGGCGGCGCGCTCGGCGGCGGTGAAGCCCTCGGTGGTCTCGGTCGTGTTCGTCATGGCGGGTTCCTCTCGTGAGTGCCGGTCACCCACTCGACGTTCCTCGTCGGCCATGTGTGACAGGCACCCGCTCAGGAACCGACGTACGCCGCCAGGTGCTGGCCGGTGAGGGTCGTCCGGTCGGCCACGAGCGTCGCCGGAGTGCCCTCGAAGACGACCAGGCCGCCGTCGTGGCCGGCGCCCGGACCGAGGTCGATGATCCAGTCGGCGTGCGCCATGACGGCCTGGTGGTGCTCGATCACGATGACGGACTTGCCGGAGTCGACCAACCGGTCGAGCAGCCCCAGCAGGTTCTCGACGTCCGCCAGGTGCAGGCCGGTGGTCGGCTCGTCGAGGATGTAGATGTCACCCTTCTCCCCCATGTGCGTCGCCAGCTTGAGCCGCTGCCGCTCGCCACCGGACAGCGTGGGCAAGGGCTGGCCGAGGCGCAGGTAGCCGAGCCCGACGTCCACGAGACGGGCGAGGATCGTGTGCGCCGCGGGGGTGCGTGCCTCCCCCGTCCGGAAGAACTCCTCGGCCTCCGCGACCGACATCGACAGCACCTCGCTGATGTCCCGGCCGGCCAGGTGGTACTCGAGCACCGAGGCGTCGAACCGCTTGCCCTCGCAGACCTCGCACGTCGTCGCGACCGTGGCCATCGGACCGAGGTCGGTGTAGATGACGCCGGCGCCGTTGCAGTTCGGGCAGGCGCCCTCAGAGTTGGCGCTGAACAGGGCGGGCTTGACGTTGTTGGCCTTGGCGAACGCCTTGCGGATCGGCTCGAGCAGTCCCGTGTACGTGGCGGGGTTGCTGCGGCGGGACCCCTTGATCGCGCCCTGGTCGATGGACACGACGCCCGCGTCGTCCGGGATCGACCCGTGCACCAGCGAGCTCTTGCCGGAGCCCGCGACCCCGGTGATGACGACGAGCACCCCCAACGGGATGTCGACGTCGACGTCGCGCAGGTTGTTCGCCTTCGCCCCGCGGATCTCGAGCGTGCCCGACGGAGCCCGGAAGGTCTCCTTGAGCACGGATCGGTCGTCGAGGTGGCGGCCCGTGAGGGTTCCGCTCGCGCGCAGGTCGTCGACGGTGCCCTCGAAGCAGATCGTCCCTCCGTCGGTCCCGGCGCCGGGGCCGAGGTCGACGACGTGGTCGCCGATCACGATCGTCTCCGGCTTGTGCTCCACGACGAGCACCGTGTTGCCCTTGTCGCGCAGCGCCAGGAGCAGGGTGTTCATCCGCTGGATGTCGTGCGGGTGCAGCCCGATCGTCGGCTCGTCGAACACGTACGTGACGTCGGTCAGCGACGAGCCGAGGTGCCGGATCATCTTGGTCCGCTGCGCCTCGCCGCCCGACAGCGTTCCCGACGGGCGGTCGAGCGACAGGTAGCCCAGGCCGATGTCGACGAACGAGTCGAGGATGGCCCGCAGGTTCTTCAGCAGGGGCGCGACGGACGGCTCGTCGAGCCCGCGCACCCACTCGGCCAGGTCGCTGATCTGCATCGCGCAGGCATCGGCGATGTTGACCCCGCCGATCCGGGAGGACCGGGCGCCCTCGTTCAACCGGCTGCCGCCGCAGTCGGGGCACCGCGTGAAGGTCACGGCACGGTCGACGAACGCGCGGATGTGCGGCTGCATCGCCTCCTTGTCCTTCGAGAGCATCGACTTCTCGATCCGCGGGATCAGTCCCTCGTACGTCATGTTGATGCCGGCGATCTTCATCCGGACGGGCTCGTGGTAGAGGAAGTCGTGCAGCTCCTGCTCGGTGAAGTCGCGGATCGGCGTCGCCGGGTCGAAGAAGCCGGACTCCATGTAGAGCCGCGTGTTCCAGCCGCCCCCGGTGTACCCCGGGATAGTGAGCGCGTCCTGCGCGAGCGACTTGGAGTCGTCGTAGAGCTGCGTCAGGTCGATGCTCGTGGCGCTGCCCATGCCCTCGCACCGCGGGCACATGCCACCGGTCACCGTGAAGCTGCGACGCTCCTTGACGGTCTCGCCGCCGCGCTCCATCGTGATCGCGCCGGCCCCGGACACCGAGGCGACGTTGAACGAGAACGCCTGGGGCGAGCCGAGGTGCGGCTGGCCCACCCGGCTGAACAGGATCCGGAGCATCGCGTTCGCGTCCGTCGCGGTGCCGACGGTGGACCGCACGTTGGCGCCCATCCGCTCCTGGTCGACGATGATCGCGGTCGTCAGGCCGTCGAGCACGTCGACGTCCGGGCGGGCCAGGCTCGGCATGAAGCCCTGCACGAAGCTGCTGTACGTCTCGTTGATCATGCGCTGGGACTCGGCGGCGATCGTGCCGAAGACCAGCGAGCTCTTGCCGGAGCCCGAGACGCCGGTGAACACCGTCAGGCGACGCTTGGGCAGCTCGACGCTGATGTCCTTGAGGTTGTTCTCGCGCGCCCCCTGGACGCGGATCAGATCGTGGCTGTCGGCAGAGAGCTGTGCGGGCAACGGTGCAGGCAACTGCGTGTCCGTCCTCGTGAGGTGGAAGGTGTGGGCACCATCGTGCCAGCAGGCACCGACGCGTCCCTCCCCCGGGCGCGCTCGCGTCCTCACGGGCGATATAGTTGAACGTTGTATCACTCGACGAAAGGCTTCCAGGGTGCCCGACTACGGCCATGACCTCGTGTTCGGCAGCTTCATCACGCCGTCGGCCAAGGACCCGCACCAGGTCGTGGCGCTCGCGCAGGCGAGCGAGGAGGTCGGCCTCGACCTCGTGACGTTCCAGGACCACCCCTACCAGCCGGCGTTCCTCGACACCTGGACGCTGCTGTCCTGGGTCGCCGCCTCGACGCAGCGGGTGCTGCTGTCGGGCAACGTGCTCAACCTGCCGCTGCGTCCGCCGGCCGTCCTCGCACGGGCGGCCGCGAGCCTGGACCTGCTCTCGGGCGGCCGGCTGGCGCTCGGGCTCGGGTCCGGGGCGTTCTGGGACGCGATCGTGGCGATGGGCGCACCGCGTCGCACCCCCGGCGAGGGCGTGACCGCGCTCGACGAGGCGATCGACATCATCCGCGGCGTCTGGGACGCCGACGAGCGGACTCCGCTGCGGGTGCGCGGCACGTTCCACCAGGTCGACGGCGCGAAGCGGGGCCCGTCGCCCGCGCACGACATCCCGATCTGGCTCGGCGCCTACAAGCCGCGGATGCTGCGGCTCGTCGGCACCAAGGCCGACGGCTGGCTGCCGAGCCAGGGGTACCTGCAGCCCGGCGACCTGGGGCGCGGCAACGCGGCCATCGACGAGGCGGCCGAGGCCGCCGGCCGCGACCCGCGCGAGATCCGCCGGCTCCTCAACATCGGCGGTCCCCAGGGCACCCCCGAGCAGTGGGTCGACGAGCTCCTGCCGCTCGCGCTCGAGGACGGCATCGGCACGTTCATCGTCGCGGCCGACGACGAGCGCACGCTGGCGGTCTTCGGGCAGGAGGTCGCTCCGGCACTGCGTGAGGCCGTCGCCGCCCAGAGGTCCTCGGCCGGCACGGCGACCGGCGCGGTCCGGCCCGCGGCCGCCCTGGCCAGACGGCGTCCGGGGATCGACTACGACGGGCTGCCCGCGTCCCTCGTCGGCAAGGCCGTGGAGCCTGGAGACCGCGAGTACGGGCGCGTCCGCTCCACGTACATCTACGCGGGCTCGCCGGGCCTCGTCATCCGGGCGACCTCGCCGCAGGACGTCAGCGACGCCCTCGCGTTCGCCCGAACGCAGGACGTGCCGCTCGCGGTCCGCAGCGGCGGGCACGGGATCAGCGGTCGGTCGACGAACGACGGCGGCATCGTGATCGACGTCGGGAAGCTCGACACGGTGGAGGTGCTCGACCGCAGCCGCGGACTCGTCCGGCTCGGGGCCGGGGCTCGCTGGGGCGACGTCGCGGCCGCGCTCACGCCGCACGGGCTCGCGATCAGCTCCGGCGACTACGGCGACGTCGGCGTCGGCGGGCTGGTGACCGCGGGCGGCCAAGGGTTCCTCGCCCGTTCGTACGGCCTCACGCTCGACCACGTCGTGGCCGCCGAGCTGGTGCTCGCGGACGGTCGGATCGTGCGCACCGACGCGGAGCACGAGCCCGACCTGCTGTGGGCCGTGCGGGGTGCGGGCGCCAACTTCGGCATCCTCACCGCCGTCGAGATCGAGGCCGCGCAGGTGGGCAACGTCGTGCACGCGACGATCGTCTTCGACGCCACGGACACGGCGGCGTTCATCGAGTCGTGGGCGACGTTCGTCGAGGGGGCGCCGCGCGAGCTGACCAGCTTCCTGAGCCTGATCCCCGCGAGCGGGCAGAACCCGGCCATCGGCTACACGATCGCCGTCTGGGCGAACGACGACACCGAAGCGGCGGTCGCGGTCCTCGAGCCGTTCCTCGACCTGGCGCCCGTGCTGCAGCAGCAGGCGCAGGTCGTCCCCTACGCCGCCACCGTCGAGGCGCACCACGGTCAGCACACCGGCGGACCCGACTTTGCGGCGCGCGGCGGGCTCGTGGAGCACGTGACGCCCGAGCTGGCCGAGCTGCTGGCCGACCTGGTGCGCTCCGGCGTGTCCGGCATGGTGCAGCTGCGGGCGGTCGGCGGTGCGGTCAACGACCTCGACCCCGCGGCCACCGCCTATGCCCACCGGACGCAGAACTTCTCGCTCGCCGCGACGGCCGGCGGGCGTCGTCGCGCCGACATCGACGCCTGGTGGGAGCGGCTCGCGCCCTACCTCGACGGGGTCTACCTCAGCTTCGAGACCAACCAGTCCCCCGCCCGCGTCGCCGAGGCGTTCCCGCCCGCGACTCTCGCCAAGATCGGCCGGCTCAAGGCGCTCTACGACCCGTCGCACCTGTTCGACAGCAACTTCGGGGTGGCCCCCGTGCCGTCTGCGACGATGTCGTGATGAGTGCCGACGACGTCACCGAGATCCAGCGCACCATCGCGACCATCGAGCAGCAGGAACGCGACCTGGTGTTCACCACCTTCACCCACGACGACGCCTGGCGGCTCGGCTGCCTGCTGATCGAGCTGGGACAGGAGCGCGACCTGCCGATCACCGTGGACGTCCAGCACGGGACTCAGCAGGTGTTCCACGCGGCGCGGGCCGGGACGACGGCGGACAACGACACGTGGGTGGCGCGCAAGGTCCGGGTGGTCCTGCGCTTCGGCGCGCCGTCCTACCTGGTCGGGCTGCGCGCGAAGGCGAAGGGCACGACGTTCAACGAGCAGCACGACCTGCCCCTGCGCGAGTACGCCGCGCACGGTGGTGCGTTCCCGATCCGGGTGCGCGACGTGGGCGTCGTCGGCGTCGTGACCGTGTCGGGTCTCCCCCAGGCCGACGACCACGCGCTCGTCGTGGAGGCGCTGACCGCTCACCTGGCGGCCTGAGCCGACCACAGCCCCCGCCGGGCCCCCGAGCCCGCCGCGAGCCCGTTCCGCGCCGTCGTCCGGGGGCAACCTGGACGCATGACGGCGAACGAGGACGACGACTGGCTCGACGAGGAGTGGGACACCCAGCTCAGGGCGGGGCGCGGGGCGTGGGAGGCGCTGGACTGGGACGACGACGGTCCGGACGACGACCTGCCGCCCCCGCCGGGCGGCCCGGTCGGGACGCCCGACGACGCCCTCGGGGTGCTCCTCGGCCTCGTCGGCTACGAACGGTCCGGGGAGCCGGCCCTGTGGTTCGTGCTGCTCGACGCAGGCGGGTACACCCTTCCGGTCGCGCTGCCGATCTCGGACGTCGCGATGCGCGCCGAGCCCGAGGTCGTGAGCGGCATCATGCACGTCCTCGGCTCGGTCCTCGACGAGTACGCGCCCGGCGGGTCGGTGCTCGTGGGTCTCGTCCGGGAGGCAGGCGGAGACAGGGGCCTGTTCGAGGCGTCGTGGGCAGGTGCCCTGCGCGAGGGTGCCGACGAGGCCGGGGTCCGCGTGTCGGGCTTCGCCGCGATCGGCGCCGACCGCGCCAGGATGCTCGAGTGGTGAGCCGGTCAGCCGACCGGGCCGGGCGATGCGTCGTCGATCGCGGCGAGCTGGTCGAGCGTCGGCTCCCACAGGATCGACGCCACGTTCGCGCGCAGCTGCTCGGGCGTCCGGGCGCCGGCGATGACCGTCGAGACCGCGGGCTGGGCGGCGAGGCCACCCAGCGCCAGCGTCGGCAGGTCGATGTCCCACTGCCCGGCCAGCGCGGCGAGCGCATCGATCCGGTCGAAGTCGGCGGCCGCCAGCCGGTCGGGCCAGCGGGACAGTCGCGAACCCTCGGGCGCGGTCTCGTCGCGCGAGTACTTGCCCGTCAGGAGCCCCGAGGCGAGCGGCACGTACGGGATCAGGCCCACGCCGACCTGCTCGAGCGCGGGGATCAGCTCGGCCTCGGCGTCCCGGGCCAGCAGGTTGTACCGGTTCTGGGCCGAGACGAAGGCCGTCGCACCTGCGGTCCGCGCGCTCCAGTCGGCGTCGACCACCTGCCAGCCCGCGAAGTTCGAGGACCCGAGGTAGCGGACCTTTCCCTCGACGACGAGCTCGTGCAGGGCGGCCAGCGTCTCCTCGATGGGCGTCACGGGATCCGGCACGTGCATCTGGTACAGGTCGATCCGGTCGGTGCCGAGCCGTTGCAGCGAGGCCTCGACAGCGCGCCGCACGTATGCGCGCGAGCCCGCCGCCTCGCCCTGCGGCGCGCCCGCCCCGAACTTGCTGGCGAGGACGATCTCGTCGCGACGGCCGGCCAGCGCGGCGCCCAGCAGCTCCTCGCTCTGGCCGAACGACCCGCCGTAGACGTCGGCCGTGTCGAAGAAGGTGATGCCGGCGTCCAGGGCCGCGGAGACCAGGGCCGGAACCCCGTCCGGGGCCAGCGTTGCGCCGAACGTGTTGCACCCGAGGCCGGCGACGGACACGCTCGGTCCGCGCTCGCCGAGCTGTCGGAACGTCATCTGCCTGGTGGGAGCCTGCGAAGTCACCCTGCGACCCTAAGCCTCTCCGCCGCATGCTGAGGGCGTTCACAGTCCCTTCACCTCGACCTGGAACACTGGAGGGGCCCCCACCGTTAACACCGGTGGAAGTTCACACTCTCGACGGCCGTACAACGGCACGGAGGATCCCAAGATGGCAAACCGGTCCCTGCGCGGCATGCGCATCGGGTCCCACAGCATGGAGACGGAAGACGGCGTCGAGTTCGCGCCCCGCCTCCAGGCTCACTACGACTGCCCCAACGGGCACACGATCATCCTGCCGTTCTCGGTCGAGGCCGATGTCCCGGTGGTCTGGGAGTGCCGTTGCGGCGAGGAGGCACTGCTTCGCGACGCCTCGCGACCCGAGGTGAAGGCCGGCAAGCCCCCGCGCACGCACTGGGACATGCTGCTCGAGCGCCGCACCGTCGGTGAGCTCCAGGAGCTGCTCGACGAGCGCCTCGACCTGCTCCGCTCGGGAAAGCTGCGCCGCAGCGCCTGACGCGCTCGACAGCTAGGAACGCCTGAACGCTCCCGCCACACGGCGGGAGCGTTCTGCTATCCCCCACCGCGTCACGCTGACCAAGGCCTCGACGACGATCGCCCGGCTCATCTTCGACGTGCCCAGCTCACGCTCGACGAACGTGATGGGAACCTCGACGACGCGCGCGCCCTGCCGGACGGCCCGCCACGCCATGTCGACCTGGAAGCAGTAGCCCTGGGACGCGATGTCGTCGAGCGTGAGGTCCCGCAGCAGCGTGGCGCGGTAGGCGCGGAAGCCACCCGTGGCGTCGCCGAGCGGGATGCCCAGGATGATCCGCGTGTACGTGTTGGCGCCCCGCGACAGGACGTGCCGGCTCATCGGCCAGTTGAGCACCTTGCCGCCGGGCACCCACCGCGAGCCGAGCACGAGGTCGGCGTCCTGCAGCGCGTCGAGGAGCCTGGGCAGGTCCTCGGCGCGGTGCGAGCCGTCCGCGTCCATCTCGACGACGACGTCGTAGGACCGCTCGAGCGCCCAGTGGAACCCCGCGATGTAGGCCGTCCCGAGACCGAGCTTCCCGGACCGGTGCAGGACGTGGACGCGCCGCGGTCCGTCGACCTCCTGATCGGCGATCTTCTCGGCCACCTCGCCCGTGCCGTCGGGAGAGCCGTCGTCGACGACGAGGACGTCCGCCTGCGGCACGTGCGCGCGCAGCCGGTCCAGGGCGAGTGGGAGGTTCTCGCGCTCGTTGTACGTGGGGACGACGACCAGCACGCGTCCGACGGAGCCCGTCATGCGGCGGTGCCGACCCGGTCCTGGCGACGGATCCCGCGGGCGCCGGCGATCCCGGCGGCGACCATGACGATCGCCAGGCCGTCGACGATCCACGCCGGCCAGGAGCCCAGCCGGGTAGCGGGCGTCAGGGAGTCGCGCAGCGGAAGGGACGCCACCATCTGCGCGGCCGTGAACAGGTCGGTGTCCTGCGCGACCACACCGTTCGGCTCGATGACCGCGCTGACGCCCACCGTGGAGATCTGGACGGTGGCCCGGCCGTGCTCGATCGCGCGCAGACGCGACATCGCGAGCTGCTGCGTGGACTCGTCGGAGACGCCGAAGGACGCGTTGTTCGTCTGCACGACCAGCACCTCTCCCCCGGCCCGAACGGCGTCGCGGACGATCGCGTCGTACGCGACCTCGAAGCAGATGACGTCCCCGATCCCGACCGTGCGGCCCAGCCGTTCGGACTGCAGGGGGATGTACCCAGGCTTGTTGCCGGGCAGCATATCGCGCGTGACCAGGTCGACCGCCGACGAGAACGGACGCACCAGCGAGCGCAGCGGGATGTACTCGGCGAACGGCGCGGGGTGCTGCTTGCTGTAGTACTCGGTGACACCGACGCCGGGCACCCAGAGCACGGCGGTGTTGTACCGGCCGCCGCTCTCGGGGTACTGCACGGTGCCGACGAGCATCGGGGCATCGACCGCGGTCGCGGCGTCGTCGATCAGCTTCGCCGCCCCGGCGTCCACCTGCGGGTCGATGTCCGTGCCGTTCTCGGGCCACAGGACCAGGTCGAGATCGCCGGGCTCCACCTGGTCGAGCAGCGCGTAGGTGCCCGCGACGTGGTTGTCGAGGACCGCCTCCCGCTGCCCGAACGCGTCGAGCCCGGTGCCGGGGACGTTGCCCTGGACGGCACCCACCTTGAGCGAGCCCTGCTGGGCCTGGGTGTCGAGCGGGATGGTCAGGCCGACGACGAAGATGACCGCGACCACCGCGCAGGCCACGCCGAGGCGCACCAGGCGCAGCCTGCGGGCCGCGAGCCAGATCCGCGCCAGGAGCACCCCGACCGCCACGACGACTCCGGTGAGCAACGGCGTCCCGCCCCAGGAGATGAACGCGGCGAGCGGCGAGTCCGCCTGCGAGAAGGCGATCCGCCCCCACGGGAACCCACCGAAGGGCCACGACGCCGCGAGCTCCTCCGTGGCGGCCCAGAGCACCGCGAACACGACGACCTGCAGACCTCCGCTGCGCCAGACGGCCTGCCCGCGCCGGGCCCACGACCAGGCCGCGCCGAACAGGGCGAAGTACAGCGCCTCGAGCGTGGACAGGGCGAACCAGGGCACCTGTCCCACGGCGTCGCCCGTCCAGCTGATCAAGGGGACGAACAGGGCCAGGCCCCAGACGAACCCGACGAGGGCGTTCCAGCGGGCGCCGTCCCGACGCATCGCGAGGTAGACGAGCGCGATGCCGACGAAGGCCATCCCCCACCAGCCGGGAGCGGGAAAGGCGAGCCGGGTCAGATAGCCACCGGCGACGGCGAGAACGAGAGTCCACCAGCGGGCGGGTTCACGGGCGGGCACCTCAGGAGAGTACGTCAGGTGCATGTGTCGGGAGGTCGTCGCGACCGGGGCGCCTGAGAATCGCTCAGGGGCGCCGACCGACCGGCCCGCGTGTCCTTCGTACCGGTCGGCGTGCAGGCGCACGGACCGTTGTCTACTGAACACGCGGGCCCGGTCGGAGCCCTAGCTCTCCACCTTTGCCCCCCATGGCCCGACGTCGTCGTGGGCATGTCGCTCAGGTGGATCCCCTGAAACCTACCCAGTTCCCCGGGTGTGTCAAGGCCGCGACGGTGCAGGTGAGAGCCGTACCCGCAGGTCACCAGAGCCC
Source organism: Cellulomonas sp. P4_A2 (assembly GCF_056402515.1). NCBI lineage: Bacteria > Bacillati > Actinomycetota > Actinomycetes > Micrococcales > Cellulomonadaceae > Cellulomonas > Cellulomonas sp. P4_A2. The sequence goes on from NZ_JBFUHG010000008.1 coordinate 99,294, forward strand.
CCCGCGTACGGTCTGTACCGTTCGGTTCGGCGTGTCGGTCCGCGTGTCGCGGGATCAGGCGGAATCGGACTGCGCTGTCCACGATCGGGCTCCGTTTTTTTCACCCGGTCAGTTGTCCAGGTTCTCCCGCGTGTCTCGGATCGCGTCGTCCGGCGTGTCTCAGAACGTGTCGTGCAGGACGGTCCCGCCGCGCACGGTGCGCAGACACTCCGGCAGCGGGGCGTCCTGCGACATGTCCGGCAGCAGCGGGATCCCCGCGCGCGCGTCGGTGCTCCACGACGAGAAGCGGCCGTCCGCCGACTGCACGGTCAGATGCTCCGCACGCCACACCGCGAGGTGGGCCGGCGACCCCACCCGCAGCTCGCCGGCGCCGGTGTGGTCGAGGCCCGCGAGCCGCCAACCGCCACGGGTCGAGGCCCGGAACGCGGCCCGCGCCGAGATCCGCTGGTCGGCGGAGCGGTGCTGGACCGCGGCACGGACCGCCGCCCACGGCGAGATCGGCGTGACGGGCGAGTCCGAGCCGAACGCGAGCGGGATCCCGGCCGCGGCGAGGTCGGCCAGCGGGTTGAGGGCGGCGGCGCGGCCGGCGCCGAGACGGGCGGCGTACATGCCGTCCGGACCGCCCCACGCGGCGTCGAACCCGGGCTGGACGCTCAGCTGGACGCCCAGGAGGACGAACGCGGCCAACGTCGGGGCGTCGACGAGCTCGGCGTGCTCGAGCCGGTGCCCGCGTCGCGCGATCGCCTCCACACCCTCCACGTCGACGGCGGCCCGCAGCCCGATCAGCAGCTCGTCCATCGCCCGGTCGCCGATGACGTGGAAGCCGCCCTGGACGCCCGCACGGGTGACCGCGGTGAGGTGGTTGCAGACCTGCTCGGCGGTCAGGTACAACGCGCCGTCGCTCGACGGGGCGTCCGTGTAGGGCGCCCGCAGCGCGGCGGTCCGCGAGCCGAGCGAGCCGTCGATGTTCAGGTCGCCACCGATCCCGGTGAGGCCGGGGATCGCCGCCAGGATCTCGCGCGCGTCGTCGACGGTGACGCACTGCTCGCCGCGGTAGCCCACGAGGTGCGGCAGGCCGCTCTCCTCGTCGGCGGTCAGCTCGAGCAGCTCGATCAGACCCTCGCGCGTGTCGATGAAGGGCGCCGACTGCTCGTGCACGGAGACGACGCCCCGGGCCGCGGCGTGCTCCAGCGCCTGGCGGTACAACCGGGTCCGCCGGTCCGGCGCGACCGTGCGCGCCGCGTCCCGGGCGGCATGGTGCGCGTCCCGCTCGACGCGCCCGTCGAAGCTCCAGCCCGGCAGCACGTCGAGGCCGGCGCTCGCGGTCAGGGCGCTCGAGACGACCGCCGAGTGCACGTCGACGCGGGCCAGGTACACCGGAGCGCCACCCGCGGCCGAGTCGAGCTCCTCGCGGGTGGGCGGCCGCCCCTCGGGCCAGCGCAGCTCGTCCCAGCCGAAGCCGAGCAGAGGGCTGTCCTGCGCGCTCGCGGACCGTTGCTGCGCCGCCCGGTGCACGGCCTCGAGCGCGTCCGCGAGCGAGTGCACGCCGCCCTCGGCCGACAGGTCGATGCTCTCGAGCGCGAGGCCGGTCTCCAGGACGTGCACGTGCGCGTCGACGAAGCCGGGGGCCACGAGCGCGCCGTCGAGATCGATCACCTCGTCGGCCCGGGAGGCGAGCCCGTCGGCGGTGTCGTCGGCGCCGATCCACGCGACCACACCGTCCTCGACGAGCAGCGCCTCGGCGAACGGGTCTGCGGACGTGTGCACCGCGCCGTGGCGGTAGAGGGTCGAGCTCACACGGGCACGATAGAGCCCTACACCGACGAGTACGCCACCACTCCGCGCCGCAACGCGTCCACGGCCTTGCGGGCGGTCTCGCGGACGCGGTCGTGCGGGGCCGCCTGGGACACCTGGTCGAGCACGTCGATGACCTGCTTGCACCAGCGGACGAAGTCCCCGGCGGACAGCTCGTTGCCCTTGAGCACCGCGTCGAGGCTGCGTCCGGCCGCCCAGCGGTGCACGGCCTCGACCAGGCCGGTGTCGAGCGGCTGCGTCGTCTCGACCTTGTGCGCGGACTCGAGGTCGTCGAGCTCGGACCAGGCCCGGACGGTCGCGTCCAGGGCGACCCCCAGCCTGCTCGCCGGTCCTCCCGGGATGCGCGGCTCGCCCTGGTCGTCGCGGCGGGACCGGTAGACCAGGGTCGAGACGGCCGCCGCCAGACCCGGGGCGTCGAGCTCGTCGAACACGCCGCGTCGCAGGCACTCCGCGAGCAGCAGGTCGTTCTCCGCGTAGATCCGGCGCAGCCAGCGGCCCTCGTCGGTCACCTCGAGCGTGGCGCGGCCGCCGCCCTCGGCGTCGGACTGCGCGAGATAGCCCAGCTGCAGCAGCACGTCGCAGATGCGGTCGAACACGGCCGCGATCGAACCCGTGCGGCCCGCGATCCGGGCGACGAGCGCGTCGTGCTCGCCGGACAGCCGCGCCCAGCGTTCTGCCCAGCGCATGTGCTCCTCGCGGTCGGGGCAGCTGTGGCACGGGTGCGCGCGCATCCGACGCCGCAGCTCGGCGATCTCGGCGTCGTCGGTGGCCGCCGCCCGTCGGGTCGGTTTCACGCGGCCCTTGGACGACGTGTGGGCGTGCCCGTCCTCGCTGACGGCCGTGCGGAGCTGGGCGGCCAGGTCGCGGCGGGCCGCCGGCACGCGGGCGGTGAACCCCTTGGGCACGCGCAGGAACCCGACGGTGCGGGCCCCCGTCCCGACGTCGGCCACCGTGAGCTTGCGGACCTGGCGGTCGACGGTGAGCACGGTCGGCTTCGGGCCGTCGAACCCGGCCTCGCCGCCGGGGTCGATGACGACGACGTGGCCCGACCGACGCCCCACGGGGATCTCGAGCACGTCCCCGACCCGCAGGCCCTCGAGCGTCCGGGCGACCTCGGCCCGGCGGGCGGACGCCTCGGCGCGTGTGAGGTCCTTCTCGCGGGCTGTGATCTGCCGGCGCAGGGACGCGTACTCGGCGAAGTCGCCCTGGTGGCACTCCATCGCCTTCGCGTAGCCGTCCAGCGCCTCTGTGTGGCTCTGTGCCTGCCGCGCCAGGCCGACGACACCCCGGTCGGCCTGGAACTGCGCGAACGACGTCTCCAGGACCTCACGAGCACGGTCGCGACCGACCTGCGCCACGAGGTTGACGGCCATGTTGTAGGTGGGGCGGAAGCTGGACCGCAGCGGGTAGAGCCGCTTGGACGCCAGGCCGGCCAGCTGCACCGGGTCGAGCCCAGGGTGCGCGACGACGACCGCATGGCCCTCGGTGTCGATCCCCCGGCGTCCCGCGCGTCCGGTCAGCTGGGTGTACTCCCCCGGCGTGACGTCGACGTGGCTGGAGCCGTCCCACTTGACCAGCTTCTCGAGCACCACGGACCGCGCGGGCATGTTGATGCCGAGCGCGAGCGTCTCGGTGGCGAACACGACCTTGACCAGCCCCTGCGAGAACAGGTCCTCGACGGTCTCCTTGAACAGTGGGAGCATCCCGGCGTGGTGCGCGGCGACGCCCCGGCTGAGCGCCTCCGCGAACTCCCAGTAGCCGAGCACGGGCAGGTCCTCGGGCGGGACGGCGGCGCACTTCTCCTCGACGATCATCCGGATCCGCGACGACTCGGCCGGGCTCGTCAGCCGCACGCCCGCGGCGAGGCACTGCTGCACGGCGCCCTGGCAGCCGGCCCTCGAGAAGATGAAGACGATCGCGGGCAGCAGCCCGTCCGCCTCCAGCGCGTCGACGACCGCGAACCGAGGGGTGGGCTTCCCGCCGCCCGGGCGGTGGTTCGGGCGGCCCTGCTGCTGCCGGCCGCGGTGCGCGGGACCGCGTCGGGCCGGCACCTCCTCGCGGTTGCTGCGGCGCAGCAGGTGGCTGAGGTCGGGGTTGATCGGCGGGTCGACGCCCGGCGCCGTCGGGTCCACGTGACCCGCGTACAGGTCGAGCAGCTCGCCTCGTACAAGGACGTGCTGCCCGAGCGGCACGGGACGGTGCTCGCTGACCACCACGGTCGTGTCGCCGCGGACGGTGGCGAGCCAGTCGCCGAACTCCTCGGCGTTCGAGACGGTCGCGGACAGCGACACCAGCTGCACGTCGTCGGTGAGGTGGATGATCACCTCTTCCCACACGGGCCCACGGAACCGGTCGGCGAGGTAGTGCACCTCGTCCATGACGACGAACCCGAGCCCCTGCAGGGTCGTCGACCCGGCGTACAGCATGTTGCGGAGCACCTCGGTGGTCATCACGACGACCGGGGCGTCCCCGTTGATCGTCGTGTCCCCGGTGAGCAGGCCGACCTTCTCGGCGCCGTAGCGACGGACCAGGTCGCCGTACTTCTGGTTGGACAGCGCCTTGATCGGCGTCGTGTAGAACGCCTTGCGACCGGACTCGAGCGCGAGGTGCACGGCGAACTCGCCGACGACGGTCTTGCCCGCACCGGTCGGCGCCGCGACGAGCACCCCGCTGCCGCGTTCCAGCGCCAGGCACGCGTCCACCTGGAACTGGTCGAGCGGGAACCCCAGCAGCTCCCGGAACTTGGCGAGCTCGGTGCGTTCCTCGTCGGCCCGGCGGCGGGCCGCCGCGTAACGCTCGGCGGGCGAGGGCTCGGCCGGCGGGTCAGCGGGACGGGAGGACTTGCGTGTGCGGGCCACCACACGCACACCCTAGGCACACGTGGGCCGCCCACAGGCCCGGCGCGCGCATCAGCACAGGACGGAGAGCGCCCCGGGCTCGACGGTGACCCGCAGCGGGAGCGGTCCGACGCGCTCCCCGTCGGCGAACGCGGCGGGCGGCAGGCCGCCGAGGTCGGTCAGCGGCTCGATGAGCACGGACCGGCTGCGGAACACGTCGACGGACGGGTGGCCCACGTGCTTGCCCCCGTAGATGCCGGGGAAGATCTTGATCACGCCGGGCTTGCTGAAGGGTCCGGCGACGACGACGTCGAGCAGACCGTCGTCCACGACGGCGTCGGGCGCGATCTTCAGGCCGCCGCCGATCCACGGCACGTTCGCGACCGCGACGAGCGTGCCGGTGGACTCCCACACCTGGTCGTCCATGGTCACGCGGTACCCGTAGGGCTCGAACCTGGGCAGCTCGGCGAGCAACGCCCGCACGTACCGCCCGGAGCCCTTGGGCCAGGTCATCTCGTTCGCCCGGGCGTTGATCGCGGCGTCGAACCCGCAGGACAGCACTCCGAGGAACCACTCGTGCGCGGCCGTGCCGGGCGGACCGACGCGCACCGCGTCCACCTGCCGGGGTCCCTCGCGCAGCCCGTGCTCGATGGCGGCGACGGACGCGTCGACGTGGCCCGGCTTCGGCAGCTCGAGCGTGCGCGCGATGTCGTTGCCCGTCCCCGCCGCGACGACGCCGAGCGGCAGGTCGGTGCCGGCGACGACGTTCACGCCCAGGTGCACCATCCCGTCGCCGCCCACGACCACCAGCGCGTCGAGGCCCGCCAGGACGGCCGTGCGGGCGCGGTCGGTGGCCAGCGCGAGCGAGGCAGCCGAGAGGTCCTGGACGTCGTGCCCGCGAGCACGCAGCAGCTCGTGCGTGCGTCGGCCGGCGGCGGTCCCCCGCCCCTTGCCCGCGGTGGGGTTCACCACGACGCCCAGACGAGTCACGCGGCCCCCCCGGGGGTGTCGTCGGGCAGGTAGCCGTCGAGCGTCGGCAGCCCCTCGGCCAGGCGACGCTTGTTGACCCGCCGGTCGTGCAGCTCGCAGACCAGCAGCGCGATGAAGTACAGCCCGCAGATCGGCAGCGCGACCATGAGCATCGTGATCGCGTCGGGGGTCGGGGTCATGACGGCCGCGAAGACGAACGCGATCACGACGGCCCACCGCCAGCTGCGGCGCCACATCGCCGCCGAGCCGAGGCCCGCGAAGTTGAGGGCGACCATGAGCACGGGCAGCAGGAACGCCAGACCGAAGGCCAGGGTCAGGCGCATGACGAAGCCGAGGTACGTCTGGGCGTCGATGAGGTTGTACGCGCCCTCGGGGGTGAACTCGGTCAGCAGCCGGACGGCGTTCGGCAGCGCCCACCAGGCGAGGTAGGCGCCCGCGAGGAAGAGCGGCACGGCGACGCCGACGAACCCGTACGCGTACGCGCGCTCGCGACGCGTGAGCCCGGGCGTGATGAAGCCCCAGAGCTGGTAGATCCACCAGGGGCTCGAGATGAGCACGCCGAGGAAGAACGAGACCTTGATCTGCATGTCGAACGAGGCGGCCAGGCCGTTGAAGTTCAGCCCGACGAGGTCGCCGCGCGCCTCGGCCACGTCCTGGATGGGCTGCTGCAGGGCCTCGAAGACCGGCGTGTACAGGAACCACCCGATGACGGCCCCGACGAGCAGGCCGATGACGGCGAGGAACAGCCGGTGACGCAGCTCGACCAGATGTGCTCGCAGCGGCATCCGGCCGCCGGGTTCATCCCCGCGGCGTGCGCTCACCTGCGGGTCAGACCTTCGGCGGGGCGGAACCCTCGGTCGGCTCGGGCCGGTCCGGGGTGACGACGGGCGTCTGCACGACGACCGGCGGGGTGACGACGGTGGTCTGGGCCACCGGGGTGGTGCCGGCCGGCGCGTCCGTCGTCGGCGCGTCGTCCTTGTTCAGGTCCTTGACCTCGTTCTTGAAGATCTTCATCGACTGCCCGACGCTCTTGGCCACGTCCGGGAGCCGCTTGGCCCCGAAGACGAGAAGGACCACGGCGAGCACGAGAACCACGTGCCAGGCGCTGAGGTTACGCACGGATCGAGCCTCCGTCGTTGAGTGATGACTCGGCAATCCTACGCGCGCGCGGAAACGGTCAGCGCCAGTAGGCCTTCCAGGCGCGTCGGGTCGCCTCGCGACGAGCCTGCCGGGCGACCCGGCGGCCGGCCGCGGCGACGCGGAGCTCGGCGTAGCGGTCGTACATCTCGGCGGGCTCGGCGAAGACAGTCTGACCGGTGTCGGGCCGCAGAGCGGCGGCCGCGGCCTGCAGCTCGTCGACGCGCACGGCTAGCTGCTCGGCGACCTCGGCGGCACGCCCGAGCTCCTTCGCCAGCGCGACGCCGGACCGCCACAGCCGCCGGCCGAGCAGGAAGGCGCCACCCAGCGTCGCCAGCACCAGCACGGTCCACACGGAGAACCAGAGCACCCTCACACCCCCGTCTCGGCGAGCGCACCGTAGGCCCGCAGCGCCGCTCGGGCCGACGACGCGACCTCCTCGGCGACGCGGGCGGGCTGGATCTCGAGCACGTCGTCGGCGACCTGGAGCACGAGGTGCCGCAGCCAGGACTCCTGCACCACCCGCAGGTCGACCTCGAACGAGCCGTCGTCGTGGTTGCGTACGGCGTCGACGGGCGTCGTCTCGGCGACCCACCGGGCCCGGCTGGTCAGGTGCAGCGTGACGAGCTCACCCTCGGGCCCGGGCGCGAACAGGTGCGCGCTCTCGCTCACCTGGTGCTCGAGGCTCGGCTCGTCCAGGACGTGGGCCTCCAGCACCCGGTCGATGCGGAAGAGCCGCTCGCCGTCCACGAGCAGGCACCACGCCAGCAGGTACGAGCGCTCGTCGTCGGTCGCGAGCCGGATCGGGTCCACGTCGCGCTCGGTGGTGATGTCCGCGGCGTTCACGTAGCGCAGGTGCAGCCGTCGCCCGTCGCGCAGGGCCGTCGCGACCGCTGCGGCCACGTCGGGCGCGGCGTCGACGGCGAGCCGCACGTCGACCGCCGCTGCGGCGTCGCCGGTCGCCGCGGTCAGCTTGCCCAGCGCCGAGCGCAGGACCGCGGCACGCTCGGGGTCCATGGCCGAGCCGAGGGCCGAGTCGAGCGCCCGCAGCGCCGCGACCAGCGCGACCGCCTCACGGGCACCCAGGCGCAGCGGCCGCGTCATGCCTCGCGACTCCGTGAGGCGCACGACGCCCTGCTCGTAGGAGGCCGCGTCGAAGTCGATGAGGTCGTGCGGGTAGTAACCCGGCGTGCCCGTGACCCAGAGCGTGTCGATGTCCGACATCACCTGGCCGGTCGTCACGCCGAAGTGGTCGGCGATCTCCTCGACCGCGACGCCCTCGTGCCGGTCCAGGTAGGTGATCATCCCCAGCATCCGCAGGAGCCGGTCGCTGGCGCGCTCAGCCATCGACGCTCACCCCCTGCTGGTCGACGGACGAGTCGAGGACGGCCGCGGTCCGCAGCAGGTGCAGGACGTGCTCGCGCAGGCTGACGGGCGCGAGCACGACGACGGCCGCGCCGTAGCCGACGAGCTCCTCGGCCAGCTCCCACTCGGCCCGGTACGGCACGTGCACCAGCTCGCGGTTCGCGACGAGGGGCGCGGTCGCGGGGTCGGCGGTCCAGTCCGGGGCGTCCGGTGGCGCGGGGACGGCGCGCGCCCGCGGGGCGCTCGCGCGCTCCGGGAGGATCGCCAGCGTCGCGGTCAGCTCGGGTCCGGCTCCCCACGCGCGCATCGCCTGGGCGAGCGCCTCCGGCTCGGGGGGCGGGAACGACCCGGGCTCCCCCACCGACCGCACGGCACCCTCGATGCGGCTCAGCCGGTACGACCGGCTGGCGCCACGGTCCCGGTCCAGGCCGACGAGCACCCAGCCGCCACGCCGGGCGAGCAGCTTCCACGGCTCCACGACGCGCTCGCGGACCTCGCCGGTGGTCGCGGCGCGGTAGGTGAACCGGACCGGCTGCCGCGCCTGGACGGCGTCGACGAGCGGGCTGAACGCGCCGCCGCCCGCCCGCACGCGCGGGGAGAGGCCCGCGACGAGGTCCGTCGACTCGACACCCTCGCCGACGGCCCGCAGCTTGGTCAGGGCGCGCGACGTGTCCGCCTGGACGGCCTGGTCCTGCCACACCTGGGCGGCCATGGCCAGCACCCCGAGCTCGGCGGCGGTGAGGTCGAGCGGGGGCAGCGCGTAGGCGTCCAGGTCGACCCGGTAGCCGATGTCGTCGCCGTGGCCGGCGTCGGTGATCGTCAGGATCGGGATGCCGAGGTCGCGCAGGGTGTCCTTGTCGCGCTCGAACATCCGCTCGAACGCGTCGTCGGACGGTGCCTCCTGGTAGCCGGCGACACTTGTGCGCACCTGCTCCTTCGTCATGCGGCCGGCCGTGTTGACCAGGGCGATGACGAGGTTGAGCAGGCGCTCGGCAGGGGCGATCTGAGCGGCCATCGAGCACCACCGTAGTGGCCGGTAGCGTGGGCGCGTGATCACGTGGCGTGCTGGGGTCGTGGTGTCGCTCGGATCCACGTGGCCGGGCGCCGCAGAGGTGACGGTCGAGCTGGAGTCGCCGGTCGGGGCGGTTCCCGCCGGCGGGACCGTCCGGGCGCTGGCCTACCCCTCCCTCGTCGGGTCCCCCGTCATCGGCGACCGGGTCCTGCTCAACGTCTCGGCCCTGGCCCGTGGGCTGGGCACCGGCGGCTACGCACTGGTCGTCGCGCGGCCCGACACCCCGCCGGCCGACCCGCCCGAGGGTCCCGGCCACCTGGTCAAGGCCAGGTACACGCCGCTGCAGGCGATGGTCCTGGGGGTCGACGACCAGGAGTCGCCGCACCACGACGTGCTTCGCGACGCGGACGACCTCGCCGGGCTGCCGGTCGTCGTCGCGGACCTGCACTCCGCCCTCCCCGCGATCGTCGCTGGCGCCCGCTTCGCCGCCGCCCGCACCGGCCAGGCACCTCCGAGGGTCGCGTACGTGATGACCGACGGCGGCGCGCTGCCCGCCTGGTTCTCCCGGGCCGTCGCGGGCCTGCGGTCGGCGGGCTGGATCGACGCCTGCATCACGACCGGGCAGGCGTTCGGCGGCGACCTCGAGGCGGTCACGGTGCACACCGGGCTGCTGGCCGCGCGGCACGTCGTCGGCGCCTCGCTCGTGGTCGTCGCGCAGGGGCCGGGCAACCTCGGCACGGGCACGCGCTGGGGGTTCTCGGGCGTCGCGGCGGGCGAGGCCGTCAACGCGGCGGCCACGCTGGGCGGTCGCCCGGTCGCGTCCCTGCGCGTCTCGGGGGCGGACGAGCGCGAGCGCCACCTCGGCATCTCGCACCACTCCCTGACGGCCTACGGACGGGTCGCGCTCGCGGCCGCGGACGTCGTCGTCCCCGTGTTCGACCCGGGTGCGCTCGACGGGCTCGGGCACCGGATCGACGACCAGGTCGCGGCGCTGTCGTCGCGGCACCGCCTGGTGCGGGTGCCCGCAGGAGCGGACCTGCTGAGCGCGCTGGCGAGCTCACCGGTTCGCCTGTCGACGATGGGCCGGGGGCTCGATGCCGACCCGGCGTCGTTCCTGACCGCCGCCGCCGCGGGCGTGCACGCGGTCGACCTGCTCAGCTGACGAAGACGCCGTCGACCAGCGTCGGCACCGACGTGCTGCGACCGACCTCTGCCGCGATGTCCACGTCGCCGGCGAACCCGGCACGGCCCAGCTCGAGACCGCTCGTGCACCCGTGCAGGGCGGTGCGCTCGTGGCCGCGCACCTCCCGGTAGGCCGCAGCCGCGGCGGACGCCTCGGGCGACAGCACGAGTCCCTGCTGCTGCAGCGCGTCGATCACGGCGCCCGCACCCCAGAGGTCCTCGACCGCGGGCCGCAACGATCCGTCCGGCCATCGTTCGCCGGCCGCCACGACCAGTACCCGTCCGAGCGGTCCGACCTCGGCGGCGACCGCGTGGGCGTTGCGCAGGCTCGCACCCACGACGGTCGTGCCGAGATCCGCGAGCCGGCGACTGATCGTCGAGCCGTTCGGCGACGGCAGGACGATCCGTCCGGGAGCGTCCCACCGTCGCAGGCTCGCCGGCGACAGCGACGGCCCGTGCGCGGCGGTCCGCGGACCGGCGACCGTGGCACCCCGGTCGGCGGCGAGCCGCGCGGCGTCCTCGGCGCTGCCCGCGTGCGGCAGGACGTCGATACCCAGGTCCGCGGCGACGGACAGCGTCGTGGTGAACGAGAGCACGTCGACGACCACGGAGACGGCCGCCGACGCCGCCAGGGATCGCGCACCCGGCAGCCCCCACTCGAAGCAGACCGGGTAGCCGGGCTGCGCAGCAGGGTCCTCCCCGAGGTACCCCGTCGCGGGGTCGATCCCGGCGAGGAACCCGCGGATGGTCTGCGCAAGCCGTCCAGGGTCGAGCGGCATGCCGCTCGAGGAGAAGCCGTAGCCGGGGTTCGGACCGGTCAACCACGTCAGGTCGTAGCCGCCGGCCGCGCGCTCGACGACGCGGAACCGCTCGCCGTCGACCTCGATCTCCACCTCAGTCGTCCCGAGGCGTGGCCGTGTGCTGGGCGACGAGGGTCGAGAGGCGCCGGGCCTCGGCGTCGGCGTAGGCGCCGTCCGCCCGCTGGATGCCCATGACGGCCAGCGTGTCGCCGTCGGACAGGTCCAGCTGGACCCACGGCCGCCCGGAGCCGAAGCGCACCGAGACGATCTCGGCCCACTCCAGCCGGCGCGTGTAGACGAGGTTCCGGACCGTGACGCCCTCGTCGTCGACCCGGGCCTGGACGGTGGCCTGTCGCCAGCAGAACCCCGCGATGAGCAGCCCGACCAGCGCGAAGCCGACCTGGTCGCCGGTGTTCAGGGTCGGCATGAACACGATCAGCAGGCCCGTCAGGACGAGGACGACGACCGCGAGCGTGAGCGTCACCACCCGCGCGGCGCGAGGTCGGAACGTCCGGTACGACGATGCCGCCACGACGACGCTCAGAGTCGGCAGGCGTGGATCGACGTCACCAGGATCGCGCGCGCACCGATGTCGTAGAGGGAGTCCATGACGCGGTTCGTCTGGTCGCGACGGACCATGGCGCGCACGGCCGCCCAGTCGCGGTTGTGCAGCGGGGAGACGGTGGGCGACTCGAGCCCGGGCGTGATCGCGACGGCCTTGTCGACGAGGTCGAGCGGCACGTCGTAGTCCATCAGCACGTACTCGCGCGCAGTGAGCACGCCCTGGATCCGCCGGGTCAGCACGTCGAGGCCCAGGGGCTCGTCGACGTCGGACCGGCGGACCAGGACGGCCTCCGAGCGCAGGATCGGCTCCGCGAAGATCTCGAGGCCTGCCGCGCGCAGCGTCGTGCCGGTCTCGACGACGTCCGCGATCACGTCGGCGACGCCGAGCTTGATCGCGGACTCGACCGCACCGTCCAGCCGCACGACGCCGGCCGGCTCGATGCCGAGCGAGCGCAGGTACGAGCGCACCAGCACCGGGTAGCTCGTCGCGACCCGGCGGCCACCGACCTGCGCGACGTCGGTCCACTCCCCGGCCGCGCCGGCGAACCGGAACGTCGAGCGGGCGAACCCGAGCGGCAGGTGCTCGACGGCCGCGGACTCCGAGTCGAGCATCAGGTCGCGGCCGGTGATCCCGACGTCGACGGTCCCCGCGCCGACGTACACCGCGATGTCGCGCGGGCGCAGGAAGAAGAACTCGACGTCGTTGTCCGGGTCGGGCAGCACGAGCTCGCGGGAGTCGCGACGCTGCTTGTAGCCGGCCTCCTTGAGCATCTCGACGGCAGGCTCCGACAGGGAGCCCTTGTTCGGGACGGCAATCCTCAGCACAGCGAAGTCCTTGGGTCTCAGAGGTGCGCGTACACGTCGTCGAGCGTCAGTCCGCGCGCGATCATGAGCACCTGCAGGTGGTACAGCAGCTGGGAGATCTCCTCAGCCGTCCGCTCGTCCGACTCGTACTCGGCCGCCATCCAGACCTCGGCGGCCTCCTCGACGACCTTCTTGCCGATGCCATGGACACCGGAGTCGATCTCGGCGACGGTACGGGAGCCGGCGGGGCGGGTAGCCGCCTTGTCCGCCAGCTCGGCGAACAGCGCGTCGAAGGTCTTCACTCGGCCAAGAGTAGGGGCTGCTGCGGCAGCCCTCCGTCGCCGTCCGCGGGCCGGGCGCGTGCCTGCTGACGCCACCACACCACGAAGCCCCAGATCACGACGCCCGCGTAGACGAGGTAGAGGGCGGCCGACGGGTAGTAGCCGGCCGTGAACAGCAGCGGCACCCCGACGGCGTCGACGGCGATCCAGATGAGCCAGAACTCGATCCAGCCGCGCGCCATCCCGTACGTGGCCAGGAACGACCCCGTGAAGATCCACGCGTCGGCCCACGGTCCCCACGAGCCGAGCGCCTCGAAGATGTACGCGAACGCGACCGTCCCGACGACGCCGATGGTGACGAGCTGGATCCAGCCGTTGCGGCCCGCCCAGCGCGGCACGACCCCGGGCGCGTCCGGGTCCCCGTGCGCGCGTCCGGCCGCCCGCGCCTGGCTCCACCGCACCCAGCCGTAGACCGAGACGATGATGAAGAAGACCTGACGGCCCGCCTGCCCGTACAGGTCGCGCGCCTGCGGCGTGTGGAACACGCCACCGAGGAACACGGTGAACAGCAGGACGTTGCCGACGATGCCGACGGGCCACGCCCAGACCTTCCGGCGCATGCCGCCGATCGCCGAGCCCAGGCCGAAGCCGTTGCCGACGATCTCGCGCCAGAGGATGTCGTGGCCCGCGATGGTCCACGTCGCGTCGAAGAGCCAGTTGTGCACTAGAGCCCCCGCAGCGCCACAACCGTCGCCACGGCGGCCTCCGCAGCCTCGGCGCCCTTGTCCTCGTGCGACCCGGGCAAGCCGGCGCGGTCGAGCGCCTGCGCCTCGTCGTCGCAGGTCAGGACGCCGAAGCCGACCGGGATGCCGGTCGACCCGGCGACGTCCGTCAGGCCGAGCGTCGCGGCCTGGCACACGTACTCGAAGTGCGGGGTGCCGCCGCGGATCACGACGCCCAGGGCGACGACCGCGTTCGCGCCGGCCTCGACCGCGGCGCGCGCGGCCACCGGCAGCTCGAACGTGCCCGGCACGCGGATGACGGTCACGTCGCTGACGTGCGCGGCCTCCAGGGCTCGCGTCGCGCCGGCGAGCAGGCCGTCCATGACGACCGTGTGCCAGCTCGCGGCGACGACGACGACCTTCAGGCCCGTGCCGTCGACGGTCAGGGTGGGTGCTCCAGCACCGCTCATGCCAGGTCCTCCAGGTTCTCGAACGCGTGGTCCTCGTGGTCGGCGCCGGGGGTGGCCGGCGTCGCGTGCACCGGTGCGACGGCGATGGGCTCGCGCTCGGTGCCGGCAGGCAGGTGGAGCAGGTGCCCCATCGACGTGGCCTTGGTGCGCAGGTAGGCCTCGTTCTGCGGGGTGCGTCCGACCTCGAGGCTGCGGATCTCCGCGACGTCGATGCCGTGCGCCCGCAGCCCGGCCACCTTGGCGGGGTTGTTGGTGAGCAGGCTGACCCGGCTCACCCCGAGGTCGGTGAGGATCGCTGCCGCGGCACCGTACTCGCGGCGGTCCGCGGGCCAGCCGAGGTCGAGGTTGGCCTCGACCGTGTCCCGACCGGCGTCCTGCAGCGCGTAGGCGGCGACCTTGGCCAGCAGTCCGATCCCCCGGCCCTCGTGACCGCGCAGGTAGACGACCGCCCCGCCCTGCTGCGACGCGAGCTCGAGCGCCGCGTCGAGCTGCGGACCGCAGTCGCAGCGCGCCGAGCCGAACGCGTCGCCCGTGAGGCACTCGGAGTGCACGCGGACCACGGGGTGCTCGGCCAGGCCGCTCGTCGGCACCAGCGCGACGTGCTCGTCGCCGGTGCGCAGGTCGCGGTAGCCGTGGATGCGGAACTCGCCGTGCTTCGTCGGCAGGTACGCCGTGTGCGTCGCGTGCACCCGCTCGCGCGGCGGCGCGGCGACCGCGACCTCGCTGGTCACGTCGTCGCCGTGGCTCGTCCGCCAGGCGACGATGTCCTCGATGGTCAGGAGCACGAGCCCCTCGGCCTGCGCGAGCTCGGACGCGACGTCGAGCCGCGTCATCGTGCCGTCGTCGTTGACCAGCTCGGCGATCGCACCGACCGGCTCCAGGCCCGCGAGCCGGCACAGGTCGACCGCGGCCTCGGTGTGGCCGGCCCGGTGCAGCACGCCCCCGGGGACGGCACGCAGCGGCAGGACGTGCCCGGGCCGGATGAGGTCCTCCCGGCCCGACGCCGGGTCCGCCAGCACCCGGAGCGTGCGGGCACGGTCGGACGCGGAGATGCCCGTCGTCACGCCCGTGGCCGCGTCGACCGTGACCGTGTAGGCCGTTCGGCGCGGGTCCTGGCTGTGGGGCACCATCAGCGGCAGGTCCAGGGCATCCGCGCGGGACGCCGGCATGGGCGCGCACAGGTACCCCGACGAGTGCCGGATGGTCCACGCGATCCACTCGGGTGTGGCGGACTGCGCCGCGAGGATGACGTCGGCCTCGTTCTCGCGGTCCGGGGAGTCGGCGACGAGCACGGGCCGTCCCTGCCGCAACGCCTCCAGGGCCTCCTCGACGGTGCCCAGACGGACGCTCATCGCAGCACCCCGGCCGAGGACAGCAGCCGTTCGGTGTACTTGGCCAGGACGTCCACCTCGATGTTCACGCGGGCTCCGGGTGCCAGGGTGCCGAGGGTGGTCGCCTCGAGCGTCGTCGGGATGAGCGAGACGCCGAACGAGTCGTCCGTGACGTGCGTGACGGTCAGCGAGATGCCGGACACCGCGATCGAGCCCTTCTCGGCGATGTACCGGCTGAGCTCGGGCGCGAGGCCGATCTCGACGTCGTCCCACCGCGGTCCGGGGGTGCGGCTCAGGATCGTGCCGACCCCGTCGACGTGCCCCTGCACGACGTGGCCGCCGTACCGACCGCCGACCGCCAGCGCGCGCTCGAGGTTCACCGGGCTGGACACACCGAGGTCCTCCAGCGCGCTGCGGCGGAGGGTCTCCGGCATCACGTCGGCCCAGAACGTCCCGTCGCCGGGCAGCTCGGTCACCGTGAGACAGACGCCCGAGACGCTGATCGAGTCCCCCAGGTGCGCGTCCGAGACCACGAGCGGGCCGCGCACGCGCAGCCGGGCGTCCTGCGCCCCCTGCTCGATGGCCTGGACGGTGCCGACCTCTTCGACGATTCCGGTGAACATCAGCTCTCCTCGCTGGTGGTGCTGGTGAGTTCGGGGGTGGCGACGACGAGCACGTCCGGGCCGAGCGGCAGGACCGTGCGCGTGGTCAGGCGGACGGCCTGGTCGATCGTCGTGACGCCGAGGTCGGCCAGCGCGGGCGGGCCGGAGCCGAGCAGGACGGGGGCGACGTAGGCGTGCACCTCGTCCACGAGCCCGGCCCGCACGAACGCCGCGGCGAGGGTCGGGCCGCCCTCGACCAGGACGTGCCGCACCTCGCGCTCCTGCAGGCGCGCCAGGACCTCGGCCGGGTCGTGCGTCCGCAGCGCGAGCAGCTCCCCGCCCGGGCCGTGCAGGCGCGCGCCGGCAGGCACCGGCCGGTACCCGACGACGACGCGCAGCGGCTGGTCGCCGTGCAGCTCGCCCGCGGCGTTGCGGGCGGTGAGGGACGGGTCGTCGGCCAGCGCGGTCCCGGTGCCGACGACGATCGCGCCCACCTCGGCGCGCAGGTCGTGAGCGTGGTGGCGCGACACCTCCGACGTGATCCACCGGCTGGACCCGTCGGCTGCGGCGATCCGGCCGTCGAGGGACGTGGCGAGCTTGAGCGTGACGAACGGGCGCCCACGTTCGACCGACGGCAGCCAGGCGCCGAGCAGCTCGCGCCCCTCGTCGGCGAGCACGCCGGTCTGCACGTCGACGCCGGCGTCCCGGAGCCGCTGGGCGCCGCCCGCGGCCACCGGGTTGGGGTCGACGACCGACACCACCACGCGGCTGACACCTGCGGCGATCAGGGCCTCGGAGCACGGGCCGGTGCGGCCGGTGTGGTTGCACGGCTCGAGCGTGACGACTGCGGTCGCGCCGACGGTGTCGCTGCCGCGTGCCTCCGCGTCGACGAGGGCGGCGACCTCGGCGTGCGGGGTGCCGGCACCGCGGTGCCAGCCCTCCCCCAGGACCTCGCCGGACGCGCTCAGCAGGACCGCGCCGACGCGCGGGTTCGGGCCACCGGCCGGGCCGCGTCGCGCGATCTCCAGCGCGTGCCGCAGGGCAGACAGCTCGGCGGGAGCGACGCGCTCGACCTCCGTGCTGGACATGCTCACCTCCGGGCGCGATGGCTCCGGGGTGTGGGCGGCAGGAAGGGTCCCGCAACCACGGCGCACAGGCGCCGCCACGTGATCCTCCCATCCGGACTTTCACCGTCGGTCCTGGAGTTCCACCAGGTCAACCGCCCGATCCTTGCGGACCGGTCGGGTCGCGGACTGTCACCGCCGGCTCGGAATTACACCGACCCCGGAGCACGTGTATGTGTTCGTACTGCGCCAACGATCATGCCACACGCGGCATTCCCGACAGCAAACCCGATCTGCTGGATCGGGATTCGTTCAGACCGCCGGGCCGTCCGCGAGCAACCGCAGGGCGGAGATCTCGGCGGCGATGTCGGGGGCGCCGTAGACGGCCGACCCGGCGACGAAGACGTTCGCGCCGGCCTGCGCGATCCGCGCGATCGTGTCCCGGGCGACGCCGCCGTCCACCTGCAGCCAGGTCGACGCGCCGGTCTCCTCGATCGCCTGCCGCGTCCGCCGGATCTTGGGCAGCATGCCCTCGATGAACGACTGGCCCCCGAACCCGGGCTCGACGGTCATCACGAGCACCATGTCGAACTCGGGCAGCAGGTCCAGGATCGGCTCGACCGGCGACGCCGGACGCAGCGCGATCCCCGCCCGCACGCCGTTGGACCGCAGCTCGCGCGCGAGCCGCACGGGCGCCTGCGTCGCCTCGGCGTGGAACGTCACCGACGCCGCTCCGGCTGCCGCGTACTCGGGCGCCCACCGGTCGGCGTCCTCGATCATGAGGTGCACGTCGAGCGGCACCGCGGACACCTCGGCGATCCGCTGCACGATCGGGAGCCCGAGCGTCAGGTTGGGGACGAAGTGGTTGTCCATGACGTCCACGTGGACGTAGTCGGCGGTGGCGATCCGCGCGAGGTCCCGCTCGAGGTTGACGAAGTCCGCGGACAGGATGCTCGGGTTGATCAGCGCTGGCACGGCGACCAGCCTAGCCAGGGCCCCACCGAGATCACGACGTGCGGCGCAGCAGGCTCAGGTGCATCGCGTCCGTGCCGTGCACGTGCGGCCACAGCTGCACGTCGAGGCGTCCCTCGGGCAGGTCGATCTGCCCGTCCGGGACGATCCCCCGGACCACGGCCTGGGCGTCGAGCACCTCGACGACGAGGTTCTCCCTGTCGGCGGCACGCAGCGCGTCCTTCACGACGAGCTGGGTCTCGACGAGGTGCGGCGAGCAGGTGACGTAGGCGACGACGCCGCCGGGGCGCACCGCCCGCAGCGCCGACACGAGCAGCTCGCGCTGGAGGGCGTTCAGCGGGGCGACGTCGGCCGCCGTCCTGCGCCACCGCGCCTCCGGCCGACGCCTCAGGGCACCGAGCCCGGTGCACGGTGCGTCGACCATGACCCGGTCGAACGACGCGGGCTCCTGCGTGCCGACCTCGCGACCGTCGCCCGTGCGCACGTCCTCGACGGCGTCGGCGGGGACGGCCCGCAACGCCTGCTCGACCAGCTGCGTGCGGTGCGGCTGCAGCTCGTTGGCGACGATCCGCGCCCCGCGCTCCCCCGCGACGGCTGCGAGCAGCGCGGCCTTGCCGCCCGGGCCCGCGCACAGGTCCAGCCATCGGTCGTCGCGACCGTGGACCGGGACCTGCGTCAGCGCGAGCGCCACGAGCTGGCTGCCCTCGTCCTGCACCCCGGAGCGACCGTCGCGCACACTCGGCAGGGCGGCCGGGTCGCCGCCTGCCAGGACCACCGCGGTCGGTGTCAGCGCACCGCGCGTCGAGCCGGGCGCGTCCGCGAGCACCTCGTCGGCGTCGGCCAGACCCGGCCGGGCCACGACGGTCACGTGCGGCGCCACGTTGTCCGCGACGAGCAGCTCCTCGATCTCGTCGACAGACCGCCCGTGCCCGGCGAGGGCCTCCCGCAGCGCACGGACCACCCAGACGGGATGGCTCTGCACGGCGGCGAGGGCGCCGAGGTGGTCGGCCCCCTCGGTGATCCGCTGCTCCCACACGTCGAGCGGCTCGCGGCCGATCGCGCGCAGGACGGCGTTCACGAACTGGGACGCACCCGTGCCGAGCTGCTCCCGGGCGAGACCGACCGTCTCGGACACCGCCGCGTGGGCGGGCACGCGCATGCCGAGCAGCTGGTGGGCGCCCAGGCGGAGCACGTCCAGGACGGGTGGGTCGATCTTGTCGGTCGGGCGCGACGCCGCCAGCGCGATGATCGCGTCGTAGCGACCCTGCAGCCGCAGCGTGCCGTAGGCGAGCTCCGTGGCGAACGCCGCGTCGCGCGCGTCGATCCGGCGCTCGCGGAGCAGCGGCGGCAGGACGAGGTTGGCGTAGGAGTCGGTGCCGGCGACCGCGCGCAGGACGTCGTACGCGGCCGTGCGCGCGGCGTCGCTGCCCTTGCGCCGCTGCGACGGCGCCGCCGACGAACGCTGCGTCCGGCCCTGCGCGCGAGCCGCGCCTCGCTGGCGGCCGCTCGGGTCGCGCCGGTCGTCGGCGGTCATGCCGCACCGCCCAGCACGACCGTGCCCTCGAGGCGCGCACCGCGTGCCCAGTCGGCGGCCGCCATCGGACGCTTGCCCTGCGGCGTGACCTCGCCGAGCCGCACCGCGTGCCCGCCGGTGCCGACGAGCACCTCCCGCTTGCCCGCGCGCACCTCGCCGGGCGGGAGGTCGGTGACGTCGGGCACGCCCACGACCGGGCCTAGACCGAGGCGTGAACCGTCCGGCAGCGTGGTCCACGCGCCGGGCGTGGGCGTGCAGCCGCGGACCCGGCGGTCGACGGCGTGCGGCGGCTGGTTCCAGCGCACGCGCGCGTCCTCGGTGTCGAGCTTCGGGGCGTGGCTGACCCCGTCCGTACTCTGCGCCACCGGGCTCAGGATCCCGTCCTCGATCGCGTCCAGCGTCCGCACGAGCAGCCCCGCGCCCGCGACCGCGAGCCGGTCGAGCAGGTCGCCCGCGGTGTCGCGCGGGCGGATCGTCTCGGTGAGGAACCCGTAGACCGGCCCGGTGTCCAGCCCGGCCTCGAGCCGGAACGTGGAGGCGCCCGTGACCTCGTCGCCGGCGATCAGCGCGTGCTGCACGGGAGCCGCGCCGCGCCAGGCGGGCAGCACCGAGAAGTGCAGGTTGACCCAGCCGTGCGTCGGCACGTCGAGCAGCGCGGGCGGGACGAGGGCGCCGTAGGCGACCACGGGTGCGGCGTCGACGGCCAGCTCGGCCAGGCGCGCCTGGAAGGCCTCGTCGCGCGGGCGGTCCGGGGTGAGCACCTCGAGGCCCGCCTCCAGCGCGCGGGCCTTGACCGCGCTCACGCCGGACGTGCGTCCGCGGCCGGAGCGGGCGTCAGGTCGCGTGAGCACGGCGACCACCTCGTGGCGGGATCCGAGGAGCGCCTCGAGCGACGGCACCGCGGCCGCGGGAGTTCCGGCGAAGAGCAGTCGCATGGCCTCGATCCTAGGTGCGCGGCAGCGGCACCCCGCGCGCGACCAGGTCGAGCCGCAGTTCCTGCGCGGACGTGAACAGCACCGCCTGCAGGCCCAGCCGGGCTGCCGCCTCGACGTTCGCCGCAGAGTCGTCCGCGAAGACCGTCGCCGCGGCATCGAGGTCGAACCGGTCGATGAGCAGCCGGAAGATCCGCTCGTCCGGCTTGGCCAGCCCCACGGCCCCGGAGACCAGGACGTCCTCGAGCAGCCCGACGGCGGGAGCGGCCGGCTCGGCCAGGTGGAACGTCTCCGCCGACCAGTTGGTCAGGCCCAGCGTGCGCACCCCGGCCGCGACGAGGTCGCGCACCAGCCGCTCCGAGCCGGGCACCGGGCCCGGCAGCGCGTCGGCGAAGTGGTCGACGTACACGTCGAGGGCGGCAGCGTGCTGCGGGAATCGGGCGCGCACCTCCGCCTTCGCCTGCGCCCACGGACGGCCCGCGTCCTGGTGGTGGTTGAACGACGGGAAGTCGACGTCCGCGAAGAACGCCTCGACGGCCTCCCGGTCCATCCGGCCGACGAACGGTCCGAACGGGTCCCAGCGCACGAGCACCTGCCCGAGGTCGAAGACCACGGCGTCGACGGTCATCCGAGGTCCGCCGGGTCGAGCTGGACGCGGACGGTCCCGCCCTCGCGACGCGCGGAGCGCACCGCCTGCGAGGCCGCGAGCGACCGGGCGAGCGCCGACCCGTGCGAGCGCGGGACGCGGACCAGGGCGCGGACCTCGGGCTCCAGCGACTCCTCGCGGGCGTCGACGGGCACCGGCCCGAGGACCTCCAGCTGCGGGACGTCGAGGCGGGCGACCAGCGTGTCGACGGCGTCGCGCGGACCGGTGACCGAGGCGATCCGGACGGTGGGCGGGAGGGCGAGCTCGGCCCGCTCGGCCAGCTCGCGCGACGCGTACCCGGCCGGGTCCCAGCGCACGAGCGCCTGGGTCGCCCGCTCCTCGGCGTCGCCGACCAGGAGCACCACTCCCCCGTCGGACGCGGCCCGCACCAGCGCCGCAGCTGCCAACCACCGGCGCAGCGCGTCCTCGCCGGTCCGCAGCGCCGCCCCTGCGGTGCTGACGGACGCGTCGAGAAGCAGCGCAGCGGCGTACCCGCCGGGCGCGACGGGCTCGGCCCCGGGCGTCGACACCACGACCGCGGGAACGTCCTTCACCGAGGCCAGCACGCCCCCGGCGGCGCGAGCACCGGAGACCCGCACCGGTACCCCGGGAAACGCGCGGCCGAGCTCCTCCGCCGTGCGCTCGGACCCGACCCGGACCGAGCGCAGCGAGCCGTAGCCGCACTCGGTGCAGCGCCAGTCGGTGGCGAGCCGACCGCACCAGCCGCACGTCGGCACGGCCCTCGCCGACGTCAGCCCGAGCGGTCCGTGGCACACGCCGCAGCGCGCCGAGGCGCGGCACCGTCCGCACGCGACCGCCGGCAGGTAGCCGGCTCGCGGGACCTGGACCAGCACCGGACCGTCGGCGAGCTTGTCGCGCACGGTGCGCCACGCCGGCGCGGGCAGCCGCGCCGCCGCCGCCGGTCCTTCCCGCGCCAGCTCGACCGACGTGAGCGCCTGCACCCGGGGCGCGCGCCGGCGGGTTGTCGCGCGGTCCGCGGCGACCTCGCGCGCCCACCCGCTCTCCACGAGTGCCTGCGCCTCGACGCTGCGACCGTGCGCCGCGACGAGCAGCGCGCAGGACTCGAGCTCGGAGCGCAGGGCCAGCACCTCGCGCACGTGCGGGTACGGCGCCCGCGGCTCGGCGTGCAGCGGGTCGCCGTCGTCCCAGACCACCGCCAGGCCGAGGTCGCGCACCGGGGCGAACGCGGACGCCCGGGTCCCGACGACGACGTCCGCCTGCCCGCGCAGCGCTGCGAGGAACGACCGGTAGCGCACCGCGGGACCGTCGTCGGCGGCGAGCCGCACGGCGCCGCCTCGGCTCCCGGGGGCCCAGCGCGGGATCCCCACCTCGGCCAGCGCCTCCAGCACCCGGTCGATGTCCCGAGCGTCGGGGACCACGACGAGCGCCCCGCGACCGCCCAGCACGCACGCGGCGACCGCCTGCGCGATCGCGTCGGGCCACCGGTCGCCCGCCGCACCCGGCAGGGCCGACCAGACCGCGCGCGGGGCGCCACGGGCGGTCAGGTGCTGCAGGAAGGCGGGTCCGCCCCGGTAGGGCACCCATGCCGTGGCGGTCGCCGTCGGCGGCGCCGGCTGCTCGGCCTCGACGGGGACCTCGGCCTCGACGCGGGCGTGCCGGGCAGGGACCGCAAGGCGCAGCACGTCCGCGAGGGTCCCGGCCCAGCGGTCGGCGACGGCGCGAGCCAGTCGTGCGACCTCGGGCGACAGCACCGGCTCGGCGGACACCACCTTGCGCAACGGCGCCAGGGTGCCGTCGTGCTCCGCCTCCTCGACGCGCTCGAGCACGTACCCGTTGACGTCCTGGCCCCCGAACCGCACCTTCACGCGCGTGCCCGGCACCGCCGTCTCCGCCAGGGCGGCGGGCACGAGGTACTCGAAGTTGCGGTCGAGGTGGGCGGGGGGCAGGTCGACGCAGACGCGCGCGACGGGCAGCTCGTCGGCGATCGGGACGCCGGACGTCGCGGCCCGCACGCGGCGCCGCGGCTTGGGCAGCCCGTCGAGCACGAGCTGCTCGCCGTCGGCCGTCACGTCCATGCGCTCATCCCATCATCCGCGACCGACGGGCCGGGCCGCGTCGTGCACAGACTGGTCCACCGGGGAAGGGATGCAGCTCAGCCGATCGCGGCGTGCAGGTCCGGGACGCGGTCGGCGCGCTCCCACGTGAAGTCGGGCAACTCGCGACCGAAGTGCCCGTACGCGGCGGTCTTCTGGTAGATCGGGCGCAGCAGGTCCAGGTCGCGGACGATCGCGGCCGGGCGCAGGTCGAACACCTCGCGGATCGCGGCCGTCAGGCGGTCGACCGGGACGGTCTCGGTGCCGAACGTCTCCACGTAGAGGCCGACGGGGTTCGCCTTGCCGATCGCGTAGGCGACCTGCACCTCGCAGCGGCGGGCCAGCCCTGCCGCGACGACGTTCTTGGCCACCCAGCGCATCGCGTACGCGCCGGAGCGGTCGACCTTCGACGGGTCCTTGCCCGAGAACGCGCCGCCGCCGTGGCGCGCGATGCCGCCGTAGGTGTCGACGATGATCTTGCGGCCCGTGAGCCCGGCGTCGCCCTGCGGGCCGCCGATGACGAAGGTCCCCGTCGGGTTCACGAGCAGGCGGAAGTCGCTCGTGTCGAGGTCGATGGTCGCCAGGACGGGTGCGATGACGTGCTCGGCGATCCCCGGGCGCAGCTGCGTCTCGAGCTGGACGTCGGGCTCGTGCTGCGTCGACAGGACGACGGTGTCGAGCCTCACGGCGCGGTCGCCGTCGTAGCCGATGGTGACCTGGGTCTTCCCGTCGGGACGCAGCCCGGGCAGGATCCCCTCCTTGCGCACGAGCGCCAGGCGCTCGGCCAGGCGGTGGGCGAGCCAGATCGGCAGCGGGAGCAGCGACGGCGTCTCGTCCGACGCGTACCCGAACATCAGCCCCTGGTCGCCGGCGCCCTGCAGGTCGAGCGGGTCGATGTCGGAGGCGTCGTCGCGAACCTCGATCGACTTGTCGACACCGGCCGCGATGTCCGGGGACTGCTGACCGATCGAGACCGAGACGCCGCAGGAGTCGCCGTCGAAGCCGATGTGCGACGAGGTGTAGCCGATGCCCCGGACCACCTGGCGGACGATCTGCGGGATCTCGACGTACGCGCTGGTCGTGACCTCGCCCGCGACGTGCACCAGCCCGGTGGTGACCATGGTCTCGACGGCAACACGCGCCTGAGGATCCTGCTCGAGCAGGGCGTCCAGGATGGCGTCGGAGATCTGGTCGCAGACCTTGTCCGGGTGCCCTTCGGTGACGGATTCCGACGTGAACAGGCGCAGCGCGGGCACGGTCATGGCGGACAGCGTAGTGCGCGACGACGGCACGGCCGTGTCACAACCGGGCGCTGACCACATCCCAGACGGCGTGCGCGACGAGGTCCTTGCTGCCCGACGCGGTCGCGACGACGTCGCCCCTGCCGTCGAGGATCGTCACGTCGTTCGCGTCGGTGCCGAAGCCGCGACCGTCGCCCACGGCGTTCACGACGAGCAGGTCCGCGCCCTTGCGCAGCGCCTTGGCCCGGCCGTGGTCGAGCACGGAACCGTCGCCGTCGCCGGTCTCGGCGGCGAAGCCCACGACGACCTGGCCGGCGCGCAGCCGTTCGTGCGCGAGCTCGGCCAGGATGTCCACGGTCTCGACCAGCTCGAGGACCGGGGCGGCGCCGTCCGGGTTCTTCTTGATCTTCGTCTCGACGGCGGTGCGTGGCCGGTAGTCGGCGACGGCGGCGGCCATGACCACCACGTCGGCGTCCTTGGCGGCGGCGCGCACCGCGTCGCGCAGCTCGGCACCCGTCTCGGCGTGCACGACGTCCAGGCCGGCGGGCGTCGGCACGGTGAGGTTGGCGGCGACCAGCGTCACCCGCGCGCCGCGGTCGCGGGCTGCACGGGCGAGCGCGACGCCCTGCCGGCCCGAGGACCGGTTGCCGAGGAAGCGGACCGGATCGAGCGGTTCTCGCGTCCCGCCGGCGGAGATCACGACGTGGCGGCCGACGAGGTCCTGCGCCGGGGTCGACACCAGGGCGAGGGCCACCTCGGCGATCGCCTCGGGCTCGGGCAGGCGGCCCGGGCCGGTGTCGGAGCCGGTCAGCCGACCGGCGACGGGGTCCAGGACGTGCACGCCACGCGACCGCAGCGTCGCGACGTTGGCGACGGTCGCCGGGTGCTCCCACATCTCGGTGTGCATCGCGGGCGCGAGCAGGACCGGGCACCGGGCGACCAGCAGGGTGGCGGTGAGCAGGTCGTCCGCCTGGCCGGTCGCGGCGCGGGCCAGCAGGTCCGCCGTGGCGGGCGCGACGATCACGAGCTCGGCCTGCTTGCCGACGGCGACGTGCGCGACCTGGTCGACGTCCTCGAAGACGTCGGTGGTCACGGGCTCGCCCGACAGGGCCTCCCAGGTGGCACGCCCGACGAACTCCAAGGCCGCCCGCGTGGGCACGACGCGGACCGCGTGCCCGGCCTCACGCAGCAGCCGCAGCAGCAGCACCGACTTGTAGGCGGCGATACCGCCCGCGACACCGAGGACGATGCGCATGGGGGCAGGTCAGCCCTCGGTGGCCTCGGACGTCAGCAGACCGGCGTCGATCTCGCGCATGGCGATCGACAGCGGCTTCTCCTGCGGACGGGTGTCGACCAGCGGGCCGACGTACTCGAGCAGGCCCTCGTTGAGCTGCGAGTAGTAGGCGTTGATCTGGCGCGCACGCTTGGCCGAGTAGAGCACCAGGGCGTACTTGGAGTCGGCGCGCTCGAGCAGACGGTCGATGGGCGGGTCGGTGATGCCGGTGGGGGCTGCGACGGTTCCGGACACGGTGATCTCCCGAGGTAAAAGGTGTGGACTACCCCTCATCCTACCTGGTCGGGATGCCCATCCCGTGGACGAGCTCGTCGGTCGCCCGGTGCACGTCGTCGTTGACGATGATCTGGTCGAACTCGGCCGCCGCCGCGAGCTCGACGCGGGCGGTCGCGAGCCGTCGCTCGCGCTCCTCGGCGCCCTCGGTCCCCCGCCCGACCAGCCGCCGCTCGAGCTCCTCGAACGTCGGCGGCGCCAGGAACACGAAGTGCGCGTCCGGCATCGACGCCCGGACCTGCCGAGCGCCCTGCAGGTCGATCTCCAGGAGCGCGGGCTCCCCCGCCGCCAGCCGGGCCTCGACCGGGCGGCGGGGTGTGCCGTACTTGTTCTGGCTGTGCACGACGGCCCACTCCAGGAACTCCCCCTGGGCGACCATCCGGTCGAACTCGTCCCCGGACAGGAACAGGTAGTGGACCCCGTCCACCTCGCCCGGACGCGGTGACCGCGTCGTCGCGGAGACGGAGAGCCACACCTCGGGATAGCGGGACCGGACGTCAGCGGACACGGTCCCCTTGCCGACGGCAGTCGGTCCGGCGAGAACAGTCAGCCGGGCGGGCGTCGTCGTCATGGGTGGTGCAGCACTCCTCGTCCAGGGAACCGGGTCGCGACGGATATCCACAACCCGGTCGACCACGTCACCCGAATCGGTCGACGAGAGCCTTCACCTGGTGCGGTCCGAGGCCGCGGACACGCCGCGTCTCGGAGATTCCGATCTCGGAGATGATCGCACGCGCCTTGACCTTGCCGACGCCAGGCAGGGACTCGAGGAGGGCGAGCACCTTCAGCTTGCCGATCGTCTCGTCTGCCTGGCCCTGCGCGATCACCTCGGAGAGCGTGCCCTGGGAGTACTTCAGGCGATTCTTGACCTCGGCACGGGCCTGTCGCGCCGCAGCTGCCTTCTGTAGTGCTGCCGCTCGCTGTTCGGGAGTCAGCGGAGGGAGTGCCACGCGCGTCACCTTCTCGTCCTTGGGCCGGCGATCCTGCACGTCATGGACGCGGGACCTTGGATACGAAACTAGCGAGCGACCAGGTGAACGGCAACGCGGGCGGCTCAATCCGGGCCAATCCGCGGGCCACGGGCGTACCTCGGCGTAGCGTGAGTAGGTCTTGGGCGTCCATGGATCGAGGAGCCGGCGATGGTGGACGGCACGGAGCTCGGACGAGCCCACGCGGCCTGTGCCACCGGGGCGTGGTCGGACGCGTACGACGGCTTCGCGCTCGCGGCCGCCACCGTCCGCCTGGCTCCGACCGACCTCCTCGCGTGGTCGTCGGCGGCGATCCTCAGCGGTCGCGACGACGAAGGCTGCGACCTGCTCGCGAACGCCTTCGACTACTTCGTCGAGGACCGCGACGCCGCCCACGCCGGGCAGTGCATGCTTCGCGCCGGACTGAACCTCTCCAGCCGCGGGCGCGACGCCGCGCTCGCCGGCTGGATGGCGCGCGGGGCCCGGCTCGCGCAGGACGCGGAGCTCGGACCGGTCGTGCGCGGCTACCTGGCCGTGCCCATGGGGCGTCGCGCCGCTGAAGGGGGCGACGTCGCGGGCGCCGTCTCGCTCTTCGCGCTCGCACGCGAGACCGGAGAGCAGGTGGCCGACGACGACCTGGTGGCGCTCGCACGGATGAGCCAGGGATACGCCCTGCTCAGGCTGGGAAGGGTGCGCGATGGGCTCGACGAGCTGGACGACGTCATGCTCGGGGTCACGGCGGGCCGGGTCTCGCCCGTCGTCTCAGGCATCGTCTACTGCGTGGTCGTCCAGATCTGCCGCGAGGCGCTCGACATCCGGCGGGCACGCGAGTGGACCTTCGCGCTCGACGCGTGGTGCGAACGTCAGCCGCAGCTGGTGCCCTTCCGGGGCACCTGTCGCATGCACCGCTCGCAGGTGCTGCTCGAGACCGACGCGTGGGACCGCGCGCTGGTCGAGGCCGACCTCGCGGTGGAGGCGCTGTCCGCACCACCGCAGGAAGACCTTGCCGCGGCGTGGTACCAGAAGGGCGAGGTGCACCGCGTGCGTGGTGAGCTCGACCAGGCGCAGGACGCCTACGGCCGTGCCCTGGAGGCCGGCGGTGACCCGCAGCCGGGGCTCGCGCTCATCCGCCTCGTCTCCGGCCAGGCGGACGACGCCCTGGAGCTGCTTCGCAGCGCGATGGCGACGCCCAGTCCGCCGCGGCCGCTGCTGCTCGCGGCTCTCGTC
This sequence comes from Cellulomonas sp. P4_A2, assembly GCF_056402515.1. Lineage (NCBI taxonomy): Bacteria > Bacillati > Actinomycetota > Actinomycetes > Micrococcales > Cellulomonadaceae > Cellulomonas > Cellulomonas sp. P4_A2. Next base: position 127,432 of record NZ_JBFUHG010000008.1, read on the forward strand.
GACGTCGGTGTAGCGGCGGGCGATCTCCCGATCGCGCGGCGGGCGGCGGACGCGCTGGCGGGCCTGGCCGTCGGCCCGGACAGCGGGCCGTACCTGGAGGCGATGGCGGCGGCGGCGGAGGGCACCGTCCGGCTCGCCGACGCGGATCCGCGGGGTGCTCGCGAGTCGTTGCGACGCGCGCTGGACGTGTGGGTCGGGCTCACGGTGCCGTACGAGGTCGCGCGTGTGCGCGTGCGGCTCGCCGCAGCCGACCGAGCCCTCGGGGACGCAGCAGCCGGCGCGCTCGAGCTCGGCGCCGCGCGTTCGGTCTTCGAGCGCCTCGGGGCTGTCGCCGACCTTGCCGCCCTCGACCACCCCTCGGGACCGCCGCCGGCGGGCCGACTGACCCCGCGAGAGGCCGAGGTGCTCCGGCTGGCGGCGACCGGCCGGACCAACCGCGCCATCGCGACGGAGCTGCACCTCTCCGAGAAGACCGTCGCCCGGCACCTGTCCAACATCTTCGCCAAGCTTGACGTCCCGTCGCGGGCGGCCGCCACCGCCTGGGCGTACGAGCACGACGTCCTCTGAGCACGCATGGGCAGAACGACCCACGTCCGTGCACGCCTGATGCGCAGGACGCCCGATGTCGGCCGCTCCGGGAGCTCCTAGCGTCGATCGCACGGACGACGACGTGGAGGCAGGACCATGGACGAGCAGGAGACGATCATCATCGGGGCCGGTCAGGCGGGGCTGGCCACGGCGTTCCACCTCACGCGCCGAGGCATCCCGTGCCTGGTCCTGGACGAGCACGAGCGCGTCGGAGACGTCTGGCGGGACCGGTACGACTCGCTACGGCTCTTCACGCCGGCACGGCTCGACCGGCTGCCCGGGCTCGACCTGCCCGGCCCCGGCGGGGGGTACCCGACGGCGCGCGAGATGGGCGACTACCTCGAGCGGTACGCGGCAGAGATGCGCCTCCCCGTGCGTGGCGGTGTTCGCGTCGCCCGCGTCTCGAGCGACCACGACGCCTTCCGCATCGCGACCGACACCGGGGACCTGGTCGCCCGGAGCGTCGTGGTCGCCGCGGGCGGTCACCGTGACCCGTGGACGCCCCGCCTCGCGCAGCAGGTCGATCCGTCGATCGTCCAGCTGCACTCGACCGCCTACCGCAACCCGTCGCAGCTGCCCACCGGGCCGATCCTGGTCGTCGGCGCGTCCCACTCAGGCACCGACATCGCGCTCGAGCTCGCCCTGGCCGGCCACGACGTCGTCCTGGCCGGCCGTGTGCACGGCGAGGTCCCGTTCGGACCAGGCGTGAAGGGGTCGCTCGCCGCCCATCTCCTGCCCTTCGTCAGCCGGCACGTGCTGACCCTGCGGACGCCCGTCGGCCGCAGGCTGCGCCCTCGGGTGCGCGCCGGCGGTGCACCACTGCTGCGTGTCAAGCTGGCAGATCTCGCGGCAGCCGGCGTCCGGCACACGACGGCGCGCGTGGTCGCGGTCCGCGACGGCCGCCCCGAACTCGACGACGGCTCGGTGCCCGACGTTCGATCGGTCGTCTGGGCCACCGGCTTCCGCGACGACCTCGGCTGGGTCGAGCCCGCACCTCGGGGCGACGACGGCTACCCGGTCACCGACCGCGGAGTCGTCCCGTCCGTGCCGGGGCTGTACTTCATGGGCCTGCCGTTCCAGTACGCGTTCTCTTCGGCGATGGTGCTGGGCGTCGCTCGGGACGCGGCCTACGTCGCGCGCCACATCGCCGCTGCGAGCCGGGCGCGGGAACGAGTGCCTGCCGCCGCCTGAGGCGGTCAGTCGCGCAGCGCGGCGCCGGCATCGTCGGACGCCTCACGAGCGGCCGCCCGGAGAGCGACGACCGCAGGGCCGGCTGCCAGGACACCGCGCGACGACGAGGCGAGCACCTGCCGCCGTGCGGAACCGAACACCTGCGCCAGCTCTCGCGGGCCGGCGCCCTGTGCGCCGACCCCGGGAGCGAGCAGCGGTCCGTTGACTGCGGCGAGGTCGACGCCCGTGCGCTCGGCCGCGTCGCCGACCGTCGCGCCGACGACCAGACCGATCGAGCCGAGCGGGCTCGCGTCCGCGTTCAGGGCCGCGGCGCGCGCCGCCACGAGGGCCGCGATGCTCACCCCGTCCGCCGTGCGGGCGTGCTGGACCTCGTGGCCCTCCTTGTTCGACGTCAGGCACAGGACGAACAGGCCGCGGCCCGACGCCAGCGCCAGGTCGACCGCCGGGTCGAGCGACCCGAAGCCCAGGTACGGCGAGACCGTGAGCGCGTCGCCGGCCAGCGGCGAGCCGTCGCGCAGGAACGCGTCGGCGTACGCGGCCATGGTCGAGCCGATGTCGCCGCGCTTGGCGTCGACGATCACGAGCGTGCCGGTGTCCCGGCCGGCCGCGACCACCTCCTCGAGCACCGCGACGCCGCGGGACCCGTGCCGCTCGAAGAACGCCGCCTGGGGCTTCACGGCGGCGACGTGCCCGCCGACCGCCTCCAGGACGGTCAGCGCGAACCGGCGCAGCCCCTCGACGTCGTCGGCGAGGCCCCAGTCGTCGAGCAGGCCCGGGTGCGGGTCGATGCCCACGCAGAGCGGTCCGTGCTCGTCCATCGCGGCCGCGAGCCGCTGCCCGAACGCCCTCATGAGGCCCGCGCCGCCGCCCGCGCCTCGCGACGCACCAGGGCGGCCGCGTCGTGCTCCTGCAGGCTGGTGACCTGGAACGGCCCGGCCTGGGCCGCCTCGATAGCCTGCACGGCCGCACCGAGCTGCTGCACGGTCGTGACCATGGCCTTGTCGGCCGCCGTCGTCGCGGCCCGGATCTCGTAGCCGTCGGCGCGCGCGCCCTGGCCCGAGGGGGTGTTCACGACGATGTCGACCTCGCCGGCGGTGATCAGGTCGACGATCGTCGGCTCGCCGTCGCTGCCCCGGCCCGAGGAGTACTTGCGCACCACCCGCGAGGCGATGCCGCTGCGGTGCAGGACGGCGGCGGTGCCCTCGGTCGCGAGGATCTCGAAGCCGAGCTCGGCGAGGCGCTTGACCGGGAAGACGATCGAGCGCTTGTCGCGGTCGGCCACCGAGATGAACGCGCGCCCGCCGCTGGGCAGACCGCCGAACGCGGCCTCCTGCGACTTGGCGAACGCGGTCGGGAAGTCGACGTCGAAGCCCATCACCTCACCGGTCGAGCGCATCTCCGGGCCGAGCACCGTGTCCACCACGACGCCCTCCTTCGTGCGGAACCGCTTGAACGGCAGCACGGCCTCCTTGACGGCGACCGGCGACCCGAGGTCGAGCACGCTGGCGTCGTCGACGGGCAGGATGCCGCGGGCGCGCAGGTCCGCGATCGAGTGGCCGGCCATGACCAGCGCCGCGGCCTTGGCCAGGGAGACGCCCGTGGCCTTGGAGACGAACGGCACGGTGCGCGACGCCCGGGGGTTGGCCTCCAGGACGTAGAGCACGTCGGAGACGAGCGCGAACTGGATGTTCAGCAGCCCGTGCACGCCCACGCCGCGGGCGATCGCCTCGGTGGACAGGCGGATGCGCTCCAGCTCGCTCTTGGAGAGCGTGACGGGCGGCAGGGTGCACGCCGAGTCGCCGGAGTGGATGCCGGCCTCCTCGATGTGCTCCATGACTCCCCCGAGGAACATCTCGGTGCCGTCGAAGAGCGCGTCGACGTCGATCTCGATCGCGTCGTCGAGGAAGCGGTCGATGAGCAGCGGCGGCAGCGTGCCCGCGCGGCCACCGTCAGCGGCGTTCTCCAGGGCCCGCTTGACGTACTCGTCGAGCTGCGGCTCGCTGTAGACGATCTCCATGCCGCGGCCGCCGAGCACGTACGACGGCCGGACGAGCACCGGGAAGCCGATCCGGCGGGCGGTGTCGCGCGCGCCGGCGAGCGTCGTGGCCGTGCCGAACGCCGGCGCCGGGAGCCCCGCCGCCTCGAGCACCTTGCCGAACTCGCCGCGGTCCTCGGCGGCGTCGATCGCGGCCGGGGACGTGCCGAGGATCGGCAGGCCGGCGTCCGCGAGCCGCTGCGCGAGCGAGAGCGGGGTCTGGCCGCCGAGCGTGACGATGAGGCCCTCGACCGGACCCGCCGCGAGCTCGGCGTGGTAGACCTCGAGCACGTCCTCGAAGGTCAGCGGCTCGAAGTACAGCCGGTCCGAGGTGTCGTAGTCGGTGGAGACGGTCTCGGGGTTGCAGTTGACCATGACGGTCTCGAACTCGTCCTTGAGCGCCAGCGCGGCGTGCACGCACGAGTAGTCGAACTCGATGCCCTGGCCGATCCGGTTCGGGCCCGATCCCAGGATCAGGATCGCCGGGCGCGTGCGCGGGGCGACCTCCGTCTCCTCGTCGTAGGTCGAGTAGTGGTACGGCGTGCTCGCGGCGAACTCCGCCGCGCACGTGTCCACCGTCTTGAACACCGGCCGCAGGCCGACCGCGTGCCGGGCACCGCGGACCGCGTCCTCGGACGTGCGGCGCAGGGTCGCGATCTGGGCGTCGGACAGGCCGTGCCGCTTGGCGTGCAGCAGCACGTCGCGGGTCAGCGCGGACGCGGCCGCGGTCTGCGCGGCGACCTGGTTGATGAGCTGGATCTGGTCGATGTACCAGGGGTCGATGCCCGTGAGCTCGTAGACCGTCTCCAGCGAGACGCCGGCACGGAGCACCTGCTGCACGTCGACCAGGCGGTGCTCGGTCGGACGCGAGATCGTCGCGGTCAGCGCGTCGAGGGCGTCGCCGGTCAGGGCGTCGCCGGCCCAGTGGAACACCGAGCCCTTCTTGTCGAGCGACCGCATCGCCTTGCCGAGCGCCTCGGTGAAGTTGCGGCCGAGGGCCATGGCCTCGCCGACGGACTTCATGGTCGTCGTCAGGGTGTCGTCGGCCGCCGGGAACTTCTCGAACGCGAACCGCGGGACCTTCACGACGACGTAGTCGAGCGTGGGCTCGAACGACGCGGGGGTCGAGCCGCCCGTGATGTCGTTGGGGATCTCGTCGAGCGTGTAGCCGACCGCGAGCTTGGCGGCGATCTTGGCGATCGGGAAGCCCGTCGCCTTGGACGCCAGGGCGCTCGACCGCGAGACGCGCGGGTTCATCTCGATCACGACGACGCGACCGGTGGAGGGCTCGATCGCGAACTGGATGTTGCAGCCGCCCGTGTCGACGCCGACCTCGCGGATGACCGCGATGCCGATGTCGCGCAGGCGCTGGTACTCGCGGTCGGTGAGCGTGAGGGCGGGCGCCACGGTGACCGAGTCGCCGGTGTGCACCCCGACCGGGTCGACGTTCTCGATGGAGCAGACGACCACGACGTTGTCGTGCTTGTCGCGCATCAGCTCGAGCTCGTACTCCTTCCAGCCGAGGATGGACTCCTCCAGGAGCACCTCGGTGGTCGGCGAGTAGTGCAGGCCCTGGCCGACGATGCGGCGCAGGTCGGTCTCGTCATAGGCGATGCCCGAACCCAGGCCGCCCATGGTGAACGACGGCCGCACGACGACCGGGTAGCCCAGGTCCTCGACCGCGGCGAGCGCGTCCTCGATGGTGTGGATGATCGCGGAGCGCGCGCTCTCGGCGCCGCAGACCGCCACGACCTCCTTGAACTGCTCGCGGTCCTCGCCCTTCTGGATGGACGCGATGTTGGCGCCGATGAGCTCGACGTCGTACTTCTCCAGCACGCCGGCCTCGTCGAGGGCGATCGCCGCGTTGAGCGCCGTCTGACCGCCCAGCGTCGGCAGGATCGCGTCGGGTCGCTCCTTGGCGATGATCGTCGTGAGGACCTCGGTGGTGATCGGCTCGACGTACGTGGCGTCGGCGAACTCCGGGTCCGTCATGATCGTCGCCGGGTTGGAGTTGACCAGGATGACCCGCAGGCCCTCCTCCTTGAGCACGCGGCAGGCCTGCGTGCCGGAGTAGTCGAACTCGCAGGCCTGGCCGATGACGATCGGGCCGGACCCGATGACGAGGACGCTGCTGATGTCTGTGCGCCGGGGCATCAGGCGGCACCCTTCTCGTTGGTCATGAGTTCGAGGAAGCGGTCGAAGAGGTAGGCGGCGTCGTGCGGACCGGCCGCGGCCTCCGGGTGGTACTGCACCGAGAACGCGGGCAGGTCGAGCGCCCGAAGGCCCTCGACGACGTCGTCGTTCAGGTCGACGTGGCTGACCACGACCCGGCCGTAGCGGCCGCCGTCGTGCGGCGCGACGGACTCGCCGTCGAGCGGGGCGTCCACGGCGAACCCGTGGTTGTGCGCCGTGATCTCGACCTTGCCGGTGAGGCGGTCCATGACCGGCTGGTTCACGCCGCGGTGGCCGTAGCCCAGCTTGTAGGTGCCGTATCCGAGCGCCCGGCCGAGGATCTGGTTGCCGTAGCAGATGCCGAAGAACGGGATCCTGTTGTCGAGCACCTCGCGCAGCAGCTCGACCTCGTGCGTGGCCGCACCGGGGTCGCCCGGACCGTTCGAGAAGAAGACGCCGTCCGGCTCGGTGGCGACGACGTCGGCATACGTCGCGCTCGACGGGAGCACGTGCACCCGGATGCCGCGCTCGGCGAGCCGCTGCGGGGTCATCGCCTTGATGCCCAGGTCGACGGCCGCGACCGTGGCGACGGGCGTCTCGAGCGGTTCACCGTCGGGGCCGAGCGCCTCGACCACGTACGCGACGTCCGTCGAGACCTCCCCGGCCAGGTCGGCGCCGGCCATCGCGGGCGCGCTGCGCACCTCCTCGAGGAGCTCGTCGTCGGGGCGGCGGTCGCCGTCCGCGCCGGTGAGTGCCGCGCCGGAGAAGATCCCCGCCCGCATCACCCCGCGCTCGCGCAGGTGGCGCGTCAGGGCGCGGGTGTCGATCTCGCTGATGCCGACGATGCCCTGGGCCACCAGGTCGTCGTCGAGCGTGCGCACGGAGCGCCAGTTCGACGCCCGGCGGGCGGGGTCGCGCACCACGTACCCGGCCACCCAGATCCGGGCGGACTCCGCGTCCTCGTCGTTCACGCCGGTGTTGCCGATGTGCGGCGCCGTCATGACGACGATCTGCCGGTGGTACGACGGGTCGGTGAGCGTCTCCTGGTACCCGGTCATCCCGGTGTTGAAGACGATCTCGCCGAGGGTCGAGCCTTCTGCGCCGTAGGTGCGGCCGGTGAAGGTCCGGCCGTCCTCGAGCACGAGCACGGCTGTGGTCATGAGTTCTCCTCCTGCGCGGGGGCCGGGGCGCCCGGGGTCAGACGAATGAGCGGGGCGATCGCGTCGACGAGCGGTTCGCGGTCGGACGTGTGGCGGGGGCGCAGACCGGTGTCCACGCCGCGGGGGTCGTCGGGGGTGGCCTGCCAGGTGAGCACGACGATGCCGTCGCCGCCCACGACTTTGCCGGCGATGCCCGGGCCGACGGTGACGTCGCGGAGCGCCGAGGTCGGTACGAACAGGTCGGGCGCACCTGTACGAACGATCTGGACCCCGGCGTCGAACACCTCGACCTGCGCGCGGCTGCGCACCCCGAGGCCGTTCGCGGTGATCCGTTCGAGCCAGTCGCCCGCGCGCGTCGTCGAGACGTAGGTCATCGCGACCGGTCCGAACAGGGACCTGCCCAGCGACACCGGGGCGACCGGGAGCGTGGGGACGAACTCGGCGGTCCTCCGGGCTCGCGCGTTCCACCCGGCGCGCATGATCAGGAGGGCGACGATGACCATCCCGATCAGGATGATCACCGCGAGGGTCGCATTCCTCAAGAGCTCACCACCACCGACTCGTCGCACGCCGACCCGTCCATCACGGTCGCGCGGCCGCGCAGCCACGTCGCGATGACGCAGCCGGACAGCTCCCGGCCGCGGAACGGCGAGTTCGTGCTCTTCGTCGCCTGCTCCTCCGGCACGACGATCCGGCGGATGCCCGGGTCGACCAGGACGAGGTTGGCGGGCTCCCCCACCGCGATCGGGCGGCCGTGGTCGCTGACGCGGCCGATCTGCGCGGGCGTCGTCGACATCACGCGCGCGACGTCCGCCCAGGTCAGGCGGCCGGTGTCGACCATCGTCTCCTGCACGACCGAGAGCGCGGTCTCGAGGCCGGTCATGCCGAACGCGGCCGCACCCCACTCGCAGTCCTTGTCCTCGCGCGTGTGGGGCGCGTGGTCGGTGGCGACGATGTCGATCGTGCCGTCGGCGAGACCCTCGCGGACCGCCTCGACGTCCCGCTGCGTCCGCAGCGGCGGGTTGACCTTGAACACCGGGTCGTAGCCGCGGGCGAGCTCGTCCGTGAGGATCAGGTGGTGCGGCGTGACCTCGGCGGTCACGTCGATCCCCCGCGACTTGGCCCAGCGGATGATCTCGACGGACCCGGCGGTGGACAGGTGGCACACGTGCAGCCGCGACCCGACGTGCTCGGCGAGCAGCACGTCGCGGGCGATGATCGCCTCCTCCGCCACCGCGGGCCAGCCCGGCAGCCCGAGCTCGGCGGACACGACGCCCTCGTGCATCTGGGCACCCTCGGTCAGCCGCGGCTCCTGCGCATGCTGCGCGATGACACCGTCGAACGCCTTGACGTACTCCAGCGCGCGGCGCATCAGGACGGGGTCGTGCACGCACTTGCCGTCGTCGGAGAACACCCGGACCTGCGCCGCCGACTCCGCCATGGCGCCCAGCTCGGCCAGGCGCTCGCCGTCGAGGCCGACCGTCACCGCGCCGACCGGGCGCACGTCGACCCAGCCGGCGTCGCGGCCGAGCCGCCAGACCTGCTCGACGACCCCCGCGGTGTCCTGCGTCGGGGAGGTGTTGGCCATCGCGTGCACGGCCGTGAAGCCGCCCATCGCGGCGGCTCGCGTGCCGCTGCGGACGGTCTCGGCGTCCTCTCGGCCGGGCTCGCGCAGGTGCGTGTGCAGGTCGACCAGGCCGGGCAGGAGGACCAGGCCGCTGCCGTCGATGATCACCGGGTTGTCACCCGCCTGCGCCTCGGCGTCCGCGCCGATCGCGGCGATGACCCCGTCGGCGAGCAGCACGTCGGTCGTGCCGTCGCCCAGGGGGCTGACGTCACGCAGCAGGTAGGTCCTCACGCGTTCACCTTCGCTTCGTCGTTCGTCGTGCGCGTGGGGGTGGTGTCGCCACCCGCCAGCAGGAGGTAAAGGACGGCCATCCGCACCGCGACGCCGTTGGCCACCTGCTCCACGATCACCGCGCGCGGCGAGTCGGCCGCGTCGGCGGAGATCTCCAGGCCGCGGTTCATCGGACCGGGGTGCAGGACGATCGCGTGGTCGGACAGCGCGTCGAGCCGGCGGGCGTCGAGCCCGTACCGCCGGGTGTACTCCAGCGGGCTCGGGAAGAAGCCGCCGCCCGCGCTCGACATCCGCTCGCGCTGGACGCGCAGCATCATCACGGCGTCGGGCTTGTCGTCGGCGATGACCTCGTCGAGGTGGTACGAGACCTTGGCGGGCCACGCCTCGACCCCCACCGGCACCAGCGTCGGCGGGGCCACGAGCGTGACCTCGGCTCCGAGCGTGTGCAGGAGCTGGACGTTCGACCGCGCCACCCGGCTGTGCAGCACGTCGCCCACGATCGCGACGCGCAGCCCGGCCAGGTCCCGGCCCGTGACGTCGCCCGGGCCCATCAGGTGGCGGCGCAGCGTGTAGGCGTCGAGCAGCGCCTGCGTCGGGTGCTGGTGCATCCCGTCGCCGGCGTTGATGACGGCGCCGTTCGTCCACCCGCTGGTGGCGAGCGTGTGCGGCGCGCCCGACGCGTGGTGCCGGATCACGACCGCGTCGGCGCCCATGGCCTGCAGCGTCAGCGCGGTGTCCTTGAGGGACTCGCCCTTGGAGACGCTCGACCCCTTGGCCGAGAAGTTGATGACGTCGGCCGAGAGGCGCTTGGCGGCGGTCTCGAACGAGATGCGTGTGCGGGTGGAGTCCTCGAAGAAGAGGTTCACCACGGTGCGGCCGCGCAGGGTGGGCAGCTTCTTGATCTCCCGGCCCTGCGTCGCGGCCATCGAGCCGGCGGTGTCGAGGATCCGGACGGCGTCGGCGAGGCTCAGGTCGGCCGTGGACAGCAGGTGCTTCATCGCACCCCTCCTTCGATGAGCACGGCGTCGCGGCCGTCGCTCTCCTGCAGCAGGACACGCACCCGTTCGGTGGTGGAGGTCGGCAGGTTCTTGCCGACGTAGTCCGCGCGGATCGGCAGCTCGCGGTGGCCGCGGTCGACGAGCGCCGCCAGCTGGACCGCACGCGGGCGACCGAGGTCGCTGATCGCGTCGAGGGCCGCGCGGATGGTGCGGCCGGAGTAGAGGACGTCGTCGACGAGGACCACGACCTTGCCGTCCAGCCCGCCGCCCGGGATGTCGGTCTCGCCGATGGTCCGGGTCGGGTGGTGCGCGAGGTCGTCCCGGTACATCGTGACGTCGAGGCTGCCGACCAGGCGGGAGGCGTCGAGGCCGGGCTCCACCGCCTCCAGGCGCTCGGCCAGACGGCGCGCGAGCGGCAGGCCGCGGGTGGGGATGCCGAGCAGGATGACGTCGGAGCCACCCTTGTTGCGTTCGAGGATCTCGTGCGCGATGCGCGTCAGCGCCCGGGCGATCTCCGGTGCGCCGAGGACCACGTTGCCCGCGTCGTCGTCGGGGGTGGTCGTGTCCTTCTCGGAAGGCACAGCAGGGCTCATGCAGCAGCTCCTTCCCCGCCTCACAGGACGGGTCTTAAAGGAATGTCTGTCGACGACTCACCCTACCGCCCGGAACGTCCCTCCTGAGCCGGGTCGACTGTGGCGGCGAGCACCTCCACGAGCAGCGGCCGCACCAGCTCGGCGGGCAGCGCCTCGAGCGTCGCCATGACGACGGCGAGGTCGTCGGGAAGGCCCTCGCTCAGGACGGTGGCCGCCAAGGACGGGTCCGGCGCGGCGGGCGCACGCCCCCGGACCTCGTCGGCCGCCGCGACCAGGGCCGCGACGAGCTCCTCGACGACGCGCTGCGTCACGGGCGTCACGGTCAGGTGCGCGGTGCGCGGCAGCACCGACCCGTCCGGCTGGACCATCGCCGGCTGGGCCTGCAGCAGGAACCCCCGGCGGCGGACCGCGTCGATCAGCAGGAACGGGTCCACCCGGTCGCCCGCGTCTGCCGTCTCGTCGGTGGCGACCGCGACCAGCGGGCCGGTCGGGTCGCCGACGACGCGAAGCCCGTCGATCCCCGCCACCGCCGCGACCAGCACATCGGTGGCCGACCGGGTTGCCGCGACGAGCTCGCCGAGACCGTCCGTGCCGAGCACCTGCAGGACCGCCCACGCGGCCGCCATCGACCCGACGCCCCGCGACCCGAGCATCGTCGGGTTCACCACCGGGTAGCCCGGCCAGGCCGTCGTCGCGAAGTACTGGGCGCGGTGCTGCTCGCGCGAGCGGTAGAGCACGACCGACGCGCCTTTGGGGGCGAAGCCGAACTTGTGCAGGTCCGCCGAGATCGAGGTGACGCCGGGGACCGTCAGGTCCCACGGCTCCTCGATCCCGCCCCACCACGGCAGGACCCAGCCACCGATGCACGCGTCGACGTGCACGGGGACGCCCGCGGCGCCCGCGACCTCGGCGACGGGGTCGATCACGCCGAAGGGGTAGCTCGGCGCGCTGACCACGACCAGCGCGGTCCGCTCGTCGACCCGCGCGAGCACGTCCGCGGCAGCCGGTGCGCCGGTCGCCGGGTCGACGGGGACCGCGAGGACGTCGAGGTCGAGGTACGCCGCGGCCTTGTGGAACGCGGGGTGGGCCGTGGTCGGCAGGACCAGCGTCGGCCGCGCCTGCGCACCGTTCGTCGCGCGCCACAGGTCCCGGGCGGACTTGACCGCGAGCATGCAGGACTCGGTGCCGCCCGACGTGACCGACCCGACGGTGCCGTCGTCGCCGTGCAGGACGTCCCGGGCGAACGCGACGATGCGGCTCTCGAGCGCGGCCACCGACGTGAACGTGGTCGGGTCCAGGCCGTTGACCGGCAGGAACATGCGGACGGCCTCGGCGGCGACCTCGTCGAGGTCCGGACGTCCGGGGTCGTAGACGTAGGACAGGATCCGTCCGCCGTGGGTCGGTGGGTCGCCCGCACGCCACGACGCCAGGTCGGCCAGGACCTCGTCCGACGGGCGGCCGGTTCGACGGTTCACGGGTGGACCTCCTGCGGGGTGGTGCGGTCGACGACGTCCGCCGACAACGGGTAGCGGGACAGCGGCAGCAGGCTCAGCAGCGCCAGCGCGGCCGGAAGCAGCGAGAACGCGAGCGAGATCCCGGTGAGTGCCGACCCGGGCTGCGCGACGGTCTCGTCGGCCGTCTTGGAGACGAAGCCCGTGAGGGCCAGCATGCCGAGCACGAGCGTGGGACCGAGTGCCAGCCCGGCCGTCTCCCCCGCCGTCCACACGCCGCCGAGCACGCCGGCGCGGTCCTCGCCGCGGTCCCTCGCGTCCACGGCGACCACGTCGGGCAGCATCGCGAGCGGGTAGAGCTGCATCCCCGCGTACGCGACACCGGCCAGCGCCACCGACGCGTACACCCACCCGCCGGGCGCCCACCGCATCGGGACCAGCGAGAGCGCCGCCAGGCTGAACAGGACGGAGGCACCGACGTACGACCGCCGCTTGCCGAACCGCCGGGCCAGCCTCGTCCCCACCGGCATGACCAGCAAGGCCGGCGCGACGAGCGCGACGAACAGGAACGTCACGGCGTTCTCGTCGCCCAGCGTGTAGGTGGCGACGTACTGCGCGCCGGCCAGCATCGCGCCGGTGGCGAGCGCCTGCAGCAGGAAGGCGCCGAGCAGGCGACGGAACGCCGGGATCTCCCGCAGGGCCGCCAGGCCGAGCCGCAGCGCGTCACCCCGCGCGTGCGGACGGACCGAGACGGGCGTCTCGGCGGCGACCTGTGCCTTGCGCGGCGCTCCCCACCAGGCGGCCAGCATGCCGAGCCCGATGGTGACGCCGCCGACCAGACCCATCACGACGTAGCCGGCGCGCCCGCCGCCCGCCGCGTCCCGCACGAGGGGTCCGCCGGCCCCGAACGCGAGGATCGCGACCGCGAGGACGGCGATCCGGGGGGCCAGGAGCCGGGTGCGCGAGGCGTAGTCCGGGGCGATCTCGGCGGGCAGCGCGATGTACGGCACCTGGAAGATCGAGAACGCGGTGGCCGCGGCGACGAAAGCCAGGACGACCCAGACCGCGGCACCGGCGCCCTCCAGTGCCTGCGGCGTCGCGAACACCGCCGCGAAGAGCAGCGGGAGCGCCAGGGCCCCGGTGAGAAGAAAGCTGCGCCGGCTCCCGTGCCGCGCCGCCGACGTGTCCGACCGCGCGCCGATGAACGGGTCGATGATCACGTCCCAGAGCTTCGGGACCGTCACCACCAGGCCGGCCAGACCGGCCGCGACGCCGAGGGTGTCGGTCAGGTAGTACGCGAGCACCAGCCCGGGCAAGGTGCCGAACCCGCCGGTCGCCACCGAGCCGAGCGCGTACGAGGTGATGGTGCGCCGCGGCAGCTCGCTCGAGCGCACTGCCGGGTCAGGAGCCGTCGTCACGGGGACATGATGGCAGCCACCGGATCGAGTGCATGAACATGTGCTCCAGTGAAAAACCTGTGCCCATCACCCGGATGCCACGTCATCCGGGGGCTTGCGGGTGACGATGTCCCAAACGTGCTGGCTTCCGTACCGACATGGGTCACCGTCCTGCAGCTTCTCGCTGCGGGGGTCGTGGGTGGCTTCTGTGTGCTGCAGTGGGTCTGGTGGCGCGGGGAACGTCCCGCGAGTGCGGCGTGGTCGTTCGCCTGGTCCCTCGACATGTCCCTGGTCCTCGCCGTGGGAGGGCTCTTCGCCCTGACGCCACCGGGCGCGTTCCAGGACGTCCTGGTGTACCTCCACGCGCAGCTCGTCGCGGCCTTCATCCTCATCGCGATCCCCGCGACCCGGGCGATCGCCGGTGGGCCGCCGGTCGGACCGTGGGTGTGGGCCGCGGGCGGCCTCTTCGCGATCCGGGCGATGGTCTGGTGGGTGCCCGACAGCCTGCTCCCAGGGAACCTCGACCCGGTCGGTCTGAGCGAGGCGCTCCTTCTCGTCCCGACGATCGTGGTGATCACCTACGTGGTCCTCGCCGTCGGCCGCACGCGGCTCACGCGGTTCGGGTCGCTGCTCGTCCTCGCCGGCGCCGAGTCGCTCGCGATCTTCACCGCCGGGGTCCTCACGCCCGACCGCGGGCTCGGCGGGATCTTCGCGGCGCTCTGGGCGATCCCGCTCGCCGTCGCGCTCGAGGTCGTCGCGCTCAGCCGCATCCGCGAGGCCCAGGACAGTGCCGCGCTGCAGCACCTCATGCGCGACGCGGTCGCCCGGCTCTCGAACGCCGCCTGGTTCGTCAAGGACGCCGACACCCTCCTGGTCACCGCGCGCGACGAGGCCCGCACGGTCCTGGCCGACCCGAGCATCGAGGGCTCGCTGCGACCCATCGCGCGCGACCGCTTCGTCACCGAGCTGTTCAGCGCCGAGAAGGTCGACCACGCGCCGCAGGCCCGCGCGTTCATGATCGACCTGGCCCAGATCGTCTCCGCGGCCGCCGAGCGCTACCAGCTCGCCGAGCGGCTGCACTCGACCGCTTTCGCGGACTCCCTGACCCGGCTGCCCAACCGCCGCTCGGTCGAGCGTCACCTGGGCGACGTGCTCGACCAGGCCAACGTCGAGCGCACCCGCGTCTCCCTGATCTACTGCGACCTCGACGGCTTCAAGCGCGTGAACGACGCGCTCGGGCACGCGAGCGGCGACGCCCTCCTCGTGCGGGTCGCCGACTACCTTCGGTCCGCCATGGCCGACCGCGAGGCCTACGTCGGCCGGTTCGGTGGCGACGAGTTCGTCGTGGTCCTGTCCCGTGCGCCCTCCGACGTCGACCTGGTCGCCCTGGCCCGGTCGCTGCGCGAGGGCTTCCTCGACCGCACCGTGGGCAGCCGCCCCGCGCGGCTCACGGTCGGCGTGGCCACCTGGTTGCCCGGCGACATCGTCGACGCCGACGCGCTCGTCCGGCACGCCGACACGGCGATGCTCGAGGCCAAGCGCACCCACTCGGGCTTCCGGGTCTTCGACCGGGTCCTGCGCCGCCGCGTCGAGGCCGAGCGCCAGCAGCGCGCCGCCCTGGAGACTGCCGTCACCGGCGGGCACTTCACGGCGTACTTCCAGCCGATCGTCGACGCCCAGACCCTCGAGATCGTCCAGGTCGAGGCGCTCGCCCGCTGGGACCACCACGGCCACCTGATCCTGCCGGCCGACTGGCTCGACCTCGCCGAGGAGACCGGCCTCATCGTGCCGATCGGCCTGTCGGTGCTCAGCCAGGCCCGGCAGGCGCTCGAGCGCTTCCAGATGCCCGTCGCCGTGAACATCGCGGCCCGCCAGCTCGCCGAGCCCGACGCGCTCGCGCAGATCGAGACGGCCTGGGGCGACGCGTTCTGGGAGCACCTGACGCTCGAGATCACCGAGAGCGCGCTGGTCCACACCACGTCCGCGGTCCCCGTCCTGTCCGAGCTCCGCGCCCGCGGCGCCCAGATCGCCGTCGACGACTTCGGCACCGGCTACAGCTCGCTGGCCCGGATCGCTCGGCTGCCCGTCGACCAGCTGAAGATCGACCGGTCCTTCGTCCGCGACATGTCCACCGAGCGCGGTCAGGGCGTGGTGCGCGCGATCGTCGCGCTCGCGCAGACGCACGGGCTCGACGTCGTCGCCGAGGGCGTCGAGACGCCCGACCAGCTCACGGCTCTCATCGCGATGGGCGTCACGCGCGTCCAGGGCAACTTCCTCGGCCGCGCCGCCCCCGGGCTCCCCGTCCGCGGTCCGCGCCCCACCACGGGCACCATCCCGGTGGTCCCCCAGCCGCGGTCGCTGCGCGCGGTCCCGACGCAGGGTCCCCGCGAGGGTTCGCTCGCCGCGATCCAGCGCAGCGTCTGACCGGTACGACGAAGGGCCGCCCACCACGGGCGGCCCTTCGTCGTGCGTGCGTCAGGCGAGCAGAGTCGGCTTCAGGTCGACGATCCGGCCGAGCAGGCCGTTGACGAACGTCGGTGACTCGTCGGTGGACAGCGACCGGGCCAGCTCGACGGCCTCGTCGACCGCGACCGCGTCCGGGACGTCGTCGTTGTAGAGGATCTCCCACGTGCCGATCCGCAGCAGCGCGCGGTCGACGGCGGGCATCCGGTCGACGGTCCAGCCGTGCGCGTGCGTGGCCAGCAGCTCGTCGATGCGGCCCTGCTCCGCGATCACGCCCTCAACGAGGTCGACGGAGTACTGCGGCAGGGACGCCTCGGTGCCGGGCTCGGTGATGCGCTGCGCGAGCAGGCTCACCGGATCGACGCCCCGCTGGTCCGCCTCGAACAGGACGTCCAGCGCGCGCTTGCGTGCCTTGGTTCGAGCACCCACCTCAGTCGTTCACACGGCCGAGGTAGCTCCCGTCGCGGGTGTCCACCTTGACCTTCGTGTTCGCCTCGAGGAACAGCGGCACCTGGATCTCGTAGCCGGTCTCGAGCGTGGCGGGCTTCGTGCCGGCCGAGGAGCGGTCGCCCTGCAGGCCCGGCTCGGTGTACGTGACCTCGAGGACGACCGACGGCGGGAGCTCGACGTACAGGGGCGCACCCTCGTTCGTCGCAACCATCGCGCTCTGGCTCTCCAGGAGGAAGTTGGCGACGTCGCCCACCGTGGCCTCGGGGATGTTGATCTGGTCGTACGTGTCCGTGTCCATGAACACGAAGTCGCTGCCGTCCTTGTACAGGTACTGCATGTCGCGCTTGTCGACGTTGGCCGTCTCGACCTTCAGGCCCGCGTTGAACGTGCGGTCGACGACCTTGCCGGACAGGACGTTCTTCAGCTTGGTGCGGACGAAGGCGCCACCCTTGCCGGGCTTGACGTGCTGGAACTCGATGACGGTCCACAGCTGGCCGTCGATCTTCAGCACGGTGCCGTTCTTCAGGTCGTTGGTGGTCGCCACGATCGTCGCTTTCCTGTCGAGTGATGGGGAGCTGTCTCCGCGGTCCGATCGGACACCCACGCCGCGAGGCGCGCACCCGTGATCGGTCGCAGACCGCCGACCATCCTATCCTGCGCTCGCAGGCACCCCGACGACCCGTCAGAGGCGGGCGGCGACCGCCTCGAGCGCCAGCCGGTACCCGAGCGGGCCGAAGCCTGCGATCGTCCCGGTCGCGACGGGACCGATCACCGAGACGTGCCGGAAGGTCTCGCGTGCGTACGGGTTGGACAGGTGCACCTCGACGAGCACGAGGCCCGCGGTGGTGACCTGCGCGGCGGAGTCGCGCAACGCGTACGAGTAGTGCGTGAAGGCGGCGGGGTTGAGCACCACGTGCGCCCGGGCGTCGACGGCCTCGTGCAACCAGCCGACGAGCGTGGACTCGTCGTCGGTCTGGCGAACCTCGACCTCCAGGTCCAGCTCCTTCGCCCAGAGCTCGACGGCAGCGACCAGGTCGGCGTGGGAGTCCGAGCCGTAGATCTCCGGCTCTCGGACGCCGAGCCGACCGAGGTTGGGTCCGTTCAGGACCAGCACACGCGCCATGCCGCGAAGCCTAGGCGACGGGGAGCCTGACGCCCGGGCACCACGCGCGCGTCAGAGCGAGACGAGGCGCGACGGCGGGGCCGCACCCTCGCTCACCTCGGCGTAGGCCGCGGCGAGCAGGGTGGGGTCGGGGCCTTCGAGACGGACCGGCTTGCCGATGTCCTCGAGCACCACGAAGCGAAGCAGGTCGCCCCGGGTCTTCTTGTCGCGGCGCATGGCGGACATCAGCTGTTCCCACCGGTCGCCGCGGTAGGACACGGGCAGCCCGAGCGACGTCAGGACCGAACGGTGACGGTCGACGACCTCGTCGGACAGGCGCCCGGCCAGCCGCGCGAGCTCGGCGACGAACACCATGCCGACCGAGACGGCGGCACCGTGGCGCCACTGGAACCGCTCGACGTGCTCGACCGCGTGCCCGAAGGTGTGGCCGTAGTTGAGGATCTCGCGCAGGCCGGCCTCCTTGAGGTCCTCGCCGACGACGTCCGCCTTCACCTGCACCGACCGCTCGATCAGCTCGAGCAGCACGGGCGACGCGGCCGCGGCCGCCGGGTCCTGCAGGAGGTCGACGTTCTGCTCGACCAGCTCGAGGATCCGGGGGTCGGCGATGAACCCGCACTTGACGACCTCGGCGAGTCCGGCGACGAAGTCGTGCTTCGGCATCGATGCGAGCGCCGCGAGGTCGCACAGGACGCCGACCGGCGGGTGGAACGCGCCGACGAGGTTCTTGCCCTCGGCGGTGTTGATCCCCGTCTTGCCGCCGACGGCCGCATCGACCATCGCGAGCACCGTCGTCGGCACCTGGACGACGCGGATGCCGCGCAGCCACGTCGCCGCCACGAAGCCGCCGAGGTCCGTCGTCGCCCCGCCACCGACCGCGACGATCGCGTCGGTCCGCGTGAAGTCCGCCTGGCCCAGCACCTGCCACAGGAATGCCGCGACCTGCGCGGTCTTGGCCTCTTCCGCGTCCGGCACCTCGGCGATGAGGGCCTCGTACCCGTGGGTGAGCAGCTCCTCACGGATGACGTCGGCGGTCGCGGCGAGGGCCGCCGGGTGCACGACGAGCACGCGGCGCACGCCGGTGCCGAGCAGACCCGGCAGGGCTCCGAGGAGGTGGTGCCCGATCAGTACGTCGTAGGGCTGGTCGCCGTGCACCCGCACGGTCACGGGCTCGGTCATGAGGACTCCTCGTCCGCCTGGGGCGCCTGCCCGGTACGCAGGTCGGCCAGCTGGAGCTCGATCCGTTCCGCCACGTCGGCGGGTCGCAGGCCGTCGGTCAGGACGTGCAACGTCGACACCGCCTCGTACACCGGGCGGCGCGCCTCCATCAGGGCCTGCCACTGTGCGCGCGGATTGCCCAGGAGCAGCGGCCGAGAGGTGTTGAAGCCGACCCGGGGTGCCGCGAACGCCAGCGAGACGTCCAGGAACACCACGACTCCCCCGCCCGACCGGTAGCCGTCCAGCGCGTCCTGCGTGCGCGGGTCGAGGACCGCTCCCCCGCCCAGGGCGAGGACGCCCTCGTGCTCGGCGAGCGCCGCAGCGACGGCGGCGGTCTCCAGCTCCCGGAACCGCGGCTCCCCGTCCTCGACGAAGATGTCGGCGATCCGCTTGCCGGCCACCGTCTCGACGTCGGCGTCGGTGTCCCGCACGGCGAGCTGCCAGCGCTCGCCGAGGGCGAGGCCGACGGTCGACTTCCCCGATCCCGGCGGGCCGACGAGCACGATCCGCGGACCGTCGGGCACAGCGCTCACGCGAGCAGGTCCGGGATCGAGGCGACGTACGCGTCCAGGTTGCGCCGGACCTCGGCGACAGAGTCGCCGCCGGTCTTCTCGAGGAGGGCGTCGGCGATCACGAGCGCGACCATCGCCTCGGCCACGACCGCGGCGGGCGGCACCGCGCACACGTCCGAGCGCTGGTGCTGCGCCTTGGTCGCCTCCCCCGTGGCGGTGTCGACCGTGTCCAGAGCACGCGGCACCGTCGAGATGGGCTTCATCGCGGCGCGGACCCGCAGGGTCTCGCCGTTCGACATCCCGCCCTCGATGCCGCCCGCGCGGTTGGTGCGCCGCACGATGACGCCGGACGCGTCGCGCTCGATCTCGTCGTGCGCCTGCGAGCCTCGGCGCGCCGCGGTGCGGAAGCCGTCACCCACTTCGACGCCCTTGATGGCCTGGATGCCCATGAGCGCGGCCGCCAGCCGGCCGTCGAGCTTGCGGTCCGCGTGGACGTACGACCCGAGGCCCGACGGCAGCCCGTAGACCAGGACCTCGACAACGCCGCCGAGGGTGTCGCCGTCCTTGTGGCACTGGTCGATCTCCTCGACCATCGCGGCCGACGACGCGGCGTCGAAGCAGCGCACCGGGTCGGCGTCGAGCGCGACCAGGTCGTCGGGCGTGGGCAGGTCGGCGCCCTCCGGGACGGAGACGGGACCGATCGACACGACGTGCGAGACGAGGCGGATGCCCGCCGACTGCTCGAGGAACCGGGCGGCCACCGTGCCGAGGGCCACGCGCGTGGCGGTCTCGCGGGCGCTCGCGCGCTCGAGCACCGGGCGCGCGTCGTCGAATCCGTACTTGCGCATGCCGACCAGGTCGGCGTGGCCGGGCCGCGGCCGCGTGAGGGGCGCGTTGCGCGCGCGGTTCAGGACGTCGGCGTCGTCCACCGGGTCCGACGCCATGACGTCGACCCACTTGGGCCACTCCGTGTTCCCGATCTCGATCGCGACCGGGCCCCCCTGCGTCCGGCCGTGCCGGACACCTCCGAGCAGCCGCACCGCGTCCTGCTCGAACTTCATCCGGGCCCCGCGACCGTAGCCGAGGCGGCGGCGCGCGAGCGCCTCCTGGATGTCGGAGCTCTGCACCTCGACGTCCGCGGGGAGCCCTTCGAGGATGCCGACGAGCGCCGGGCCGTGGGACTCACCGGAGGTCAACCAACGCAACATGCCACGGATCCTCCCACGGTCGAGCCACGTGACGGACTCGCCATCCGGGCGATGGACGCACTGCGACGCCACGCCCGGACGGGGCGTGGCGTCGCTGTGAACTGCTGTGGAGTCTTCTAGCCGATCGGCACCAGCGGGTTCTTGTCGGCAGGTGGGACCGGCAGGGCCGGCGGCACCGCATCGGGGTCGACGGGGGCCGCAGGTGCGTTCGACGTCAGGACGAAGGCCGATCCGGTGATGACGAGATCCAGGTCACCGACCACCGTCGCGGGGTGCCCGGCGTTCGCCTCGGCGTCCTTGGTCGCCGTACCGGAGAGCGTGCTGACCAGGAAGGTCCGGCCGACATCGCTCTGCAGGTCGTTCAGGAACGCCTGAACGGCTCCGAAGTTGCCGATCACCTCAAGTGTCACCGGGAGCTGGTAGAAGCCCTCGAGTCCGCTCGGCGCGGCGGGGGCAGCGGCTTCGGTGGTGGCGTCCGTGCTCGTCGTCGATCCGTCCGTCGAGGTCGCCGGGTCCGTCGTGGCTGGCGCGGCCGGAGCCGTCGGGACGACCTGGGTCGACGGCGCGACGACGACCGAGACGATGGTGACGCCGTAGGTCGCTGCCGTGGCCGAGATCTGCCGCTGGAAGTCAGCCATCGCCGTCACGGGCGGGATCTGCGCCTGCATCGTCGCCAGCTGGGCCTTGTAGACATCGAGCTTGAGCGACTGCTTCTTCAGCTGTGCCAGCTTCGCCTGGAGGACCTCGTTCTGCTGGCTCTGCGCCTCGGACAGCGACTTCGCCTCGTCCGTCGCGGCAACCACGGGCGAGATCGCGAGGAACCAGGAGGCGACGAAGAGGAGCAGGGAGACGATGACGGTCCCCGCGATCCAGGGAGTGCTCTTGGATCGGGTCATGGGTCAGCCCTCCGGGGTGGCAATCGGGGCGCGCGGGACCACGGCCGAGACGGAGACCTGGACGTTCGCGGTGATGGCGTAGTACGGGTCGCCCGTGTCCACCGTCGCCTCGGCCGAGACCAGGGATGCCTGGGTGACGTTCGGGATGGTGTTGAGCGCGTCCAGCCACGCGGCGTCGTCCGGCAGCGCCGTCGCTCGGGCCGTGAACGAGATCATCGCGGTACCCGGGACGACGAGAGGATCCTGCAGCGTCGACTGCGGGGTCCAGGGGGTCGCCGACGTCACAGAGAAGGCGTCGATGCTCACGTTGGCCGGGAGCGTCGCCGTGATCGCGTCGATGTAGGGCTTCCACTGGATCTCGGTCGACGTGCCGATCGCGCGGGCGTCGTTGATGCGCTTGAGGTCGCCCAGCACCTGCGGCACCTCGGCGTACTTGCTCGTCTCCGCCTGGAGGCTCGCCGTGGTGGCCTGGGTCTTCTCCAGGTCCTTCTCAGCGGCCGACCGCTGGAGCAGTGCGAACGCGTAGACGAGGCCGATGACGACGAGCACGATGGCAAAGCCGACGGCGAGCCACCGCTTGACGTGCACGAGGCCCCGGGCAGCCCGGACCTCGGGCGGGAGGAGGTTGACCTGCGGAAGACCGGGGGCACCGAACGAGGCGGCGCTCGCCTGGCGAGCAGGTGCCTTGGTCAGGGTGATGCTCATGCTGCAACTCCGTAGGCCAGGCCCACCGGCAACGCCATGAGCGACTCACGACCGGCGAACGCCTCACGGCCCCCCGCCGTGCGTGCGACGTTGATGGTGGACAGCGGGTCGCCGAGGGTGACAGGGAGCCGGCTCGCGCTCGAGAGGTACTGCCCGAGTCCGGGAAGGTGCGACCCTCCGCCGGTCAGCACGACGACGTCGATGCCGGCACCGGGGTTGTTGGTCGAGTAGTAGACGAAGGTGTTGCGCACGGCCTCGACGAGGGTGCGCGTGACGGTCGCGAGAGCGTCGCTGGCATCCTGGAGCTCGGGACCGACGGCGAAGCCGACGCCGATCTGACGCTTGAGCGTCTCAGCATCGGTCCCAGAGATGTTCATCCCGCGGGCGATCGTGTCGGTCGCGTCTTGGCCCCCATTGGGCAGCGTCCGGACGAACTGCGGCACGCCCTGGGCGACGATCGTCACGTCCGTGACCCGAGCACCGATGTCCACCAGCGCAACGGTTCGCTGCGCGAGCTCGCCACGAGCCACACCGCGAAGGAGGGCGAAGGCGTTCAGGTCGACCATCGTCGGCCGGAGCCCGGCGGACTCGACCGCCAGGACATTGGCCGTGACGGTGTCGCGTACGGCGGCGACGAGCAACCCGTGCACGACGCGGCCCTGCTCGGACACTCCCTCGCCCGTCGGATAGAAGTCGAGCAGTGCCTCGTCGGCGGCCATCGGCAGGAGCTCCTGCACCTGGAACGGCAGCGACGAGCGCAGTTGAGCGAGCGGCATGTACGGCAGGGTCAGGTCACGGACGACGACGCGCTGGTTCCCCACACCGATGACGACGTCCTTGGAGTCGAACTTGTACGTCGCCCACAGCTGCTTGAGCGCCTGCGTGACGGTTGCCTGGTCGGCGACCTCTCCGTCGCGGACAGCACCGAGCGGGAGGGGGACCTCGCCGTACCGGACGAGGCTGGGCTGACCCTTGCCTCCCGGACCGCCGTTGCCGAACTCCAGCTGTGCCGCGCGAACGGCGGTCGTGCCTATGTCGAGCCCGATGACCCGCGTCTTAGCCACGCTCTACCCCTTCCGGTAAGCACTGCTGTGCTTTCATCCGTATCGGGTGCGCGCGTCGCCTACTTGAGCAATTCGTCGTTCTCGGATCGCACGAGATTCAGCCCAGGAGCGAGAGGTACCCCGAGCCGATGGCCTCCCCGGCGAAGATGCCGATCCAGGCGCCGACCAGCATGAAGGGGCCAAAAGGGATCGCCGACTTGCGGCCAGCTCGGCGAGCCAGCAGAAGGCCGATCGAGACGATCCCGCCGATCAGAAATGCACCGAAGGCTCCCACGACCACGGACGACCAACCCAGCCAGCCGAGATAGAGGCCGAGAACTCCAGCGAGCTTGACGTCGCCGAATCCCATCCCCCCGGGTCGCAGCACCATGAGGGCGAAGTAGAACGCGTACAGGGCCGCGCCCCCGACCGCGCCCCGACCGAGGGCCGTCCAGTCGTCCTGCGCCCAGCTCGCCACGGCGAGCAGGACGAGTGCGACGGGATATGCCGGCAGAACGATCGCATTCGGGAGGCGACGGGTGTCCAGGTCGATCAGCGCCAGGGCGACCGAGATCGCCGCGAGATAGAGGAACGCAGGGAGCACGGCCGAAGGCCCGGCCCACCAGGCGACCCCGACGAAGAACGCCCCTGTCCCCGCCTCGACGAGGGGGTATCGCGCCGAAATCGGCTCGTGGCAGTTCCGGCAGCGACCACGCAGCATGAGCCACGAGACCACCGGGATGTTGTCGTAGGGCTTGATTCGGGCACCGCATCGCGGACATGCACTCGGCGGCGAGACGATCGACTCGCCGCGCGGAACACGCCAGACGACGACATTGAGGAACGAACCGACGAGCAGGCCGACGACGCCGCAGAGCACGGCGACGACGACGGTGATCGTCGCGTCGGGCACGGTGCTCAGTTGTTCAGCTCCCTGTAGTCGCTCACGCCGGCTTCCTTGTCCACGGTAGGCGCGTTCCACTTCTGCTCGGGACCACCCGTGCACGCCCCGAGGAGGAGCTTCGACCACGAGGCGTCCAGCTTGTCGCCGAGCGTGATGCACTTGGTCCCGGAGACGTCTGTGAACGTCCAGCTGAGCGCGTACGTCGACATCGCGGCGTTCCGGATCCACTTCTGGTCGTTAGCCGACGCGTCGCACGGCGTGACCATCGTGACATACGCGGGGCTCGCCGTTGCCGACGGCGCCTTGAGGCAGTAGGTGGCGCCGGAGACACCACTGCTGCCGCCGTTCTTCACCGTGATCTGCTGCGGCCCGAGCGATCCGAGGTTGCTCAACGGCTCCGAGTAGCTCCACTTGTGGTTCCACTTGAGCTTGCTGCCGCCGCTGGGATCCTGCTTGCACGGGTAGTCGATCATGAACGACTGCGTGATGTCTTCACCAGTGACGTCCATGCATCGGCCGAACTCGAGGGAGTTGACGATCTGGTTCGTCGCCTTGCTGGCCGCGCCGGCACCGACCCGGGGGTCCGGGTCGAAGGAGCCGGACGCGATGTTGCCCGCGAGGCAGCTGCCGTACCGAAGGGTCTTTCCGATGAGCAGTGCGTCCGTGTAGACCGCACCGGCGCTCAGGCAGAGGTTCGAGTAGTCGGTCTTGGCGCTGTTCTCGCCGTTCCACTGCGCGCCACCCTGCCAGCTGAACATCTGGCTCGTGTTGCCGGCGGTGCAGGCCGTGAGCGTGACCTCGATGTTGCCGCCGGTGCTCGAGTTGCCGGTCAGGCACAGCGGGGTCCCGGTCAGGTCGGTGACGGAGAGGTGGATCGCGTAGTCCTTGCCGTAGGTCCACAGCTGGCGAGGGTCGTCGGCACCGCACTGAGCTCCGTCGACGTAGGTCACTTTGGATCCGGTGACCTGGCCGGTCGCCTGCAGGCAGTGCTTGTCGCCGAAGGCGTAGATCGTGCCGCCCTCGATGTTGTTGTGCGTGACCTGGAAGGTGTACATGGTCTCGAGGAGCCGGTCACCGGCGTCCGACGCGAGCCCGGCGACTCCGGCGTCCAAGCCTTCCGACGAGAGCACGGCGAAGCTCGGCGCGATCAGCACGCCCGTGGTGCAGGTCAGCTGGTTCGCGGTGCGCCACGCCGCGTCCTTGCCGGTGGGGTCCTGGTCGAAGTAGCTGACGGTCACCTTGTAGGTCAGGGACGTCGAGGCACCGTCGACCGGCCCCTGGACGGTGCACGGCAGCTTCTTCGAATCGCCGTAGATCTTGCCGTTGATGTCCGGAGCGCCGTTCGCCGAGCGCATCTGGCTCAGCGCGGCATCGATCCCCGCCTCGGCCGCGAACACCGTCCGCGAGTTCTTGTCCGCGAACATCGTCGGCTTCACCTGGGCGACGACGACGCCGAGGAGCAGGACGCTCAGGGCGCCCATGACCATGATGAGCATGATTACCGTGAGCAGCGCGACGCCTTCGTCCGCGGGTGCGCTCGGATCGGTCCGGCGCCGCAGCGCGACGAGGAGGGTGCGAGGGGACAACATCATGGCCTCCCAGGACCGGGGCACACAGGGGTGTCGCTCAACCCGAACGGGGCGACGGCGTCAGGGTTGGAGGGCGAGCTGGCCGAGGAGTTCCGCGCGACGAAGACCGAGTCGAGCTCGGCTCCGGGCTTGGTCCCGGACCCGACCGTCAGGTACACGCGCAGCTGCTGGCGCAGGGAGATCGAGTC
Organism: Cellulomonas sp. P4_A2; assembly: GCF_056402515.1. NCBI lineage: Bacteria > Bacillati > Actinomycetota > Actinomycetes > Micrococcales > Cellulomonadaceae > Cellulomonas > Cellulomonas sp. P4_A2. The sequence goes on from NZ_JBFUHG010000008.1 coordinate 153,171, forward strand.
CGCGGGGCTGAACTGGAACGGGAGGCTCGAGGCGACCGCCAGGTCGTTCCGGACGTTCGTCGCCTCCAGGTGCCAGGCCGTCGCCACGGCGGGCGTCACGCGCCAGGTCCGCACCTCGAGCTTGTGCGTGGACGCGGTGTATCGCCACTGCGTGCACTTCGGCTTCAGGCCAGCGTCGACCGCCGTCTGGATGTACTCGACGTAGTAGGTCCCCGGCGTGGCGCCGACACCTGGGCGGTTGATGCTCGACGCGTACCGGATCTCCTTGTCCAGCCGCTGGAAGACCTTGCGGGTGGAATCTCCCGCGTTCGACACCCCCACGGCGCGCGTCGTGTCGCGGGTCATGATCACGACACCCGCCATGAACATCGACAGCAGCACGGTGAAGATGCCCATCGAGACGATGAGCTCGACCAGCGTCAGGCCGGAGTCGTCGGCCCTGTCGTCGCGGCGTCGGCGCGCCGCCCAGTAACGGCTCATGACTGCTTCACCGGCACCGTCGCGGTCATCGTGGTCGAGGTCAGCGGCCCGCCGGTTCCCGCCCAGGTGATCGAGTAGGTGAACGTGCACGTTCCGGTCGTGCTCCCCTTGGTCCATTTCACGGACTTGAACGTCAGACCGGTCGTACCTCCGGTCACCGTCGGGGCGGTACTGATCGCGGCGTTCGTGCCCAGAGAGCAGGTCGGCTGCGTGACGACGTTGAAAGTCACGCCGCTGAACGCGACGTTCGGGATGTTCCCCGTTGCCCCGGTCGGTTGCGGCACCAGCTTGTTGTCGTTGGGACCGAACGTCGTCGCCGACGTGAAGTTGGTGGCGACCGGCTTGATCTGGACGGTGACCGTCTTCTGGGCCGACGGCGCGCTGGCGCCCTTGGCCACCGTGTAGTTGAAGGTGAAGACGCCCACCTGGTTCACCTGTGAGGACGACTGGACCCAGTTGATCTCGGTCTTGGGTGCAGAGAGCGTCGGCGTCCCGCCGTTGCTCGGTGACACCGAGGTGGCGACGGCCAGCGAGTACGAGGCCTTCGGGCTGAGCCCGAGCAGGCCGAGGATGTTCAGGTCGGTGGTGGTGGCGACCGTCGTGGCGTTCACTGGGATGGTCAGGGCGGTCGTGGACGGCGGTGTCGGGACGACGACGCTGATGGTGATCGTGGCGACCGCGCTGACCAGGCCGCTCGTGTCCTTCACCGTGTAGGTCACCGTCTTGGTACCGGCGGTGCTCGGGGCGACGAAGACCAGGTTCGTGTTGCCGCTGATGGTCGCTGCGCTGCCCGCCGTCCCGCCCGTGATCGTGGCCTTGAGTCCGGTCCCCACGGCCGGAAGGGCCCACGTACCCGTGGTGCCCGTCTCGAGCGTCTGGCTCCCGTTGGCGGCCGACGGCAGCACGTTGATGACCATCGTCGCCTCGTTCGACGTGCGACCCGCGCCGTCCTTGATGCGGTACTTCAGCGAGTAGATGCCGGAAGCCGCGGTCGGCGGCGTGTACTTGATGCGCCCGATCTCGGAACCGCTCGTGACGGCCTGGGCCGTTCCCTGGGCGGGGGCAAGGGTGATGGTCGTGGGGTTCACGCCTGGCGGCACGAAGCCGTAAATGTCGTTGGCCAGCGTGTTCGACACGTCACCAGCGGCGCCGGTCACCGTCGAGGTGACGTCGTCGTACGCGACGGGCTTGGCCGTGAGGTTCCAGTTGGCGTCCACGGTCGGGTCGACGAGCGAGGTCAGCGTGTACTCGCAGTCCGAGCCGCCGCACTCGTCGGACTTGCCCGGTGCCCAGTTGACCACGATGGTGACGCGGAACATCTTCGCGGAGGCACCGGGGTCGGCCTTCGTGCAGTTCTGGTCCGACGTGCTCGCAGTTGCGGGACGGAAGCACGTGCCGATCAGCGTCGTGACCGTGTACGTCTTCTTCGAGACGACCGTGTCGTAGCTGAGCGGGATGGTCGGTCCGCCCGGCCGGGCCGTGGCGGAAGGGTCCCACGCGGGATTCGTCTGCGTCATGTCAGCGGCGTGTGCGGTGAAGCTCGCAACGACTGCCGTCTGGGGCCGGCCGTAGATGAGACCGCTGGTCGACGTCGGGACGTCGACGACCTTGGGGGTGATCGAGTGCGCCTTCTCCATCGCCTGCGTGGCCACCGCGACGGCGGACTGGGAGCTCTGAAGGTGGGAGGCGCTCTGCATGCCGCGGAAGAAGAACGTCAACGCGGCTGCGGCGACCACACCGAGGAGGGTCAGTGCGACGACGACCTCGATCAGCGTCAGGCCCGAGTCGGACCCTCGCTTGGTCGCACCCTGCATGGTCTGTCCCCTCGTGGTTCGGCAACGGGGTCGGGGTCGGCTGACTGCCGTCCCTGACCCCGAGGAGGTGCTGCATCTCCCGGCCGGGGCCGGGAGCCGCGCGCTGGAATTGTGAGACGCGGGGGGGGGGGGCGGGGGCGGCCCCTTGGTGGCCGAGCCGACCAGGCAGTAGGCCTCGCCGGTGACCGTGCCGGTGACCTCGTTGCCGATCGACAGCTGGACGGTCGTAGCGGTCGGCGTCGACGCGATGGACGCGACGCTGCCCGCGCTGGAGACGGCGTAGTACGCCTGAGCGTCCGTGTAGACCGTCTCCATCTCGTTGGCGACCGTGCGCAGGTCGGACTTGATCGACGCGTCGACCGCCTTCTTGCGCTGGTTCAGGAACACCGGGATGGCGATGGCGGCGAGGATGCCGATGATGATGATGACGACGAGGAGCTCGATGAGCGTGAAGCCCTGGTCCTTCTCGTCGATGGACTTGCGAACGCGAGCGATCATGTGCTCGTCCCCATTTCAGATTCGTGGTTAATGGTCGGCAGGTTGCCCTCCGCCGAAGCGTCGGGCACAGACAGGTTTTCGGCATCTGACCCGGCGACTTGAGTGCGTTGGGAAGTGAGTTTCCCGATTCACCCAAACGGCCCAGACGCGCAAGATTCGCGTCCGGGCCGTGGGTGACGAGCAAGAAGAATGCGCGTCCGACGTGCTAGGAGATCGAGAACGCCGGCGTCCCGGAGCACGCGGCTCCCTCGGTCTTGGACATGCCACCGGCTGCCGTGTCGTACACCCAGGTGTGGGACGGACCGACGCCGGCGGGATGGTCTCCCTCGACGCAGTACTGCGTCCCCGTGATCACGACGTCGAACGTGTTTCCCGGACTCGTGACAGCGTCCGCGGCGATCTTGTCCAACGTCAGGGGGAGCTCGCCGTCGGAGGTGCGTTGCGCCTCGATGGCCGTCGCGATCGTCCGCAGGTCGGACTTGATGCTCGCGTCCGTCGCCTTCTGCCGCTGCGAGATAAAAGCGGGGATGGCGATTGCCGCAAGAATGCCGATGATGATGATGACGATCAGCAGCTCGACGAGCGAGAAGCCCTCTTCCGGTTCTGAACCCCGGCGTCCTGTCATCGTCCGGCCCTCAGTTGATGAGGTTGAAGACGGAGAAGATCGGCATGTACAGGGCGATGATCATCGAACCGATGAGCGATCCCAGGACGACGATCATCAGCGGCTCGATCAGCGAGGTGAGCTGCTCTGTGGTCGACTCGACCTCCTGGTCGTAGAACTCGGCGATCTTCTCGAGCATCGTGTCGAGCGCACCCGTGTCCTCACCGACGGCCATCATCTGCACCACCATCGGCGGGAAGACGGGGTGCAGCGACAGCGGCCCGCTCAGCGAGTGGCCGGAGCGGACGGACTCCTGCACGGCCTTCGCGGCACGCTCGATCACGAGGTTGCCGCTCGTCTCCCCGACGATGTCGAGCGCCTGCAGGATCGGCACACCGGCATGGATCATGGTGCCGAAGTTGCGCGTGAACCGGCTGACGGCGATCTTGCGGAACAGGTTGCCGAACACCGGCACCTTGAGCTTGATGGGGTCGAGGCGCTCGCGCACCGCACGATCGTTCTTGTGCCTGCTCCACCACGCGCTGAAGACGACAATGCCGATGACGAGCGGGATCGCCACGATCTTCAGCAAACCTGACAATGCGACGAGAATGCGCGTCGGTGCCGGGAGCTCGCCACCGAGGCTGGCAAACATGCCCGCGAACACGGGGACAATGAACAACAGCATTCCGACCACCGCGAGAATGGCGATGAAGAAGACGACGACCGGATAGGTCATCGCCGACTTCACCTTTCCACGGAGCTTGACTTCGGCCTCGTAGTTCTCGGCGACCGAAATCAGAACGCCGTCCAGGAAGCCGCCGACCTCGCCGGCCTTGACCATGTTGATCATCAGGGGCGGGAAGACGTCCGCATGCTTGCTGAGGGCAGCCGAGAAGGAGACACCGACCTCGACGTCGCTGCGCACCGCGGCGAGTCGCTTGGCCAGCGGCTTGCTCTCCGTCTGCTCGGCAAGGATCGTCAATGACCGGAGCAGCGACAGGCCGGCGTTGATCATGGTCGACAGCTGCCGGGCCATGATGGCCAGGTCCTTGAGCGTAATCTTGTCCCCGAAGCCGGGGATCGAGATCTCCTTCTGGAGACCGCCGGTGCCCACCTCGTTGATGGACATGGGCGCCATGCCCAAGGTCTTGAGCCGGTTGGCGACCGCCGCCTGGCTCGGTGCCTCGATGCGCCCCTTGACGATCTTGCCCTCGCGGTCCCGGACCGCGTACTCGAATGTCTTGGCCGTCGTCGCCGCCATCAGTGTGCCCCCTCCGCGAAGAAGTTCCCGCCCATGCTGGCCTTGGTCAGACCTGCACCCGCTGTGCCGCCGTGATCACGGCCGGTGAGCCGGTTGAAGTCCTCGATGTGGTGGCACTTGTCCAGGCCCGTCTCGTAGGAGATGCGGCCAGTCTTGACCAGGTCGGCGAGGTGCTGATCCATGGTGTGCATGCCCTGCTGGGCGCCGGCCTGCATGGCCGAGTAGATCTGGTGCGTCTTGCCCTCACGGATGAGGTTGCGGATCGCTGGCGTCGCGATGAGGACCTCCGTGGCGACCGCGCGACCGTGGGCGTCGGCCCGCTTGGCCAGCGTCTGGCAGACGACGCCCTGGAGCGCGCTGGCCAGCTGGGTGCGGACCTGAGCCTGCTGGTGGGCCGGGAACACGTCGATGACGCGGTCGATCGTCTGCGCGGCGTCCGAGGTGTGCAGCGTCGCGAAGACGAGGTGACCGGTCTCGGCGGCGGTCAGGGCCACCGAGATCGTCTCGAGGTCACGCATCTCACCGACGAGGATGATGTCGGGGTCCTGGCGGAGCACGTGCTTGAGGGCGTTCGCGAACGAGAGCGTGTCCGAGCCGACCTCGCGCTGGTTGATCAGCGACTTCTTGTGGCGGTGGAGGAACTCGATGGGGTCCTCGACGGTCATGATGTGGTCCTCGCGCGTCCGGTTGGCGAGGTCGACGATCGCGGCGAGCGTCGTCGACTTGCCCGAACCCGTGGGGCCGGTAACCAGGACAAGTCCGCGCGGCAGGCCCGCGAACGAGCCGACGATCGGCGGTACGCCGAGCGCCTCGAGCGGCTTGATCTCGTACGGGATGACGCGGAACGCGGCACCGATGGACTCGCGCTGCTGGTAGATGTTCACGCGGAACCGGGCCAGACCCCGCACGGCGTACGAGAGGTCGAGCTCGAGGTTGGCCTCGAACTTCTCTCGCTGCTTCTGCGTGAGGATGCCGTAGAGGGCGCGACGCAGAGGCTCGGACGTGACGGTGCCGAACCCGTCGAGGGGCTTGAGCGAACCGGAGATGCGGATCATCGGCGCGGCGCCGGTGGTGAGATGCACGTCCGAGGCCCCGTAGCGCACCATCTCGGTGAGCACGGCGTCGATCGCGATGTCCCCCTCCTGCGACTCCTGGCCGAGGGCGCGACGCGCGCCGGGGCGAGCCTTCTGGACGGGGACGTCTGCGACGGGCTGCGGCCGGGGAGTCTCGGCCGCCAGCGGCTCGGCAGGTGCCTGCGGGGCCTGGGGCGCGGGCATGAAGACGCCCGGCGGGGCGGCGGCGGGCGGTGCCCCGGCGTACTGACGCGTCGGGTCGGGCGGCGCGGAGTAGGTCTGCTGCGGCGCTCCCGCGGGCGCGCCGTAGCCCTGCTGCGGCGCCGCGTAGCCCGGCGGCGGGCCGCTCGGTGCGGGCGGGTACGGCTGGGCCGCGGCGACAGAAGCCGCCGCGACGGTCTGCGACGGGATCGGCGAGAACATTGTCTGCCCCGGCGCCGGTGCGGGCGCGCCTGCCTGCGGGCCTATCGGCCGGTACGGCGGCAGGGGCCGGGTCGGCTCCCCGGCAGATGCCTGGTAGGACTCGCTCACGTCATTCCTCCACGGTCGACCGACCTGCTCTGCCGGTACGCGGACCTACGCACCGTCGCCTTGCTCTGCCCGTTCATCGGTCACGGGGGTGACTGACTTGAGCCGTGCGTGCACGTCGCTAGTCGACAAACTGGTCTGAACAGGGAATTCACCTCACGCGACGACGCGCAGGATCTCCTCGATCGACGTCTGCCCCAGGGCGACCTTCTGCCAGCCGTCGTTGCGCAGCGGGATCATCCCCTGCGAGATGGCGGTGGCCGCGATGTCGGCGCTCGAGGAGTGCGCGACCGCGTGGCGCTCGATCTCCTCGGTGACCCTCATGACCTCGTGCAGGGCGATGCGGCCGCGGTAGCCGGTCTTCGAGCACGTCACGCAGCCGACCGCACGCATGAGCTCGGGGATCTGCTCCCCCTCGACCCACGGGAAGCGGGCGGCGAGCATCTCCTGCGGCGAGGGCGTGTACGGCTCCTTGCAGTTGCCGCACAGCTTGCGCGCGAGCCGCTGGGCGACGACCGCGTCGAGCGCCGACCCGACGAGGAAGGGCTCGATGCCCATCTCGGTCAGACGGGTGATCGCCGAGGGCGCGTCGTTCGTGTGCAGCGTCGACAGGACGAGGTGACCGGTGAGGGCGGCCTCGATCGCGATCTGCGCGGTCTCGTGGTCGCGGATCTCACCCAGGAGGACGACGTCGGGGTCGGAGCGCAGGATCGAGCGGAGTGCGCCGGCGAAGGTCAGTCCCGCCTTCGGGTTGACCTGCACCTGGTTGATGCCCGCCAGCCGGTACTCGACCGGGTCCTCGACCGTGATGACGTTGATCTCCGGCCGCGAGACGGCGTTGAGCGTCGCGTACAGGGTGGTCGACTTGCCCGAACCGGTGGGGCCGGTCACCAGGATCATCCCGTAGGGCTTGGTGTAGGCCTCGTGGTACGTGGCGTAGTTCGCGTCGAGGAACGACAGGTCCCGCAGGTCGAGGCTCGCGGTCGAGTTGTCGAGGATTCGCATGACGATCTTCTCGCCCCACACGGTGGGCAGCGTGGCCACGCGGAGGTCGATCTTGCGCCCGTTGTGGACCACGGACATGCGACCGTCCTGAGGCTTGCGGCGCTCGGCGATGTCGATGTCGCTCATGATCTTCACGCGGCTGATGACGCCGCCCTGGATCTGCTTCGGGGAGCGCTGCGTCTCGTGCAGCACGCCGTCGATCCGGTACCGCACGCGCAGGTCGTGCTCGGTCGGCTCGATGTGGATGTCCGAGGCGCGGTCGGTGATCGCCTGGGTGACCAGGAGGTTCACGTACCGGACGATCGGCGCGTCGTCGTCGACCACGTCGCCCATGCGGGACAGGTCCGCGTCGGCCGGCTTGGTCTCGTCCTCGAACGCCTGCGAGAGGTCTTCCATCTCGTCGTCGGCGCGGCAGAACCGGTCGATGGCGCGCAGCAGGTTGTCGTGCGTCGAGATCACGGCGACAACCGGGCGTCCCGAGACGGTGCGCACGTCGTCGACGGCCATCACGTTGCCGGGGTCGGACGTCGCGAGCAGCAGCGCGTCCCCCTGGAACCCGACGGGCAGGACCGTGTACCGCCTGCACAGGGCGCTCGGCACGAGCGAGAGCGCGGCGCGGTCGACGGGGTAGTCGTCCAGGTCCACGAAGGTCATGCCGACCTGGGCGGCGAGCGCCTTGACCAGCTGCCCCTCGGTCAGCACGCCCAGCTCGACCAGGGTGCGGCCGAGCGACGTGCCCCGCGTCATCGTCTCGTCGAGTGCGGCCAGCAGCTGCGCCTCGGTCACGAGGCCCTCGTCGAGCAAGATCTCCCCGAGCTGCTTCACGCCGTACCTCCGCCTCAGCCGACGGCCGCGGTCGGCCGTCCTCGCTGGAGCATCGGCAGACGCGTGGGCGCCCGTGAGGAACTGCACCCGACGAGTTTGCGTCAGACGGTCGTCAGGCGGTCCTCGAGGGCCGCGGACATCGCCGCGACGGGACCGGGGCGACCGGTCATCAGGCGGACCTGCTCGGCGGCCTGGTGCAGCAGCATCCGCTCCCCCGCCACCGCGTCCCCGCCGGCGGCTCGCCAGGCGACGGTGAGCGCGGTCGGGCGCGGGTCGTACGCCACGTCGAGCAGCACGCCGTCGACCGGGCCGACGAGCGCCGCCGCGACCGGGTCGGCGGCGAAGGGCGGGAGCGTGGACACGACGACGTCGGCGCGGCCGATCTCCGCCGCGGCCGCGTCGAGCGCGCGGAACGTGGGCGTGACGCCCATCCGGTGCGCCGAGCGCATCAGCCCCCCGGCGCGCGAGAGCGCGCGCACGTAGACGACCGGCGACGGGCAGCCCAGCTCCGCCAGGGCGGCGAGCGTCGAGGAGGCCGTCGCGCCGGCGCCCAGGACGGCCGCCGTGCGCAGCTCCTGCGTCCCCTGCCGCTCGCCGATCGCCGCGACGAGGCCGTGCACGTCCGTGTTGGCACCCACCAGCACGCGCGAGCCGCCCGTGCCCTGCAGCAGGACGGTGTTGACCGCACCGACCACCTGCGCCAAGGGCTCGACGTGGTCGAGCAACGGGATCACGGTCTGCTTGAGCGGCATGGTCAGGCTCAGCCCGGCCCACGTGTCGTCGAGACCCGCGACGAACTCCGGCAGGTCCTGTTCGGTCACGTCGACCGCGTCGTACCGCCACTCGTCGAGCCCCAGCTCCGCGTACGCGGCACGGTGCAGGGTCGGCGACAGCGAGTGCGCGACCGGGTGCCCCAGTACTGCCGCTCGCCGCGGAGCGGCTCCCGTCACTGCCCGTTCGCCGCTTTCCAGTCGCGAAGCTTCTGGATGTTCGCGGCGTGCTCGGCCGACGAGTCGGTGAACAGGGTCTCGCCGGTGACCGGGTTGACGGTCACCCAGAAGATCCACGGGCCCTCGGCGGGGTGCATCACGGCGTCGATCGACACCGCACCGGGCGAGGCGATCGGGCCGGGCGGCAGGCCGACGTGGGTGTACGTGCTGTACGCGTTGTTGGGGTCGTTGTTCTCTTCCGGCGTCGGTGCGCGGGTCACGCCGAGCCCGTACGCCGTCGTCGAGTCGATCTGCAGCGGCATGTCCCGCGCGATCCGGTTCTCGATGCCGCGGGCCACCTTGTAGCGGTCCTCGTCCAGCTTGGCCTCGCGCTCGACGATCGACGCCTTGATGAGCACGGTCTCCCACTGGTCCTGCGGCACGGCCTGGTTGGTCAGGTTGGTGACGGTCTGCTGGACCATCTGACCGAGCACGCCGGCAGCCGTCGCGTCGGGCTGCACGTCGTAGGTGGCGGGGAACAGCCAACCCTCGACGTTGCCCCCGGCCTCGGCGGGCAGGCCGATCGACGCGGGGTCGGCGATCGCGGCGTTCAGCTGGTCGACGGGGATGAGGGTCTTCTCGCTGATCTTGGCCAGCGTCTGGTCCTTGTTCAGGCCCTCGGGGATGGTCACCTTGAACGAGACGCGGCTCGCGGGGTCGAGCAGCGCGACGATCGCGTCGGCGGCCTTCATCTCGAGCAGCATGTTGTACGTGCCGGGCTGGATCGAGGCCGCGTCGGGGTTCTCGGCGAACGCCTCGTTGAACGCCTTGGTGCTGGCCACGACACCGGCGTCGACGAGCGTCGTCGCCATCTCGGAGCCCGTCTGTCCCGGCTTGACCGCCACGGTCACGGTGCCGTGGCCCGGTCCCGGGTAGTCCTCGACGTTGCCGGCGGACGCGGGGCCACCGTTGAAGAAGCCGCCCATGAGCTCGACGACGACGTACCCGGCGCCCAGCACCATGACGATCGCGACCACCAGCACGCCGATCGAACGGCGGCGGCGACGCTTGCGCTCGCGCTGTTCCTTGGCTCGGCCGCGGGAGCGAGAGTTGCGACGAGGGTCGGGAGCGTTGCCGTGCGGGTCGCCGCCGAACAGGTCGGACGTCACCTCGTCACCTCGCTCCACAGGGGCCCACCACTCGGTCTGATTGCTCACGTGCGCGTCACTCCACCGTCGTCCGTGCGTCGCCCGCAGCCCCCCCGCGCGCCGTCGGAGGGTGCTGAGCTGGGTCTACCACGACCCGCTCTCCGGGACGTCGCCCCGTCGCACTCTCCGCGTCCAACGCGGACTGCAAGATCACCACCGCGGCCGCCTGGTCGACGACCTTGCGGTGGCTGCGTCCGGATCGGCCGGACGCATGCAGCGCCTGATGTGCGGACACCGTGCTCATCCGCTCGTCGACCATCCGTACCGGTACCGGTGAGATGGCTTGCGCCAGTTGGACAGCGTACGCGCGCGCGGCCTCCGATGCGGCACCTTCGGACCCGGACAGGTGTCTAGGTAGTCCGACGTACACAACACCCACACGTCGTTCTTCCACCTCGCCCACCAGCGACGCGATGTCGGTGGGCAGCCGGCCCTTCCCGCTGTTGTCACGCGCGAGCGTGGCCACCGGCGTGGCGATCAGCCCGTCGGGGTCGCTCGCGGCCAGGCCCACGCGCACCGACCCGACGTCGACCGCGAGCCTGACCCCGCGGACCACGGGGTCGGGCGTGTCGCGACGACCCGGCACGTCAGCCGTTCGCCGCGCCGGCGATCGCGGCCAGCGCGTCGACGATCTTGTCGGGGTCCGTGCCGCCGCCCTGCGCGAGGTCGTCCTTGCCGCCGCCCCCGCCGCCCAGGATGGTCGACGCCGCCTTCACGAGCGCCCCGGCCCGCACACCCCGCTCGCGCGCCGTCGCGTTGGTCGCGACGACGACGACGGGTCGGCCCTTGCTGGTGCCACCGACGGCTACCACGCTCGGCGCGGAGTCGCCGAGGCGCGAGCGCACGTCGAGGACCAGCGTGCGCAGCTCGTCGCTGCTCGCCACCTCACCCGCGTCGTGCGTCACGACGCGGGTCTCCCCCACGGTCTGCGCGCCGGACGCGAGCGACCCGGCCTGCGCGAGGAGCGCCGCCTGCCGCAGCGTGGCGAGCTCCTTCTCGGACTCCTTGAGCTTGGTGAGCAGCGAGGAGACGCGGTCGGTCAGGTCGTCCGGGCGCGCGCCGAGCAGCCCCGACAGCTGGCCGACGAGGGCCCGCTCCTTGGCCTGGAACCCGTACGCACCGGCACCCACGAGCGCGTCGACGCGGCGCACGCCCGAGCCGATCGCCGACTCGGACAGCAAGGTCACCAGACCGAGCTCGCCGGACCGTTTGACGTGCGTGCCCGCGCACAGCTCGAGAGACCAGCCCTCGCCGATGTCGACGACGCGCACCTCGTTGCCGTACTTCTCGCCGAAGAGGGCCATCGCGCCGCGACCGCGCGCCTCGTCGATCGGCATGACAGCGTCGGTGACCTCGAGGTCGTCCTGGAGCCGCTCGTTGACGCGCGCCTCGATCTCCGCGACGACCTCGGACGGCGTCGCCGACGGCGAGCGGAAGTCGAAGCGGAGGCGGCTGGGCGCGTTGAGCGAGCCCGCCTGCGTCGCGCCCTCGCCGATCGACTCGTGCAGCGCCTTGTGCACGAAGTGCGTCGCCGTGTGCGCCCGCGCGATCGCGCGTCGACGGACCAGGTCGATGGACGCGGTACCGGACTCGCCGAACGTGACGGTGCCGTCGACCAGGCGGCCGTGGTGCACCGAGAGTCCCTTGACCGGCGCCTGGACGTCGTCGACCTCGATCCGCGCGCCGCCCTCGAGCACGATCGTGCCGGTGTCCGCGAGCTGGCCGCCCGCCTCCGCGTAGAACGGGGTCACGTCCAGCACGACCTCGACGTCCGCCGGTGCGGTCGCCGCAGGCGCCGGGACGCCGTCCACGAGCAGGCCGACGACGCGCGACCTGGTGGTCGAGTCCGTGTAGCCGACGAACTGGACCGGCTTCGCGTTCTCGCTGCTCAGCGTGCTGTGCAGGTCCTGGTAGGCCGCGTTGTCCGCGCGACCCGCGCGCTTGGCCAGCGCGTCCGCGCGCGCCCGCTCGCGCTGCTCCTTCATGAGGCTGCGGAACGCGGTCTCGTCCACCTGGACGCCCTGCTCCGCAGCCATCTCGAGCGTCAGGTCGATCGGGAAGCCGTAGGTGTCGTGCAGCTGGAACGCCTGGGAGCCGGTGAGCACGGGCTGCGGGGTCGACTTGGCCGCCTGGACCGCGGTGTCGAGGATCGTCGTGCCCGCCGCGAGGGTGCGCCGGAACGTGTCCTCCTCCGCGTACGCGACCTGGCTGATCTTGTCGAAGTTCGTCGCGAGCTCGGGGTAGCTCGGGCTCATCGCGTCCTTGCTCAGCGGGAGCAGGGTGGGCAGCGCGAGGTCCTCGACGCCGAGCAGGCGCATCGCGCGGATGGAGCGACGCAGCAGGCGGCGCAGCACGTAGCCGCGGCCCTCGTTCGACGGGGTGACGCCGTCGCCCATGAGCATCAGCGCGCTGCGCACGTGGTCCGCGACGACGCGCATGCGCACGTCGTCGTCCTGCACCGCGCCGTAGCGCCTGCCCGACAGCTCCTGCGCACCCCGGATGACCGGGAACACCTCGTCGATCTCGTAGAGGTTGTCGACGCCCTGCAGCAGGTACGCGACGCGCTCGAGGCCCATCCCGGTGTCGATGTTCTTCTGCTTGAGCTCGCCGAGGATCGGGAAGTCCTCCTTGCCGCCCCCGTCGCCGCGCTCGTACTGCATGAAGACAAGGTTCCAGATCTCGAGGTAGCGGTCCTCGTCGACGACCGGACCACCCTCCGCCCCGAACTCCGGACCGCGGTCCACGTAGATCTCGGAGCACGGGCCCGCGGGGCCGCGCGCGCCGGTGGACCAGTAGTTGTCCTTCCAGCCGCGGCGCTGGATCCGCTCGTCGGGAAGCCCGGCGATCTGCTTCCAGAGCGCCGCCGCCTCGTCGTCGTCGTAGAAGACCGTCACCCAGATCGAGTCGGGGTCGAAGCCGTAGCCGCCCGTCTCCTGGGAGCCCGTGACGAGCTCCCACGCGTAGGTGATCGCGCCTTCCTTGAAGTAGTCGCCGAACGAGAAGTTGCCGTTCATCTGGAAGAACGTGCCGTGCCGGGTGGTCTTGCCGACCTCCTCGATGTCGAGCGTGCGCACGCACTTCTGCACGCTCGTCGCGCGCGGCCACGGCGCGGTCTGCTCCCCGAGCATGTACGGGATGAACGGCACCATGCCAGCGATGACGAACAGCGTCGACGGGTCCGGCGAGATCAGCGGGGCCGAGGGCACGACCGTGTGGCCGCGGCCCTCGAAGTAGTCGAGCCAGCGCTGGCGGATCTCGGCGGTGCGCATCGTGTCCATCTCTCGTGGTGGTTCGGGTCGTGCCTGATCGTGCGGGCCTGGCACGGCCTCGGTCGAGGCCAATTCTCCCGCTGCGTCAGAAGAAGGTGTAGCCGTCGTCGTCGTCCGGGTCTTCCGTCGGGCCCAGCGGGTCGGTGTCGTGCCTGCGCGCCGTCGACCAGGTGCGCTTGAGGTCCGCGACGCGCTCGGGACGCTGCTCGCGGATGGTGTCGATGTCCGCGTCGCCGACCAGGTCGCGGCGCAGCTGCTGCTCCCGCTCGGCCATGCCGGCGACGAACTCGTGGCGCACCGTACGCAGCGCCGACCCGTACCGGGCGGCCGTGCCGACCGCGTCCGTGGCGCCCGCGGGCACGTACGCGTCGATGACGGCGCGTCCCTTGCGGATCACGACCACCGTCACGACGACGCCGACACCGATCCACACCAGGCGGCGCATCAGCGGGCCTTGCGGGCGCTCGCGGACAGGCCTGTGAGAGCCCGACGGACGCCGTAGGAGAAGGCTGCGACCTTGATCATCGGCGAGCCGACGGTCGCGGCGAACAGGGCCGTCAGCGCCGAGACGTTCTCCGAGACCTGCGCCGCGGCGGTGGTCACCGTGTCGATGTTCTCCAGCTGGGTGTTGGACGACGCGACGAGGGTCGCCGTCTCGTCCAGCACCGGGACCGTGTGCTCGGTGATCTCCTTGACCGACGCCGTCGCCTCGTCGAACACCCGACCGAGCTTGATCAGCGGCACGGCCAGCACGCCCACGAGCAGCACGAACGCGATCGCGGCGATCAGTCCCGCGACGTCACCCACCGACATGTCTTGCCTCCCGGTTCCGGGGCCGTCGACCCCGCGGAAACCCTACCTGCGCACGAACGCCCCGCGTGCGCCGAGGCGCAGCGGGGCGTTCGTGAACGTCGTTCTTGCGAACGGCTCAGATCAGCGGGCGTAGTACTCGACGACCAGCTGGACCTCGCACGTCACGGGGATCTCGGCGCGCTTGGGGTGACGCACCAGCACGGCGCTGAGCTTCTCCAGCTGCACGTCCAGGTAGCCCGGCAGGTTGGGGAGCACGTCGCGGTGCGCGCCAGCGGCGGCGACCTGGAACGGCACGGTGGCCTGGCTCTTCGGCTTGACCTGGAGCGTCTGGCCCGGCTTCACGCGGAAGGAGGGACGGTCCACGATCTTGCCGTCGACCAGGATGTGGCGGTGCACGACGACCTGGCGGGCCTGGAGGATCGTGCGGGCGAAGCCCGAGCGCAGGACGAGGGCGTCCAGGCGGGTCTCGAGGTTCTCGACGAGCGCCTCACCGGTCAGGCCCGGGGCCTTGCGGGCGTCCTCGTACGCACGAGCCATCTGCTTCTCGCGGAGGGCGTACTGCGCGCGCAGACGCTGCTTCTCGCGCAGACGGACGGCGTAGTCCGACTCGGTGCGGCGACGGGCGCGGCCGTGCTCACCGGGCGGGTAGGGACGCTTCTCGAAGTGCTTGACGGCCTTGGGCGTCAGGGCCAGGCCGAGGGCGCGGCTCAGGCGAACCTGGCGGCGCGAACGGGTCACACTGCTCACAGAGATACTTCCTGTCGTTGTAGACGTCACACCCGGGTGCGGAGAAGTTCCGCCGGGGCGTGGGGCCGACCATGGATGCGTCACGTGCTTGCGACGCGGCTAAGGCCCCAGGTGGCCGTCCGCCCGGGCGTGCAAGCACACCCGTCCCGCGGACGACCGCACCACTCTACCCTCTGGGCACCGTGATCCCCCAATCCGTCGCCGCCGCCGGGCGCGGACGCTACGGGGTGTCGAGGATCGCGCGGATGCGTTCGAGGCGTTCGGTGACCGAGCGCTCGTAGCCGCGGTCCGACGGTTCGTAGTAGCGCGTACCCAGCAGCTCGTCCGGGAGGTACTGCTGCGCGGCGACGCCGTGCGGCTCGTCGTGCGCGTACACGTACCCCGTGCCGTGGCCGAGGTCGCGGGCGCCCGGGTAGTGCGCGTCGCGCAGGTGCGCGGGGACCGAGCCGATGCGACCGGCGCGCACGTCGGCCAGGGCGCGGTCGATGCCCAGGTAGGCGGCGTTGGACTTCGGCGCCGTGGCGTTGTGCACGACGGCCTCGGCCAGGATGATCCGGGCCTCCGGCATGCCGATCAGGGCGACCGCCTGCGCGGCGGCCACCGCCGTCTGCAGCGCGCTCGGGTCCGCCATCCCGATGTCCTCGGCCGCCGAGATGACGACGCGACGGGCGATGAACCGGGGATCCTCCCCCGCGGCGATCATCCGCGCGAGGTAGTGCAGGGAGGCGTCGACGTCGGAGCCGCGCATCGACTTGATGAACGCGCTGATGACGTCGTAGTGCTGGTCGCCGTCCCGGTCGTAGCGCACCGCGGCGACGTCGATCGCGCGCTCCATGGTCGCGAGGTCGACGAGGACGGGCTCCACCGCGTCCTCCTCCGACAGCGCGGCACCGGCCGCCGCCTCGAGGATGGTCAGCGCCTTGCGCGCGTCGCCGCCGGACAGGCGCAGCAGGTGGTCCTCGGCGTCGGCGTCGAGCTCGATCGCGCCCGCCAGCCCGCGCTCGTCCTCGACGGCCCGACGCACGAGGCGCCGCACGTCGTCGGTGCCCAGGGGCTGGAGCGTGAGCAGCAGCGAGCGGGACAGCAGCGGCGAGTTGACGGAGAACGACGGGTTCTCGGTGGTCGCGGCGACGAGCGTGACCCAGCGGTTCTCGACGCTCGGCAGGAGCGCGTCCTGCTGCGCCTTGGTGAACCGGTGGACCTCGTCGATGAACAGGACCGTCTCGGTGCCGCCGGTGGCCAGCCTGCGGCGCGCGTCCTCGATCACGGCCCGCACGTCCTTGACGCCGGCGGTCACCGCGGACAGCTCTACGAACCGCCGGCCCGAGGTGGCGGCGATCAGGTACGCCAGCGTCGTCTTGCCGGTGCCGGGCGGTCCCCACAGCACGACGGAGGTGGGCGCCGCACGACGCGCCGCCTCGTTGGCGGGCTCCACCAGCCGACGCAGCGGCGACCCGGCCACGAGCAGGTGCTCCTGCCCGGCGACCTCGTCGAGCGAGCTCGGCCGCATGCGGACCGCGAGCGGAGCGCCCTCCCCGACGGAGGGCAGGCCCGAGGCCGTCGACGTCACCGCATCGAACAGGTCCATGCGGGCAGGGTACGCACGCGCACCCACGGGCACCGACCGTCAGGGTCGCGCGATCGAGTGGCGGGTGTGCGGGTTGGCGCGATCACCTGCGACGATGGCCAGCGTGTTCGCCCGTGTCGGTCGCATCGTCGCCCACCGCCCACGCCTCACCGTCGCCGTGTGGCTCGTGCTCGTCGTGCTCGGCTACGGCTTCGCCGTCGTCGGCGTGCACGGCGAGAACCTGTTCGAGCGGCTGACCACCGGCGCACCCGAGGTTCCCGGCTCCGAGAGCTTCGAGGGCCGGGCCATCCTCGACCAGGCCGACGAGAGCGGCGTCTCGCTGACCCTCGCGCTGCAGGGCATCGACCCGACCGACCCCGACGTCGACGCGGCGATGGACCCCATCCGCACCGACCTGGCCGCGATCGACGGCGTCGTCGGCGTCATCGACCCGCTCGCGCTGCCCGACGGAGCCGCGAACCCGGCGGCCGCGCCCCTCGTCGCGAACGACGGTGACGGCTTCCTCGTCGTCGTCGAGCTGGACCCGGAGCTGACCGGGGACGCGGAGGCCGAGGCCGTGGCCGAGGTGCACGCGCAGCTCGACCAGGTGCCCGACGAGCTGCAGGACGTCGCCCCGGGCGTCACCGGGATCGTCGGCGGCACTCCGCTGATCGTCGACGCCATCACCCAGCAGGTCGAGACCGACCTGCGCACCGGCGAGGCCATCGCGCTGCCCATCGCCCTGGTCATCATGGTGCTCGTCTTCGGCGGCTTCCTGGCGGCGTCGATGCCCATGGCGGGCGCCCTCGCGTCGATCTCGGGCGGTCTGGCGGCGCTCCTCGCCTTCTCGTACGTGATCGACCTCGACTCCTCCGTGGTCAACATCGTGACCGTGCTCGGGCTGGGGCTCTCGATCGACTACGGCCTGCTGATGGTGTCCAGGTTCCGAGAAGAGCTGCACAAGCTCGTCGACGAGGACGACGGACGCGCGAGCCGCCGACGACGGGGCGACGGCGCCGTGATCACCGCGATCGAGCGCACGATGGCCACCGCGGGCCGGACCGTGACGTTCTCCGCCCTGACCGTCGCCATCGCGATCGCCGGTCTCATGGTCTTCTCGGCGCCGATCCTGCGCGCTTTCGGGGCGGCCGGCGTCGCGGTCATCCTCGTGGCGGTGCTCTCCGCGCTGACCCTGGTTCCGGCACTCATGGCGATGGCCGGCCGCCGGCTGATCCGCCCGAGCATCCTCGACCGGGTCCCCGGCCTGCGCGTCGTGCTCGCCCACACCTCCGACGTGCAGACCGAGGAGGGGTTCTTCTCGCGGCTCACGGGACGGGTGCAGCGCCACCCGTGGTGGGTGCTCGGCGCGACGGTCGTCACGCTCGGCGTCCTGGCGATCCCCCTGGCGCACCTCGAGGTGCGCAACTCCACCACCGAGCTCCTGCCGGAGGGCAGCACCCAGCGGGAGTTCGTCGACGTGCTGGCCAGCGACTACCCCGCGGCCTCCACGCCGGCCGTGACGGTCGTCGTCGAGACCACGCTCGACGAGGCCACCGCGTGGGCCGCGAGCCTCGAGGACATCGACGGGGTCGCCTCCGTCGACACCCCCACACCGGTCGGGTCCTACGTGACCATCGGCGTCCGGCCCGACACCGACGACCCCGGTGACACGGTCTCTCGGCAGGTCGTGGAGGAGATCCGGGCGCTCGACCCCGGCTTCCCCACGTGGGTCGTCGGCGAGGCCGCGTCGCAGATCGACTTCACCGCCGCGGTCGGCGAGCGCGCGCCGATCGCGATCGCGATCGTGGCCCTGGCGACGCTGATCCTGCTCTTCCTCATGACGGGGTCGGTCGTGGTGCCGGTCCAGGCGCTGCTCACCAGTGCGCTCTCGCTGGCGGCGTCGCTCGGCGTGATGGTCTGGGTGTTCCAGGACGGGCACCTGGCCGGCCTGCTCAACTTCACGCCGACGGGCGGGATCGAGACCTACGTGGTCGCGCTCGTCGTCGCGTTCGGGTTCGGGCTCGCCATGGACTACGAGGTGTTCCTGCTCTCGCGGATCAAGGAGCTCGTGGACGCGGGTGTACCCAACGACGAGGCCGTCCGCCTCGGCATGCAGCGGTCCGGGCGGATCATCACGTCCGCCGCGCTGATCGTCATCGTCGTGTTCGCCGGCTTCGTGGCCGGGCAGCTCCTCGTGATCAAGGAGGTCGGCTTCTCGCTCGCGATCGCCGTCCTCATCGACGCGACGGTCGTGCGGCTCCTGCTCGTGCCGGCGACCATGACGGTGCTCGGCCGGTTCAACTGGTGGGCGCCCGGGTTCCTGCGCCGAGTCCACGACCGGATCGGGATCGTGCACTGATGCCCCGCCACGTGCCGACCGACCGGGACGCCTACCGGCGCCTGCGCTGGCAGGCGCGCTGGATCACCGTCGGCGCCCTGATCCCGTTCACGCTCTCGCTGGTAGAGCTCGTCCGGCTCGCGGGCGACGAGGACCCGACGGTCGCGGTCAAGGCGGGCTGGGCGTTCTTCCAGCTCGGGCTCTACGCGATCGGCGCCGGTCTGGTCGTCTGGTGGGCGTGGCGGCGGTCCTTCCGTGCGCGGCCCGTCGTCCTCGCGCACGACGCCGGGCCCGGGGCGACCACGGGAGTGCCCGAGCTCGACGCCCCGTCGCGCGCCCACACCAGCCTCACGGGCGAGGTGCCGCCGCCTCGTCGCTGGTAGCTCGCGTCAGGCAGGCGGGCGGTCCGCGCCCGCCGGCGCGAACGACGACAGCTCCGCCTCGGTCCGGAACCCCAGCCGCTCGTAGAGCCGCCGCGCGGTGTCGTTGCTCGCGTACAACCCCAGCGACACCCACTCCGCGCCGGCCGCGAGGCCCGTGCGGGTGGCCACGGCCGCGAGGGCCGAACCGACACCGGTCCCCCGCGCGACCGGTCGCACGCCCAGACCGTGCAGGTGCCAGGACGCTCCGCCGTCGCTCGCCGCGCGGGCCGCCACGCCGACCACGCCCGCTAGCCCCGACCCGTCGTCGACGCCCCACCAGCCGATCTCGCCGGCCGCGGTCGGGTCGGCCGACGTGCTCGGGTTCGCCTCGGCCAGGCAGGATCGGATCGCCTCCGCATCGCGTGACGGGTCGAGCCGACGCACCCGGTCCTCACCCGGCGTCGCCGGCGGCTCGGTGTCGGACGCCATCCAGTCCCACGCGGAGAACGGCGTCAGGCCGAGCGCGTCGAGCACCCGCGGGGTCGGCCGGGACGTCCTCGGCACGCTCATCCATCGGACGAGGTCGAGACGTCCCCCGTCGACCACCGCCTCGACCAGCCGGTCGACGGTCGCGCCGTCGCCCCGACCCAGCAGGCTCACACCCGGCTGCTCGTGCGCGCTCACGACGAGCAGGACGCCCTCGTCGTCGCCGAAGGGCTCGACGGCGCCCCAGCGCGCGCGGTCGCCGCAGAGCAGACGGTCCGCACGCCACCGTCGCGGAAGACCCGTCAGGACGTCCGCGCTCACGCGGCCGGAGGAGCCTTCGGCGTGAAGTCGACGCCGGCCTCGCGGCGCTGCTCGGGCGTGATCGGTCCGGGAGCGGCCGTCAGCGGGTCGTAGCCGCCGCCGGACTTCGGGAAGGCGATGACGTCGCGGATCGACTCCGAGCCGGTCAGCAGCGCGAGGATGCGGTCCCAGCCGAACGCGATCCCGCCGTGCGGCGGGGCGCCGAACTGGAACGCGTCGAGCAGGAAGCCGAACTTCTCCTGCGCCTCGTCCGGGCCGATGCCCATGATGTCGAACACGCGCTCCTGCACGTCGCGGCGGTGGATACGGATGGACCCGCCGCCGATCTCGTTGCCGTTGCACACGATGTCGTACGCATAGGCCAGGGCTGCGCCCGGGTCCTGCTCGAAGGTGTCGATCCACTCGGGCGTCGGGGACGTGAAGGCGTGGTGCACCGCGGTCCAGGCGCCGCCGCCGACCGCCACGTCGTCGTCCTCGCCCGTGGGCTTGAACAGCGGGGCGTCGACGACCCAGACGAACTTCCACTCGTTGTCGTCGATCAGGTCGCCGCGACGACCGATCTCCAGGCGCGCCGCGCCGAGCAGGGCCCGGGCCTCGCTCGCCTTGCCGGCCGCGAAGAAGACCGCGTCCCCGGGGCTCGCCCCCACGGCGGCGACGAGTCCCGCGCGCTCGGTCTCCGAGAGGTTCTTGGCGACCGGTCCCCCGAGCTCGCCGTCCTCGCCGACCGTGACGTACGCGAGCCCCTTGGCGCCGCGCTGCTTGGCCCACTCCTGCCAGGCGTCGAAGCCACGGCGCGGCGTCGAGCCGCCACCGGGCTGCACGACGGCACCGACGTAGGGCGCCTGGAACACGCGGAACGGGGTGTCGACGAAGTACTCGGTGAGCTCGACCAGCTCGAGGCCGAACCGCAGGTCCGGCTTGTCGTTGCCGTACCGGGCCATCGACTCCGCGAACGTGATCCGCGGGATCGGCGTCGGGATGGTGACCCCGATCAGCTCCCAGAGCGCGACCAGCACCTGCTCGCCGAGCGCGATGACGTCGTCCTGCTCGACGAAGCTCATCTCGACGTCGAGCTGCGTGAACTCCGGCTGGCGGTCCGCGCGGAAGTCCTCGTCGCGGTAGCAGCGGGCGATCTGGTAGTAGCGCTCGAGCCCACCCACCATGAGCAGCTGCTTGAACAGCTGGGGCGACTGCGGGAGCGCGTACCAGGAGCCCGGGCTCAGCCGAGCGGGAACCAGGAAGTCGCGGGCACCCTCGGGCGTCGACCGCGTCAGGGTCGGCGTCTCGACCTCGACGAAGTCCTGCGCGTCCAGCACCCGGCGGGCGGCCTGGTTGGCCTTGGCGCGCAGGCGCATCGCGGCGGCGGGGGCCGGCCGGCGCAGGTCGAGGTAGCGGTACTTGAGGCGGGCCTCCTCGCCGACGGTCTCGTCCAGCGACGACGAGACCTGGAACGGCAGCGGGGCCGACTCGTTGAGGACGACGACGTCCGCCGCCACGAGCTCGATCTCGCCGGTCGCGAGGTTCGGGTTCTCGTTGCCGGCGGGCCGACGACCGACCTCGCCGGTCACCTGGAGCACATACTCGGCGCGCAGCCCGTGCGCGACGGCCTCGTCGCGGATGACGACCTGGGCGATGCCCGACGCGTCCCGCAGGTCCACGAACGCGACCCCACCGTGGTCGCGCCGCCGGTCCACCCAGCCCGTGAGGGTGACGGTGGTACCGATGTGCTCGGCTCGCAGGGAGCCGGCCGTGTGGGTGCGGAGCACGGGTCGTCCTTCGTTCTGGGATGCATGGGAGCGCCCTCGCGGGCACCGGACGATCCTAGTGCGGTCCCCGCGCGGGTCGCGTCACGATTCCCACGCTCGCGTCAGGACGTCACCACCGACTGCACCTCGGCGACCGGGACCGCGACCTGCGCCCACGGCGACTGCAGCTCGTCGGGAGTGCCGGGAAGGTCCAGGGGCGCACCGTTGACCTCGAACCGGATGTCGTAGATCAGCCGGGCCCGCGCGGTGTACGCCGGAAGCCCACTGGCGCTCACCGGCTGGCGGGCGGAGCTGCGGTCGTAGACGTGCGAGCACGCGTCGGTCGCCTGCACGGTCCACGGGCAGCTGATCGTCCCCGTCCCGTCACCGGGGTCGAGCTCCATGCCCGTCGGCGTGCCGATGGCGACGACGCCCAGCGCCGCGGTGCCGGTCAGCGGCGCGTTCCCTGCCGCCTCCGCCCAGAACCAGGTCGGGATGCCGACGACGGCCTGACGCGGAGGGTTCACCCCGATCGAGAACGGCGGGGTCCGCAGGGCGCCGAACGCCTGCTGCGCGAGCTCCTCGAGCGTGGGTCCGGTCGTCTCCTGCCAGGACCACCCCGACAACGGGTCCGCCTCGTCGTCGTTGCACCGCTGGTACACCCAGACGGCCTCCGGCGACGGGCGCTGCGCCTCCTGCTCGGGGGTCGGCGGGACGGCCGCGGGGATGTTGCTCCAGCACGGCGCCGAGCCGATGCAGTAGGAGTTCAGGCCCGTGAGCGTGCACGTCGGGCCGCCTCCGCTACCGCCGGTGCCGCCGCCCGGGGTCCCCGGGCCGCCGTCGCAGACGGTCTGGTAGATCAGCTTCCCGTGCGCGTCGACCCCGACGACCTGCGACGTACAGGCGGCCTGCGCGGGCGACGCGGCGACGACCGTGCCTGCGGCGAGCATCAGCAGGACGACGAACGCCCGCCAGGCCCTCAGCACGTGAACTCCGGTGGCGCGACCGCCGTCGCCGTCACCACCCAGTCCTCACCGGCCCGGCGGAACGAGACGCTCGTCGGGACCATCAGCGAAACACCCTCGGCGACCGTCTGGCCGGGGATCGTCCAGGTCGAGTTGTCCACGCAGACCAGGACGGTCGCCGTGTCGCCGTCGACGGTGACCGTCTGCTTCGACAGCGTCGGCTGCCCCTGGCGCGCGAGGCCGACGGACTGGAGCTGACGTGCCGTGGCGAGCGAGTCCTCGACGAGCGGGCCCTCGGCAACCCCGGCGAAGACCGCCGGGTCGGTGTTGCCGGCCTGGGCGGCGACCTCGGCGTCCCAGTACCGCTGCAGAGCAGCGAGGACGACCGGTTCGTCGTCCACGGTCGGCGTCGGGGTCGGGCTCGGGGTGGACGCCGCCTCGACGGTCGGAGACGGCTCGGGGTCCGGCGAGCTGCACGCCGCCAGCCCGCCGACGAGCAGGAGGACGACGGCGGCGCGGCCGAGCAGCGGGACGGGAGACGGCATGGAACGAGGGTAGAGGAGCCCTGGGCGGGCCGCCCGCGTCACGCGGACCCCGGCAGCCGGGCGTCGAGCCCCCGAGGTGCGAGCTCCTCGAGGAGCGCCGCGGTCGGCGCCCCGACCTCGGCGACGCCGGATGCGTGCAGGGTCATCTCCATCTCGTCCGCCGCCGACCGCACCGCCTCCGTGCCGCCCTCCGCGAACGCGGCACGCAGCACGTCGCGCCACAGCAGCTCCTCGGTCGGAGCAACCCCGAGACCGGTCCAGGCGGCTGCGCGCGCCGCCGTCGGGTCGTCGTCGTGCGTGCTCAGGACCGCGAGCCGGTGTGCCGTGTCGACGAGCAGGTCGCGCGCAGCCCGCTCGAGCCGGACGCGAGCTAGCCACGCGTAGCGACCGGCCGGGCGTCGGGCGAGAACGCCACCCTGGACCAGGCGCAGCGCGGCGACGAGGTCGCGGCGTTCGTCGACAGGGTCGGTCCGGGACCGTGCCCGGGCGGTCAGCGTGCACACGACGTCCCAGTCGAGGACGGCTCCCGGACCGAGCTCGAGCAGCCCGTCGTCGCGGGTGCGCAGGTGCGGCGACCCGTGCACGTCGGTGCCGAGCCACTCGCGCGCCCGGTCGATGGTCGCGTCGCGCACCGCCGCCGTGACCCCGCGAGGCCAGAGCGCACCGGCCAGGACGGTCGGGTGGACGCCCGACGGGTGCAGGGCGAGGTGGACGACGAGCTCGACGCACAGGGCGAGTCGCTCGGGCTCGATCGGGTTCTGCGCAGCCACGGACGGAGAGCCGAGCACCCGGACGCGGACGGGCGCCGTGGCCAGGTCGGCGGCGTCGACCTCACGCGCCGGCACGATCGGGGCGGGGCGCGCGACCGACTCCTCGTTCCGCGCCACCGTGGCCGGGTCGACGAGCGGCGGAGGCTCCTCCGTGAGCAGCTCCGCCACGGCCGAGGCGAGGGCCGGCGTGAGCCGGTTCGCGCGTACCGAGACGCCGAGCAGCCCCGCGCGCAGCGTCCCTGCGCTGTCCACCTCGAGCCTCCAGCGCGCGCCGGGCAGCTCGCCCGCGCAGACCACACCGAGCGGAGCCCGTCGCTGCGCTCCCGTGAGCACCAGCAGCTCGTCGACGGTCGCGGCGTCCGGCACCGACCCGAGCGCGACATACTCCGGAACCCACGCCGGGTCCCCGGGCCTGCGCAGCCGACCGCTCAGGACGTCACCGCCGAGCACGTCCGCCTGACGTTCCGCGAGGGCCGGCAGGACGTCGCGCGCACTGCGCACCGACCGGTAGCGGCGCGGGCCCAGGGCCGTCAGACCACCGGGCAGGTCGACGCCGGTGACGCGCAGCGCGTCCGACCACCGGTTGGTGGCCAGCTCCGCGGCGATCGCCGCGACCACCTCCCCCGCCGCCCGAGGGTCGCCCACCACGGCGACCGGACCCTGCGCGGACTCGAGGTCGAGCAGCACGTCGGCGCCCGCGTCGTCGCGGCCGAGCGACACGAGCCCCGGGTAGGGCGCGGCCGCCTGTCGCGGCGCCGGCGTGCGGTCGGTGGCCTGCAGCACCCACCGGGCACCCTCGGCCTCCGCGACCCACGGCGCGGGTGCGTGGGGCTCCGGCGGGGCCAGGTGCAGCACGAGGGAGGCGTCGTCGATCGTCGCGGCGTAGAGCGCGGGCAGGTTGCGGCCGGACGACTGCAGCGTCGCGCCGAGGGTCCGCAGAGCCGCGTCGAGGCGGGCTGCGCGCTCGGGGTCCGCGCCGACGCGCAGGGCGACCTCCGCCTCGATCGCGCCCTCCGACGGCTCCGGGGTCCGGCGACGCCGACGGAGCTGGTCGATCGCGACGAGCAGGCCGGCGCACAGCAGCGCGCCGCCCGCCAGGTCGCCCGCGTCCACGCCCTGCTGCTGCGCCGCCGGCGCCGCGTGCGCGACGGGCGCGTCGGCAGCTGCGACGACCGGGCCGGGCGCCTCGACAGGCGCGGGGGCAGGGGC
>NZ_JBFUHG010000009.1:0-108675 GCF_056402515.1 Cellulomonas sp. P4_A2
CCTCTGGTGCGTCCGGGCCGACGACGCCGCCGTGTCGAGCGCCTGGACCCCCGCGGTCGCCCCCTCGGGGGATGTCACCGTGGCGGTCGGCGCCGGCGGCGACCCCCGCCGCGCGACGGCCCTGCGCAACGCGATCTCGCTGCTGCTCGACACCGGCAGCCTCCCGCTGCGCCGGCACCGGCCGACCGCGGGGAGCGTCGTGCTCGTCGGCGGCGGCCCTGGCGACCCCGGCCTGATCACCACGCGCGGTCGGCGCGCGCTCGCGGAGGCCGACGTCGTGGTCGTCGACCGGCTGGCTCCCCGCGCCCTGCTCGCCGAGCTGGACCCGTCCGTCGAGGTCATCGAGGCCGGCAAGTCGCCGCACGCCCACACGCTCACGCAGACGGAGATCAACGCTGTGCTCGTCGAGCGCGCGCAGGCGGGCAACCGCGTCGTGCGCCTCAAGGGCGGCGACCCGTTCGTGCTCGGCCGGGGCGGCGAGGAGGTGCTGGCCTGCATCGCCGCGGGTGTGCCCGTCGAGGTCGTCCCCGGCGTCACCAGCGCGCTCGCCGTTCCGGCCGCCGCGGGCATCCCCGTCACGCACCGCGGGATGTCCCGCCAGCTGACCATCCTGTCGGCCCACGACACGGCCCCGGACTGGGCCACGCTCGCCCGTCTGGAGGGCACGCTCGTGCTGCTCATGGGCGTCGCGCAGCTGGGCTCCCACACCCGAGAGCTGCTCGCGCACGGCAAGGACCCCGGCACGCCCGTGGCGATCGTCGAGAACGGCACCCTGGCCTCGCAGCGCACCACCGTCGGCACGCTCGCCGACATCGCGACGCTCGCGCGTGAGCGCGGTGTCGGCAACCCGGCCGTGGTCGTCGTCGGCGACGTCGCGGCCCTCGCGGACGTCCTCGGCTGACGATGCCCGACCTTCCGGCGCTGGACGTCCTGCTGCCCCTCGGTGGGCGGCGCCTGGAGCCGCGTCCCGGCGAGCCCGAGCTGTTCGCGCTCTTCGGCGACTCCCCCGGCGTCCGCGCCAACATGGTGAGCACCGTCGACGGTGCCGCCGCGGGTGCCGACGGACGCAGCGGCTCGATCAACGGCCCCGCCGACTGGCGCGTGTTCCGGGTGCTGCGTGCGCTCGCGGACGTGGTCCTCGTCGGCGCCGGGACCGTCCGGGCGGAGGGCTACAGCGCGCTGACCGTGCCCGCCGACCTCGCCGAGGCACGCGCGGCGCGCGGCCTGCCCGCCGACCTCGAGCTCGCCGTGGTCTCGACCTCCGGCGACCTGCCCGACGCGCTGCTCGACGGCGCCCGGCCGCCGCTCGTGCTCACCGTCGCCGACAACCCGGCCCTCGGCGGGCTGCGCTCCCGGATCGGCGACGACCGCGTCCTCGTCACGGGTCCCGGGCACCGCGTCGGGGCGCGGGACGCCGTCGACACCCTCTCCGCCCGAGGCCTGACGCACGTCCTGGCCGAGGGCGGTCCGTCCCTGCTGGCCGACCTGGTCGAGGCGGACGCGGTCGACGAGGTGTGCCTGACCTGGAGCCCGCAGCTGGTCGGCGGACCTGCCGGTCGCATCCTCGGCCAGCCGTCGTGGTTCTCCCCCGCCCGCCCGCTGCACCTGGCGCACCTGCTCCACGCGGACGGCGTGCTGCTGGGGCGCTGGCAGGTGACTAGGCTCGGCGCGTGACCGACACGATCATCGTCCTCACGGAGGACACCCTCTCCAGCTCCGACGTCGACAAGCTCATCGCGCTGCACGCGGACGAGACCTACGCGTACCGCGTCCTCGTCCCGGCGGACTCCGACCAGCCGCTCGTCTCGACGATCATCGACAACCTCAGCATGGGCGAGCTGCGCGAGGCGTGGAACCGCGCCCGCGGCAAGGAGCCGTCGAAGCCCGAGGCCAAGGCGACCGCCGACGAGCAGCTCGCCGGCAGCATCTCGGCGTTCGAGGCCGCCGGCCGCGTGGCCACCGGCTCCGTCGTCGACGACGACCCGCTCCCCGCCCTCAAGTCCGCCGTCGCCGATGGTGACGTCGCCGAGATCGCCGTCGTCACGTATCCGCACGCCGTCGAGGACACGTTCCACCGCGACTGGGCGTCCCGCGCCCGCGACGAGCTCCAGGTCCCGGTCCTGCACCTCTACGCGGGAACCAGCGAGCTCGGCTGACCTTCGCCGCCGGGACCAGCGAGACCGTCGGCGGTCGTGGATCCCCGCCGGGGCCCGCGATAGTCCGAGGATCTCGTCACCGCGTGCGTGGACGAAAGACCGTCGGCGCGTGGGGCAGGGCGAGCGACGCCGCAACGGCGGCGCTGTGCACCCCCATCCGCTCGCGGACGTGTTCCAGGTGCTTGTGCACCGTCGAGACGGCGACGAACAGGCGCGCGGCGATCTCTGCGTGACTGAGCCCGGATCCGACCAGCGCGAGCACCTCCCACTCGCGGGGGGTCAGCTCGGGCACACCGGCCCGGCGGCGTTCGGCGTCGAGCCAGATCTCCTGCACGTGCGGGCGCAGCAGTGCGGCCACCTGGCGATCCCGCTCGTCGAAGCCGGGCCACTCACGCCGGCAGAAGAGGATGCGGCGAACGATGCCGGCCGGGGCCGGCAGCGACACCAGCATGTGCGTCTGGATGTCGTCCCCGAACTTCTGCCGCCGCGCCTCGTTCTTGTCCTTGGTGGAGATGAAGTCGGTGGTGATGACGACGCTGGTGAGGTCGCCCGTGCGTTGGGGGTAGCTGCACATCGGGTCGGCCCACCACCCGCTGAACCAGCCATCGGGCGCGTCGAACACCGTCTGGTCCGAGGACCAGTGCCCGTCTTCGCCGGCAACCTGCTCGCGATCCCAGCGCCCCTGGTCGGGTGCGTAGACCGTGTAGCCGATGTCCGTGTCGCGATCGAGCAGCCCACGCAGCCCGTCGAGCAGCGCCCACGGGACGTCGGGGCCCGGCTCGTCGTGGTACGCGTCGGCGATCAGGCGCACGAGGGCGTCGCCGTCCCCTGCGTGCAGGTGACCTATCGGATCCATCGCGGTCCCCTCCCGCTCGTCCCTGATTCGACGGTAGACCGCGACGCGTGAGTCGGAAATACGTCCGAGTGCGAATGTCCGCACCGATCTGCGACGGGCAGCGTTGACGGCAGCGGACCGGACCCTGGAGCCGATCCCGAGCCGGCGGGGAGACGACCATGACGACGTGGGAGCGTGCGACGACAGCGACCGGCGCGATGATCGCGGTCGCCTGCTTGGCGCTCGGCGGAGCGGGCACGTCCGAGGACCGACGGCCCGCTCGGTCGACCGACGCGATCGTGTCGGCCGCCTGCACACCCGTGGAGACCCCCGCCGGCACGGCGAGCGGGGTCGGGACTGCGCCCCACGCGCCCGGCACCATGCGCGCCGTATGACGGTCAGAAGCCCGTCGACGTGACCTCGGGGTACCAACGGCGGAACTTGCGGACCTGGTTGACCAGCGCCATCGCCACGTACAGGCGTCGCCGGGGCGACTGGTCGCGGGCGTAGCGCAGGGGGTGGGCGACGGCCTTGGCCCGCATCAGCCGCCGGACCCGGGCATTCAGGGCCGGATCCTTCACGTACCGCAGGAGGAGCCGGTGCGGGACGACGGAGTAGAGGATCTCGCGCTCGACGACGACCGGTTCCACCGCGATGCCGTCGACCTGGTCCTCCACGACGAACCGCATGGGGTTGGCCCCGGCCGCGGTCACGTAGTAGTTGTTCCGGCCGATGCGCGGGTTGACCTCGAAGAACCGGAACTTCCCGGAGCGCGGGTCCACCTTGACGTCGAAGTTGGCGAAGCCCCGGTAGCCCGTCGACGCCAGGAACGTGCGGGCCTGGTCGAGCATCTCGTCGTCGCGCGTGGTGATCATCGCCGCGGGGTTCCCCAGCCCGGACGGCGTGTGCTCCTCGAGCAGCACGTGCGCCGAGCAGAGCAGTGTGATCTCGCCACGACTGTCGACGTACGCGGTGATGGAGCGCATCTGCGTGTCGTCGCCCGGGACGAGCTCCTGGACGACGAAGCGCCCCTGGAAGCCCGCGTCCCGCAGCGCCTGCCAGAGCCACGACAGCTCGTCCGGGGTCGCGATCTCGAAGACCTTCTTCTTGCCCTCGAACTCGACGTCCTGGTAGTCCGCGCTGCTGGCCGCCTTGGCGATCAGCGGGTAGTCCAGGTCGACCGGCGCAGCCGCCCAGGGCCCCGAGAAGTCCTGCACGATCGTCCGCGGCACCGAGATGCCGAGGTCCGTGCAGATCTGGGCGAACGTGGCCTTGTCCGAGATCTTGTCGAGCAGGTCCTCGGACAGGAACGGCACCACGTAGTGCTGCTCGAGCACCCCGCGGTGCTGCACGACGACCCGCACCAGCCAGTCCGAGTTCGCCATGAGCAGGAGCTTGTCGTCCGGATGGGCCTGGGCGACCTCGAGCAGCCGGTCGACCAGCTGCTGCGGGTCGTGGCCGTCGGCGACGATCTCGTGCCGCACGATCCGCGAGTGGGCCACCGGACCCAGGGCCGCACCGGCGACGACGACCGACGTGACGCCGTAGGCCTCGTGGAACGAGCGGGCCAGGGCGTACACGCCGATGTCGGCGCCGAGGATGACGGGCTGGAGAGGTCCGGTTCTCGAGGTGAGCGCCTCGCTCACGCGGGCTGCTCGGTGCGGTCGCCGGTCCAGAGCGTGTGGAACGTGCCGTCCTTGTCCGTGCGGCGGTACGTGTGCGCGCCGAAGAAGTCGCGCTGCGCCTGGATCAGAGCGGCAGGCAGGTGCTTGGCCCGGACACCGTCGTAGTACGCGAGCGACGACGAGAACGCAGGCGTGGGAACACCGGCCAGCGCCGCACCGGAGACGACACGGCGCCACGCCGCGAGGCCGTTGCCGACCGCGCCGGTGAAGTACTCGTCGGCGAGCAGCAGCGGCAGGTGCGCGTCGCGCTCGTACGCCTCGGTGATGCGGTTGAGGAAGCGCGCGCGGATGATGCAGCCACCCCGCCAGATGCGGGCCATCGCGCCGCGGTCGACGTCCCAGCCGAACTCGTCGCTGGCGGCGGCGATCTGGTCGAAGCCCTGCGAGTAGGCGACGACCTTCGAGGCGTACAGGGCGAGCCGGACGTCCTCGATGAAGGCGTCGCGGTCCGTGATGGCGAACGGCGTCGCGTCGGCCGGCAGGGCTGCCGCACCGGCCGTGCGCTGCGGGACGGAGCCGGACAGTGCGCGGGCGAACGTCGCCTCCGCGATGCCGGTGATCGGCACGCCGAGGTCGAGCGCGTTCTGCACGGTCCAGCGGCCCGTGCCCTTCTGCTCGGCCTGGTCGAGCACGATGTCGACGAACGCGCTGCCGGTCTCCGCGTCCACGTGCGCGAGCACGTCGGCGGTGATCTCGATGAGGAACGACTCGAGGTCGCCCGTGTTCCACTCGGCGAAGATCTGGCCGATCTCCGCCGCCGAGGCACCCAGCCCCTGGCGCAGCAGGTCGTACGCCTCCGCGATGAGCTGCATGTCGGCGTACTCGATGCCGTTGTGCACCATCTTCACGAAGTGGCCGGCACCGTCCGGGCCGATGTAGGTGCAGCACGGCACGCCGTCGACCTTGGCGGAGATCTTCTCGAGGATCGGGCCGAGGGACTCGTAGGACTCCTTGGTCCCGCCGGGCATGATCGACGGGCCGAGCAGGGCACCCTCCTCGCCGCCGGACACGCCGGAGCCGACGAAGTGCAGGCCCTTCTCACGCAGCGCCGCCTCGCGACGGATCGTGTCGGGGAAGTGCGCGTTCCCGGCGTCGACGACGATGTCGCCCTCCTCCAGGAAGGGCACCAGCTCGTCGATGACCGCGTCCGTGGGGCCGCCGGCCTTCACCATGATGATGATCTTGCGGGGCTTGGCCAGCGACGCGACGAAGTCCTCGACCGACTCGGACGGGACGAAGTCGCCGTCGTCACCGTGGTCCGCGACGAGCGACTCCGTCTTGGCGTACGACCGGTTGTGGATCGCGACCGTGTACCCGTTGCGGGCGAAGTTGCGGGCCAGGTTGCGGCCCATCACGGCCAACCCCGTGACGCCGATCTGCGCGGTTCCGGTGGCGGTTCCTGAGGCGACCATGCGGGAGAGCTCCTTCGAGACGTCGGGGCGTCGTCCGCCTTCCGGCCGCAGGCCGGCGGGGACGGGTCCGGGGTGCTGGGTGCGCGCGTCAGCCTAGTCCGCAGCGGCGTACGACGAAGCGGCGTGCCGGACCGTAAGACGCCGCCGCCGTGCGTACGCTCCACACCGTGACCCCCGCCGGCCCAGACGACGTCCCCGTCGAGTTCGTCAGCGCTCTGCGCTCGCTGCGCCAGGTGACCGTCCGGCCCGAGGTGATCCTCGACGAGGTGCCGGGACCGGCACGCATCGCACCCTTCTCGGCTGCGCTCACGGCGGAGGTCCGCACGGCACGCCGCTCCGTCGCCGCCGCCGAGCTCGCGTCGGGGCGCTTCGTCGTCCTGTTCGACCCCGCCGGCCAGGAGGCGTGGGAGGGCAACTTCCGCCTCGTGACCCTGGTCCGGGCGACGCTCGAGGCAGAGGTGGGCGCCGACCCCCTGCTCGCCGAGGTGGCCTGGAGCTGGTTCGTGGAGTCGCTGCGGGAGTCCGGGCTCGACCCGCACGCCGCCGGGGGGACCGTGACGCGCGTCCTCTCCCAGAGCTTCGGTGCCCTGGACCGCAGGTCCGAGCAGACCGAGCTGGAGATCCGGGCGTCCTGGACCGCAGCCGACGAGAACCTCGCCCCGCACCTGACCGCCTGGGCCACGCTGCTGTGCACCGCGGCCGGCCTGGAGCCGCTGCCCGACGGCGTCGTGGCGCTCGGACCGCGTCGCTGAGCCTCAAGTCGGCCGTCGAGGCTGCCGATGACACGCACGTGAGCATCGAGCCGCTGCGACGAGACCTGGCCCAGGCACGTGGGCCCGAGCTTCGACGTACCCTGACGAGCTCACGCCCCGGGACCTCCACCCCCGTGGCGCCGAGCCCGACCAACCCCGCCACGCAGCAGATGTGCGTCGTCGTGACGGAGGTGGCCGACGGTGACGGCGGTGCCCTCGTGCGCAACCTGCGCCGTCGAGGCGCCCCGCGGGTCGTCGTCCTGACCCGTCGCGCCGCGCGCCCCGAGCTGAGCATCCTGCTGGCCGGCGGCCTGCGCGGCGCCATCGCGAGCGCGACCTCGCCCACCCTGCCCCGGGCCGCGGCTCCCGCGGCCGCCCCGCCGCCCCTGCCGGAGCTGACCGCGCGCGAGGTCAGCGTGCTCAAGCTCGTGGCGGACGGCCGGACCAACCGGCTCATCGGCGAGGAGCTCGGCCTGTCCGCGCTCACCGTCAAGAGCCACCTCGCGCGCATCTCGCGCAAGCTAGGCACCGGCGACCGCGCCGAGCTCGTCGCCATCTCCATCCGCGGCGGCGTCCTGTCCTGACGGGCCTGACCCGTTTGCTCCCGCGCGGCCTGCGCGGATGCGTCCGTCCCGTCGCTTACCGTTGCACTCATGCGACCTGAGGCGACCCCCGACCTCCCCGCCGGGGGGTCTGAGCCGCCTGCCGTCGAACCTTCCGTGGACCTTCCCGACGAGCCCGCCGGCGACGTCTCGGAGGCTCCGGAGGTCGTCATGCTCACCGAGCCGGCCGAGGGCATCCCGCCGGTCGTCGAGACCGCCGAGGCCCTCGCGGCCGTCGTCGCCGCCTTCGGCGCGGGCACCGGCCCGGTCGCCGTGGACGCCGAGCGCGCCTCGGGCTACCGCTACGGCCAGCGCACCTACCTGGTGCAGATCCGACGCGAGGGCGCCGGGACCGCGCTGATCGACCCGATCGCCGTCCCCGACCTGTCGTCGCTGTCCCAGGCGCTCGTCGGCGTCGAGTGGGTCCTGCACGCGGCGTCCCAGGACCTGCCGGGTCTGGCCGAGCAGAACATGCTGCCCAGCCGCGTGTTCGACACCGAGCTCGGTGCCCGGCTGCTCGGCATGGAGCGCGTCGGGCTGGCCGCCGTCGTCGCCGACGCGCTCGGGCTCGGCCTGGCCAAGGAGCACTCCGCGGTCGACTGGTCCACGCGCCCGCTCCCGTCCGAGTGGCTGCGGTACGCCGCGCTCGACGTCGAGGTGCTCGTCGAGCTGCGCGAGATCCTGGCCGAGCGGCTGGCCGTCGCCGGCAAGGCCGAGTGGGCCGCCCAGGAGTTCGAGGCCGTCCGCACCGCACCTCCGCCGCCTCCGCGCGTCGAGCCCTGGCGCCGCGTCTCCGGCCTGCACGCGATCCGCGACGCCCGCCGCCTGGGCGTGGTCCGCGAGCTCTGGCTCACGCGTGACCTGAACGCCCGCCAGCGGGACATCTCCCCCGGCCGCGTCCTGCCCGACCACGCGATCGTCGCGGCGGCGCAGGCCCTGCCGCGCACCGTCAACGAGCTGACGGCGCTGCCGGCCTTCGCCGGCAAGGGCACGCGTCGGCGGGCCACGCTCTGGCAGTCGGCGATCGACCGCGCCATGGCCGAGCCCGACAGCGACCTGCCCTCGGTGCGGGGACCGAAGAGCGACGCGCCTCCCCCGCCGCGCGCCTGGGCCGAGAAGGACCCGGCGGCGGCTGCGCGCCTGGCCGCGGCGCGCGAGGCCGTGGCGGCGCTGTCGACGCAGTGGTCCGTCCCGGCGGAGAACCTCCTGCAGCCGGACCTGCTGCGCCGGCTGTGCTGGACCCCGCCCACCACGCTGGACCTCGACGGGATCAGCGGATTCCTGACCGCCGGCGGCGCTCGCCCGTGGCAGGTCGAGCTCGTCGCGCCGCGACTCGCCGAGGCGTTCGCAAGCCTCTAGACAGCCCGGTTACCGACGGGTAACTTACGCGTCGCACGAATCCCGGTACTCGGGGTATCGTCTAATGGTCGCGGGCTCGCAGTCGCGTGCCCGCCGGACACCGTCGTCCCGCCTTTGGAGGCCCTGGATGCCCACCCCCGCACCGCGAGTCCGTCGCGTCGTGTTCGTCGACGGGGTACGCACCCCGTTCGGTCGCGCACGCAAGGACGGCCTGTACGCGAACACCCGCGCCGACGACCTGTCGGTCAAGACGATCCGTGAGCTGCTGCGCCGCCACCCGGAGCTGCCGCCCGAGCGGATCGACGAGGTCGCCATCGCCGCGACCACGCAGCAGGGCGACCAGGGCCTGACCCTCGGTCGCACCGTCGGCGTGCTGGCTGGGCTGCCCCGGTCCGTGCCCGGGTACGCGATCGACCGCATGTGCGCGGGCGCCATGACCGCGGTGACCAACACGGCCGCCGCGATCGGCGTGGGCGCCCAGGACGTCGCCCTGGCCGGCGGGGTCGAGCACATGGGTCACCACCCGATGGGCTTCGACGCCGACCCGAACCCGCGGTTCCTGTCCGAGCGCCTGGTCGAGAACGACGCGCTCAACATGGGCGTCACGGCCGAGAACCTGCACGACACGTTCCCCGCCCTGACGCGGGAACGTGCGGACGCCTACGGCGCCGCCAGCCAGGCCAAGTACGCCGCCGCGCTGGCCGCCGACAAGATCGACCCCGACCTCGTGCCCGTCGCGCTGCGCGACCCGGAGAACGGCTGGGGCCTGGCCACCGCCGACGAGCCGCCCCGACCGGGCACCACCGTCGAGGCGATCCAGAAGCTGCCCACGCCCTTCCGCCCGGGCGGCCGCGTCACGGCCGGCACCGCCGCACCGCTGACCGACGGCGCCGCGTCCTGCCTGCTCGCCGCCGAGGACACCGCCGCCGAGCTCGGCCTGCCGACCCGGATGCGCATGGTGTCGTTCGCCTACGCCGGCGTCGAGCCGTCGATCATGGGCATCGGCCCCGTCCCGGCCACCACCAAGGCGCTGCAGCGCGCCGGGCTGACCATCGAGGACATCGGCCTGTTCGAGATCAACGAGGCGTTCGCCGTACAGGTGCTCTCGTTCCTCGACGCATTCGGCATCGCCGACGACGACCCGCGGGTCAACGAGTACGGCGGCGCGATCGCCGTCGGCCACCCGCTGGCCTCGTCGGGCGTCCGCCTCATGACGCAGCTCGCCCGCCAGTTCGCCGACCACCCCGAGGTCCGCTACGGCCTCACGACGATGTGCGTGGGCCTCGGCCAGGGCGGCACCGTCATCTGGGAGAACCCGCACCACCCCGACTACGAGTCCTACACCGAGGAGAGCGCCAAGTGAGCGACGAGCGCGTCACCCACTCCCACGCCCGCGACGTCCGCCTGCCCGGCGGTGCCGGCACGCTCGCGCTGGTCACCCTCGACAACGGCCTCGACCACACGAAGCCGACGACGCTCGGCCCGGTGGGCATCGCCGAGCTGACCGAGACCCTCAAGGCGCAGCAGGCACGGGCCGCGGCAGGCGAGATCGTCGCCGTCGCCGTGACCGGCAAGCCGTACTTCCTGGCGGCCGGAGCCGATCTGAGCCAGGCGGGCACGATCCCCGACCGCGACGCCGCCCTCGCGTTCGCGCGCGCCGGCCACGCCGTCTACGAGCTGCTGCACTCGATGGGCGTGCCGACGTTCGCGTTCGTCAACGGCATCGCACTGGGCGGCGGCCTCGAGCTCGCCCTCAACTGCGACTACCGCACCGCCGCGTCCGACGTACGCGCTCTGGCCCTGCCCGAGACGGGCCTCGGCCTGGTACCCGGCTGGGGCGGCGCCTACCTCGTGCCGCGCCTGGTGGGCATCGAGAAGGCGATCGACGTGATCTTCACGCGGCCCGCCGCCAACAAGCCGTACTCGGCGACCGAGGCCGGCTCGTTCGGTCTCGTCGACGTGGTCCTGGACCCGGCCGACTTCCTCGAGGAGTCGATCCGCTGGGCCGCTCGCGTGGTCACCGGCGAGGTCGTCGTCGAGCGCCGTCCGCTCGACCCGACCCCGCTGTGGGACGGCGCGGTCGCCGCCACCCGGCAGCGGCTGGACGCCGTCGTCGCCGGCTCGCGCCCGGCGCCCGGACGCGCGCTCGACCTCGTCGCGGCCGCGCGCACCGAGAACCGGGCCGAGGCGTTCGCCGCCGAGGACGAGGCGCTCGCCGACCTGATCATGAGCGACGAGATGCGCGCCAGCGTGTACGCGTTCGGGCTCGTCTCCGGCGGCAAGCGTCCCGCGGGCGCACCCGACCGGTCGCTCGCGCAGCCCGTCACGCGCGTCGGCATCGTCGGCGCCGGCCTCATGGCCGCGCAGATCGCGACCCTGTTCGCGCAGCGGCTCGGCGTGCCGGTCGTCATGCGCGACCTGGACCAGGAGCGCGTCGACAAGGGGCTCGCTGCGGTCAAGGCGACCGTGGACCGGCTCACGTCGACGGGCCGGATGGGTCAGGCCGCCGGTGCCCGCCTCCTCGGCTCGATCCACGGGACCACCGACCTGGCCGAGTTCGCATCCTGCGACCTGGTCATCGAGGCCGTCACCGAGATCCTCGACCTCAAGAAGCGCGTCTTCGCCGAGCTCGAGACGGTCATCTCCCCGACGGCCATCCTCGCGACGAACACGTCCGCCCTGTCCGTGACCGCGATGGCCGCGGACCTGCAGCATCCCGAGCGCGTCGTCGGTCTGCACTTCTTCAACCCCGTGGCCGCGATGCCGCTGGTCGAGGTGGTGCAGGCGCAGCAGACGTCGCTCGAGGCGCTGGCCACCGGGTTCGCCGTGGCGTCCAAGCTGCGCAAGACGGCGGTGCTCGTGGCCGACCGCCCGGGATTCGTCGTCAACCGGCTGCTCGTCCTGCTGCTCGGCGTGATCGTCGACGCGGTCGAGAACGGCACGCCCGTCGAGGTGGCCGACCGTGCGCTGCGGCCCCTCGGACTGCCGATGCCGCCGTTCGAGCTGTTCGACCTGGTGGGACCGGCCGTCGGGCTGCACGTCCTCACGTCGCTGCGCGAGGACCTGGGCGACCGGTTCCCGCGCTCGCCGGGATTGGAGAAGCTCGTCGCCGACGGCACCAAGGTCGTCCTGCCGGCACCCGCCAAGGGACTGCCCAAGCCCGTCGACCCGGCCATCCAGTCGGCGTTCACGGGGCCCGCGCAGGCCGCGCCGCTCGACGAGGCGGGCGTGCTCGACAGCGTGCTCACCGCGCTGACGGTCGAGGTCGGGCACATGCTCGAGGAGGGCGTCGTCGCCACCCCGCAGCAGATCGACCTCTGCATGATCCTCGGTGCGGGCTGGGGCTTCCACCTCGGCGGCCTCACGCCCTACCTGGACCGCACGGGCTACTCCGAGCGCGTCCTGGGCCGGCGGCTGCTCCCCGACGGGTTGGCGAACGTCCCGACTGCGTGAGCACAGAGAGGGAGGCGGCGGACCACCGGTCCACCGCCTCCCTCGTGCGTTGCCCGGCTAGCGTCTGCGGAGCGCCAGGAGCCGCTGCAGGACCACGAAGACCAGCAGCAGCGCGCCGATGAAGATCTTGGTCCACCAGGAGCTCAGCGTGCCCTGGAACGTGATGATCGTCTGGATCAGACCCAGCACGACCACACCCATCACGGACCCGAGGACGAAGCCGCTCCCTCCGGTCAGCAGGGTGCCACCGATGACCACCGCGGCGATCGCGTCGAGCTCCATGCCCACGCCCGTGAGCGAGTACCCGGACCGCGAGAACACCACGAAGAGGAGTCCGCCGATGCCCGCGCACGTCCCGCTGATGACGTAGACGAGCACCTTGGTGCGGGCCACGGGCAGGCCCATGAGCCGGGCGGACTGCTCGCTGCCGCCGATGGCGTAGACCGTGCGACCGAACCGCGTGTAGTGCAGGGTGACGAACGCGATCAGCACCACGGCAAGTGCGATGACTCCGCTGGGCGTGATGTCGAACGTGCCGAAGAGCGGCCACCGGGTCTGCGAGAGAGAGACGATGGTCGGGTCGGTGATCGGGATCGACTCGGGCGCGACGATGTAGCACAGGCCTCGGGCCAGGAACATCGCCGCCAACGTGGCGATGAACGGCTGTACCTCGAAGACGTGGATCATCAGCCCGACGGCGAGGCCGATCAGCGTTCCGACGAGGACGGCCGCCGGGATGGCGAAGGCGGCACTCCAGCCGTGCGTGAACATCCACGCCGACACGCACGTGGACAGGGCCAGGACCGCACCGACCGACAGGTCGATGCCGCCCGTGAGGATCACGAAGGTCATGCCCACCGCGAGGACCACGAGGAACGAGTTGTTGATGAGCACGTTGGCCATGACGCGGCCCGTGAGGAAGTTCTCGTACAGGTTCCCACCGATGGCGAGCATCAGGACGAGCACGATGACCGTGCCGAGCACGGGGATGTAGCGGTCGTCGATCCGGAACCTGCGGCGACGGGAGGTCGTCGAGGGGTCCGACACGGTCGGCGAGGTGAGCTGGTCGGTCGCCATCAGGCCGGAACCTCCACGGGCGCGGGGGCGGGGGCGGCTGGTCGACGTCGACCCCATGAGCTGTTCCGCACCTTGGGTGACTGCAGCAGGCAGACGACGATGACGACGAGCGCCTTGAACAGCGACACTGCGTTGGCCGGCACACCGAGGATCGTGATCGTGAGCGTGAGCGTCGTGATCACCAGGGCGCCGACGAGCGTGCCCGCCAGGGAGAACTTGCCTCCCGCGAGCGACGTGCCTCCGATGACGACCGCGAGGATGGCGTCGAGCTCGATGAACAGGCCGACGTTGTTGGCGTCGGCCGCCATCGTGTCGGCACTCTTGATGAACCCCGCGATGCACGCGAAGAGCGCGCACAGGATGTAGACGGTCCAGATGATCGTCCGCGCCCGCACACCGGCGAGCCGGCTGGCCGACGGGTTGATGCCGACCGCCTCGATGAGCACCCCGAGCGCCGTGCGGCGGGTGACCAACGCCGTCACCACGAAGAAGAACCCGGCGATCAGCGCCGCGTTCGGCAGGCCGAGCGTGTACCCCGACGCGAGCGACTTGTAGGGGGCGCTCGTCACGGTGGTGATCTGGCCGCCGGTGATGAGCATGGCGATGCCGCGACCGGCCGTCATCAGGACCAGTGTCGCGATGATCGGTTGGATGCCGACGACCGCGATGAGGAACCCGTTCCAGATCCCGATGACGAGGCACACCAGCAGGGCGGTGGCCATCGCGGAGGCCACCGTGGCCACCGACCCGGGGTCGGGCGAGGAGGCGATCTGCGTCAGCGCGATCGCACCCGCGATCGCCATGACGGCGCCGACCGACAGGTCGATGCCGCGTGTCGCGATCACCAGCGTCATGCCGAGCGCGACCAGGAGCAGCACGCTCGTGCGACGGATGATGTCGATAGGACCGCCGAACAGGTGCCCGTCACGGACCTCGATGTCGAGGAACGTGTGCGACTTCAGCACGCTGGCCAGCAGCAGGGCGAGGAGCGCGACGACGGGCCAGAACAGGCGGTGCCGGGTGATGGTGCTCATGACTCAGCCCCTCCGCTCGCGATCAGGTGGACCACGTCGTCGGTGGTGACGTCGTCCGAGTTGGTGATCTGGGCGACCAGACGGCGGTCGCGCAGCACGGCGATCCGGTGCGAGAGCCGCAGGACCTCCTCGAGCTCGGCCGAGATGAAGACGACGGCCATGCCCTGGGACGCGAGCTCGGCGACGAGCTTCTGGATCTCCGCCTTGGCGCCGACGTCGATACCGCGGGTGGGCTCGTCGAGGATCAGCAGCTTGGGCTGCGTGGCGAGCCACCGGGCGAGCAGCACCTTCTGCTGGTTGCCGCCCGAGAGGTTGGCCGCGATCGCCTCCGGGTTGGCGGGACGGATGCCGAGCGCCTTGATGTACCCGTCGACGACCTCGTCGGTCTTGCGGCGGGACACCTTCCGCAGCCAGCCGCGGTCGGCCTGCAGCCCCAGCGTGATGTTCTCGCGGACGGTCAGGTCGCCGACGATGCCCTCGGTCTTGCGGCTCTCCGAGGAGTAGACGATGCCGCGGGCCAGCGCAGAGCGCGGGGTGCGCAGCTTCGTCGGCTCGCCCAGCACCCGCACCTCGCCGTGGTCGGCGCGGTCGGCGCCGTACAGCAGCCGCGCGAGCTCGGTGCGGCCGGAGCCCAGCAGTCCGGCCAGCCCGACCACCTCGCCGGCGTAGACGTCGAGGTCGAACGGCTCGATCGACCCCTTGCGCCCCAGGCCGATGGCCTGCACGAACGGTGCGGTGTCGGAGCGCTCGGCGACGGACCGCTTGGGCGCCTCCTCGAGCTCCTCGAGCACCTCGAGGGCGCGGCCGATCATCTTCTGCACCAGCTCGACGCGCGGCAGCTCGGACGGGCGGTACTCCCCCACCAGCGCCCCGTTGCGCAGCACGGTCAGACGGTCGCTGATCGCGTAGACCTGGTCGAGGAAGTGGGAGACGAACAGGATGGCGACGCCGCTGTCGCGCAGCCTGCGGACGACGTCGAACAGCCGAGCGACCTCGTCGGCGTCCAGGCTCGAGGTCGGCTCGTCGAGGATGAGCACGCGGGCGTCGACGACCATGGCCCGGGAGATCGCCACGAGCTGCTGCACGGCGAGCGAGTGCGCGGACAGCGACGACTTGGGGTCGATGTCGAGGTTGAGGGTGGCCAGGTGGTCACGGGCCGCGCGGCGCGTGCTGCGCCAGTCGATCACGCCGGCCCGGCGCACCTCGTGCCCGAGCATGATGTTCTCGGCGACGGACAGGTTGTCGCAGAGGTTGACCTCTTGGTACACGGTGCTGATCCCGGCGTCCTGCGCCTGGGCGGGGCCCGTGAAGGACCGTTCCTGCCCGTCGACGACGATGCTGCCCGCATCGATCGCGTACACGCCGGTGAGCGCCTTGATGAGGGTGGACTTCCCGGCACCGTTCTCGCCCATGAGGGCGTGCACCTCACCGGGGAACAGGCGGAAGTCGACACCGTCGAGGGCCTTGACCCCCGGGAAGCCGAGGGTGATCCCCGACATCGTGACGATCGGGGGGTCCTGCTGCTGCGTTGCGGTCATCGTCGACCTTTCCTCCGAACCGACCGTACGGGTCGGCGGGATGAGCCGCTCCCCGGGGCGKGGGCCCCGGGGAGCGGCGTGGACAGGGTCAGATGTCCGTCAGTACTGCCGGTCGGGCAGGGCCGCGATCGCCTGCTCCTGGTTGAACTCGCCGTCCTGCGTGACGATGCGCGGCTCGACCGTGCCACCGCTGTTCAGCGTCTTGATGATCTCCGCCAGGTCCGGGCCGAGCAGCGGGTTGCACTCGACGATGTAGCTGATCTTGCCCTCGGAGAGCGCGACCATGCCGTCGTGGACGCCGTCGATGCTGACGACCTTGATGTCCTTGCCGGGCACCTTGCCGGCAGCCTCGATCGCCTCGATCGCACCCAGGCCCATGTCGTCGTTGTGGGCGTAGACCACGTCGATGTCCGGGTACGCCTGGAGGAAGCCCTCCATGACCGTCTTGCCCTCGGCGCGCGTGAAGTTACCGGTCTCCGACGCGATCACCTTGACGTTCGGGTTGTCCTTGATCGCGTCCGCGAAGCCGGACTTGCGGTCGTTCGCCGGTGCCGAGCCCGTGGTGCCCTGCAGCTCGACGACGTTGATCGGCTCCGTGCCGAGGGTGTCGGAGACGTACTTGCCGATCCGCTCGCCCTCCTGGACGAAGTCCGACCCGATGAACGTCTTGTAGAGCGACGTGTCCTCGGTGTCGACCGCGCGGTCGGTGAGGATCACGGGGATGTTGGCCGCCTTGGCCTCCTCGAGGACCGCGTCCCAGCCGGACTCGACCACGGGCGAGAACGCGATGTAGTCGACGCCCTGGGCGATGTACGACCGGATCGCCTGGATCTGGTTCTCCTGCTTCTGCTGCGCGTCCGAGAACTTCAGGTCGAAGCCTGCGTCCGCGGTCAGGGTGTCCTGGATGGACTTGGTGTTGGCCGCGCGCCAGCCGCTCTCCGAGCCGACCTGGCTGAAGCCGACGACGATGGCGTCGTCGCCGCCGCCACCGGCCTGCGCGGTCGAGCCGCCACTGGCGTCGTCGCCGCTGTCGCTGCCTCCGCACGCCGCCAGACCGAGTGCGAGTGCTGCGACGCCGGCGACGATCGCGCTGGTCCTGAACCTCTTGCTGAGCATCTGATTCTCCTCCTTGAGAACGACAGGCACGCTGGACCGGCCCACGCCGGCCGGTCCGCGCCGCGAAGTCCCAGGCACGGGACCCGCGAGCACCGCTGCGTCCGGCGAGGGCCGGTCGGCAGCGGGTTCAGCTAACCGATGTTAGCGCTCACATCGTGCGGAGTGCCTCCTCTTTTTGTTGCGTTCTGATCACGTTCTTGTCGATACGTGTCACAAGCCCTGCGCCACCCGGAAGTACACCTGGTTCCAGCGGACCTGGTCCTTGAACCCCCGGCGGGTCGTGCCCTCGTCGATCACCAGCAGCTCCGTGCGGGCGATCTCGGCGAAGTCCTCGAACACCTCGATGCCGACCGCGGTCGACAGGACCGTGTGGTGCGCTCCGCCCGCCGTGAGCCACGCCTCCGCCGAGGTGCGGAAGTCGGGCCGCGGC
This sequence comes from Cellulomonas sp. P4_A2, assembly GCF_056402515.1. NCBI lineage: Bacteria > Bacillati > Actinomycetota > Actinomycetes > Micrococcales > Cellulomonadaceae > Cellulomonas > Cellulomonas sp. P4_A2. The sequence continues at coordinate 17,450 of NZ_JBFUHG010000009.1, forward strand.
TCCCAGACCGCTCGCGCGACCGGGAGGTGCGGCAGGGGTGCGGACGGCGCGACGACGTCGACCACGTTGGCCGTGAGCCGGAACCTGTCGCGCAGGTCGGCGAGCGACACGACGACGCCGACGCCCGGGTCCGCGTCGAACACCAGCCGGACCGGGTCCTCCTTGCCGCCGATGCCGAGGGGGTGCACCTCGAGGCTCGGCCGCGCGGTGGTCAGCGTCGGGCAGACCTCGAGCATGTGCGCCCCGAGGATGCGCTCGGCGCCCGGGGTCAGGTCGTAGGTGTAGTCCTCCATCAACGAGGCGCCGCCGGGCAGCCCGGCGCCCATCACCTTGGCCGCTCGCACGAGGATCGCGGTCTTCCAGTCGCCCTCGGCGCCGAAGCCGTAGCCGTCCGCCATGAGCCGCTGCACCGCGAGCCCGGGCAGCTGGCGCAGGGCGCCGAGGTCCTCGAAGCTCGTCGTGAAGGCCTTGGAGCCGAGCTGCTCCAGCAGGGTGCGCAGCGCCACCTCCTGGCGGGCGCCGTAGCGCAGCGACTCGTGCCGCTCCCCCCCGCGACGCAGCTCGGGCGCCACGTCGTAGAGGTCCTCGTACTCGGCCACGAGCTTGTCGATGTCCGGGTCCGCCACCTCGTCGACGGCCGCGACCAGGTCGTTCACGCCCCAGGTGTTGACCGAGACGCCGAACCGCAGCTCGGCCTCCGTCTTGTCGCCCTCGGTCACGGCGACGTTGCGCATGTTGTCGCCGAACCGTGCCAGGCGCAGGTCGTTGGTCGCCGCCCAGCCTGCGCAGGCGCGCACCCAGGTGGCGATCGAGGCCGTGACGGCCGGGTTGCTCACGTGACCGGCGACGGTCTTGCGCGGCGCGCCCAGGCGGGTCGCGATGTAGCCGAACTCGCGGTCGCCGTGGGCGGCCTGGTTGAGGTTCATGAAGTCGAAGTCGATGGTGTCCCACGGCAGCTCGACGTTCGCCTGCGTGTGCAGGTGGAGCAGCGGCGTGCGCAGCGCGTCGAGCCCCGCGATCCACATCTTGGCCGGCGAGAAGGTATGCATCCAGGTGATCACGCCGATCACGGAGTCGTCGGCGTTGGCCTCGAGCGCGGTCCGGCGGATCGCGTCCGACGTGGTCAGCACCGGCTTCCAGACGAGCGTCGCCGGCAGCTGCGTGCCGAGCACTCGGGCGATCTCCTGCGACTGCTCGGCCACCTGCCGGAGCGTGTCCTCGCCGTAGAGGCCCTGGCTCCCGGTCAGGAACCAGATCTCGCGGTCGGCGTACGGCTTGGTCATGAACGGTCCTCCGTGAGGGTCTGTCCGTACACGTGCTGGTAGCGCGCGTAGAGCGAGTCGATGTCTTCCTGGGCGATCCGGACGGTCGGGCCGAGCTGGCGCGCGATGTGCACCGTGCGCGCCACCTCCTCGACCATCACCGCGGCCTTCACCGCCGCGAGGGCGTCGCGGCCCACCGTGAACGGTCCGTGGTTGCGCATGAGCACGGCGGGGCTGCGGGAGTCGCGCAGCGTCTCGACGATGCCGCGGCCGATCGAGTCGTCGCCGATCAGGGCGAACGGGCCGACCGGGACGTCGCCGCCGAACTCGTCGGCCATCATCGTCAGCACGCACGGGATGGGTTCGGCGCGGGCCGCCCACGCCGTCGCGTACGTCGAGTGGGTGTGCACGACCCCACCGACCTCGGGCATGTTCCGGTAGACGTAGGCGTGGGCCGCGGTGTCCGACGAGGGCGCGCGGTCTCCGTCGACAAGCTTCCCGTCGAGGTCGCAGACGACCATCGAGCTCTCGGTGAGCTCGTCGTACGTCACGCCGGACGGCTTGATGACGAACAGGTCGTCGAGCCCGGGTCCCGTCGCCGGGTCGACCACCACGCGCTGCGACACGTTCCCGGCCGTCCACACGACCAGACCCCACCGTGGGAGCTCCGCGTGCAGGCGCGCCACGACGTCGCGGGTGCGGGCGACCGCCTCCAGGACCGGGCGGGTGTACGTCGTCATGTCGGTCTCCTGTGCCATGTCCTAGACCGCCTCCACCGCGGCGCGCTCGATCGCGAGGCCCGCGCTGTAGCGCTCGAGGTAGGTGTCGAACCCCTGGACGTCCCCCGCGTCGGGCGCCACCGTCTCGGCGACCGCGTCGCCGAACACGCGCGTGCTCAGGTAGGCGCTCAGGTCCTGCTCCGGCGCGGCGTCGAGGTAGGCCGCGAGCACCGCGATCCCCCACGCCCCGCCCTCGCCCGCGGTCTCGCCGACCGTCACCGGCGCCCCGACGGCGGCGGCGAGCAGCCGCTGCGCCACCCCGGCCGTCCGGAACATCCCGCCGTGGGCGTACATCGCGTCGAGCTCGACGCCCTCCGCGGTCAGGACGCGCATCCCTATGCTCAGGGTGCCGAACGCGCCGTAGACCTGGGCACGGACGAGGTTGGCGAGCGTGAGCCGGCTGTCGGGGGTCCGCACGATCAGCGGACGCCCCTCGGACAGCCCGGTGATCGGCTCGCCCGAGAGGTAGTTGTAGGCGAGCAGTCCCCCGCCGTCGGGCTCGCCCGCGAGAGCCTCGCGCAGCAGGACCCCGAACACCTCGTCCGACGAGGTCGGGTGTCCGAGGGCCGCGGCGAACTGACCGAAGACCTCCGCCCACGCCCCGAGCTCGCTCGCACCGTTGTTGCAGTGCACCATCGCGACGAGGTCGCCGGCCGGGGTGGTCACCAGGTCGAGCTCGTGGTGGACCGTCGAGAGCGGGCGTTCGAGCACGACCATCGCGAAGATGCTGGTGCCGACGCTGACGTTGCCCGTGCGCGGCGCGACCGCGTTGGTGGCGACCATCCCGGTGCCGGCGTCGCCCTCGGGCGGGCAGAGCGGGATGCCCGGCTGCACGGTCCCGGTCGGGTCGAGGAGCGCGGCGCCCGCCTCGGTGAGCCGGCCGGCCTCCTGACCGGCGAGCAGGATCTCGGGGAGCAGCAGCGCGAGGTCCGGACCGGGGTACGCGGCGAGCATGCGCGCGTCCCACGACCGGGTCGCCGGGTCGATCGGGAACATGCCCGAGGCGTCGCCGATGCCGAGCACCTTGCGGCCGGTGAGCTGCCAGTGGACGTAGCCCGCGAGCGTGGTCAGGAAGCGCACCTGGGGCACGTGCGGCTCGGCGTCGAGCGCGGCCTGGCGCAGGTGCGCGACGGACCATCGCAAGGGGATGTTGTGGCCGAACAGCCCGGTCAGCTCGGCGGCGGCCGGCCCGGTGCTGGTGTTGCGCCAGGTGCGGAACGGCACCAGGAGCTCGCCGGCCTCGTCGAAGGGCAGGTACCCGTGCATCATCGCGGAGACGCCGATCGCGCCGAACGTCGCCGGGCGCACGCCGTACTGCGCCTCGGCGTCGTCGAGCAGCGCCGCGACACTCTCCCGCAGACCCGTCCACACCGCGTCGAGGGAGTACGTCCAGACCCGGTCGACGAACTGGTTCTCCCAGTCGTGGCTGCCGCTCGCGAGCGGTGCGAGGTCCGGACCGACGAGGACGGCCTTGATGCGCGTGGACCCCAGCTCGATGCCGAGCGTCGTCCGACCGCTCACGAGGGCCTCGACCGGGTCGAACGTCATCACGCTGCCTCTCTGCAGACGACCGCGGCGGACGCCGGCGGCCGGTTGAATGTTAGCGCTAACATCGCCCGTCTTGTCCACACCGGCTTGGTCTCATTTCGGTCTCGGTCCTCCCGAGGTCGGCCAACGCCCGCCCGACCGGTCCGTGCGGCCGAGCTCACGAACGCCGCCGACGCCCGCCCGGTCGGCGCGTGCGGCCGTGCGCACGAACGCACCCGAGGCGCAGACGGTCTGCGCGTGCGGCCGAGCTCACGAACGCCGCCGACGCGCGCCCGGGCGGCGCGTGCGGGGTGCTCACGAGGTTGCCCGCACGCACCGCCCGGCCTCCGCGTGCGGACATAGCCGCGCCAGGGACAGGAGTGACTGGTGGGACGCGTGAGGCACCTCACCAGTCACACGTGTCCCAAGAGGGGCTAGGTCGACACAGAACTGGACGCCCTGACGGGGGCCGAGCAGGCTCAGCTCGGGCGGACGGAGCTGGCGCGGACGACCAGCTCGGCGGGGATGCGCTGGTGCAGCGTCTGCTCCCCCGCGAACGCGGCCTGCAGCGACGAGACGGCCAGCCGTCCGAGCGCCCCGAAGTCCTGCCGGACCGTGGTCAGGGGCGGTGTGTAGTGGGCGGACCCGACCTCGTCGTCGAACCCGACGAGCGCCACGTCCGACGGCACGCGGACGCCTGCCTCCCAGAAGGCGTGCAGCAGACCGAGGGCGAGCTGGTCGTTCGCGGCGAAGATCGCGGACGGCAGCCCCTCGCGCGCCAGCCGCAGGCCGAGGTCGTACCCGTCGGCGGCGTCCCAGGCGGCCTCGATGTGCTGCGGCGCCCCGGGCCCGCTGATCTCGCGCCAGCCCGCGAGGCGGTCCTGCGCGTCGAACCAGTCCTGCGGCCCCGCCACGTGCAGGACCGAGGTGTGGCCCTGGTCGAGCAGATGCTGGGTGGCGAGCCGGGCGCCGTGCCGCTGGTCGACGCCGACCGCGTGCAGGTAGGTCTCCGCGGGCAGGTCGGAGGCCGAGGAGATGAGGACGACCGGGACGGGCAGGTCGATCGCGGCGATGGCGGCGGCGACCTCCGTGGTCGGCGCGATGATCGCGATGCCGTCCACGCCGTGGCCCAGGAAGTGCTCGACCGCAGAATGCATCGTCTCGCCGTCGAACGTGCGGATCGTCGCGACGGAGACGTACCAGCCGACCTCGCGAGCGGCCTCCTCGAGGCCGACCAGCGTGCTCGTCGGGCCGTAGAGGGCGGTCGCGGGCGTGACGACGCCGAGCACCCCCGACCGGCGGGTGACCAGGGCCCGGGCGGCGCTGTTGCGGCGGTAGCCGAGCTGCGCGATCGCGTCGTTGACGCGCTCGCGCGTGGCCGGCCGGACCGACGGGTGGTCGTTGAGCACGCGCGAGACGGTCTGGTGCGAGACCCCCGCGAGCGCGGCGACATCGCTCATGGCCGGCGGCCGCGCAGAGGTCGTGCCGGTCATGTGCCCACCTTCGGACGCCGAGGGGTACGACGAACCGACGGCGCCCGGTCGATCTCGTCTGTGAGTGTCTGCTGGGCCCACGGTAGTGCGCCGGACGTCAGTAGACGGTCAACCCCCGCGCCCGGAACACCGAACGCGCCTCCTCGACCTGCGACGGGCTCGGCGGCACGGTGTCCTCCAACGCGTACTCGAGGCCCAGCTCGGCCCACTTGTCGCGCCCCATCTGGTGGAACGGCAGCACCTCGACACGCTCGGCACCGCCGAAGGCGACGATCTCGTCGGCGGCAGCCGCGACGTTCGCGGGCGAGTCGGTCAGGCCGGGGACCAGGACGAAGCGCACCCAGATCGCGATGCCGCGGTCGTTGAGGCGCCGCCCGAACTCGAGGGTGGGCCCGAGCTCGCGCCCGGTGACCCGGTGGTACGTGTCCGGCAACCCGGACTTCACGTCCAGCAGCACCAGGTCGAGGTCGTCGAGCATCGCGTCGGTGCAGTGCGCGCCGAGGAAGCCGGACGTGTCGAGCGCGGTGTGCAGGTCCAGCTCCTTGGCGCCGTGGAGCAGCGACGCCGTGAACGCCGGCTGCATGAGGGGCTCGCCGCCGGAGACCGTCAGGCCGCCGCCGGTGGCCGTGAGAACGGTCCGGTACCGCGCGAGTCGACCGAGGATCGCGTCGGCGGTGACGTCCGTCCCGCGGCGCATCTCCATCGTGTCGGGGTTGTGGCAGTAGAGGCAGCGCAGCGGGCACCCGGCCAGGAACACGGTCATCCGGGTGCCGGGCCCGTCGACGGCCGTCACGAGCTCCCACGAGTGCACGGAGCCGAGCTCACCCGTCCGGATCGACTCCAGCCGCGCGCTGCGGTCGAGCTCGATCGCGGACAGGCCTGCCGTCCCGGCATGTGCCCGTGGGAGCCCCAGGCCCACGGTGGTACTCATACCGAGCCGTGGAACGTCCGGGAGAGCACGTCCAGCTGCTGCTCGCGGGTCAGCCGCACGAAGTTCACGGCGTAGCCCGACACGCGGATGGTCAGCTGGGGGTAGTTCTCCGGGTGGAGCATCGCGTCCTCGAGCGTCTCGCGGTTGAGGACGTTGACGTTCATGTGGAACCCGTCCGACAGCACGTACGCGTCGAGGAGCCCGACGAGGTTGCCGACCCGCTCCTGCGGCGTCCGGCCGAGGCCGGCGGGCAGCACGGTCGAGGTCAGCGAGATGCCGTCCTGAGCCTGCTCGTAGGGGATCTTGGCCACCGACAGCGCCGACGCGAGCATCCCGTGGGAGTCCCGCCCGTTCATCGGGTTCGCGCCGGGTGCGAACGGAGCGCCCGCGGGCCGACCGTCGGGTGTCGACCCGGTCGCCTTCCCGTAGACGACGTTCGACGTGATCGTCAGGACCGACTGCGTCGGGACGGCGTCGCGGTACGCGGACAGCGTGCGGAGCTTGCCCATGAACGTCTCGACGAGCCCGACCGCGATGGAGTCGGCGCGGTCGTCGTCGTTCCCGTAGGTCGGGAAGTCGCCGTCCACCACGTAGTCCGTGACGAGTCCGCCGGGGACCCGGACGGGGTGCACGGCCGCGTACTTGATGGCCGCGAGCGAGTCGGCCACGACCGACAGCCCGGCGATGCCGCAGGCCATGGTGCGCAGCACGTCCGCGTCGTGCAGCGCCATCTCGAGGCGCTCGTACGCGTACTTGTCGTGCATGTAGTGCACGCAGTTCAGCGCGTCCATGTAGGTCTGGGCCAGCCAGTCCATCATCGTGTCGAACTTGGCCATCACGTCGTCGTAGTCGAGCACGTCGCCGACGACGGGGTCGGTGGCCGGTGCGACCTGGCGACCGGTGATCTCGTCGCGACCGCCGTTGATCGCGTACAGCAGTGCCTTGGCCAGGTTCACGCGGGCGCCGAAGAACTGCATCTGCTTGCCCACGCGCATCGGCGAGACGCAGCAGGCGATCGCGGCGTCGTCGCCCCAGGCCGACCGGATGAGCTCGTCGGACTCGTACTGCACGGCCGAGGTGTCGATCGATACCTGCGCGCAGAACCGCTTGAATCCCACCGGCAGGCGGTCGCTCCAGAACACGGTCAGGTTCGGCTCCGGCGCCGGGCCCAGGTTGTACAGCGTCTGCAGGTACCGGAACGACGTGCGCGTGACGAGCGGCCGACCGTCCTGGCCGATGCCGCCGATCGTCTCGGTCACCCAGGTCGGGTCGCCCGAGAAGAGCTCGTCGTACTCCGGGGTGCGCAGGAAACGTACGATCCGCAGCTTGATGACGAAGTCGTCGACGAGCTCCTGTACCTGGTCCTCGGTCAGCACCCCGGCGTCGAGGTCCCGCTGCAGGTAGATGTCCAGGAAGGTCGAGGTGCGGCCCAGCGACATCGCCGCGCCGTTCTGCTCCTTCACCGCCCCGAGGTAGGCGAAGTACAGCCACTGCACGGCCTCGCGGCCGGTGGTCGCCGGCTCGGAGATGTCGTAGCCGTACGACGCCGCCATGGTCTTCAGCTCGTTGAGCGCGCGGATCTGCTCGCTGTTCTCCTCGCGGGCGCGGATGACGTCCTCGGACGAGCGGCGGGTGTCCAGGGCGGCGCGCTCCTGGCGCTTCGCCTTGATCAGAGCGTTGACCCCGTACAGCGCGACGCGGCGGTAGTCGCCGATGATGCGGCCGCGTCCGTAGGCGTCGGGCAGGCCGGTGATCAGGTGCGACGAGCGCGCGGCCCGGACGTCCGGCGGGTAGACGTCGAAGACGCCGTCGTTGTGCGTCTTGCGGTACGTCCCGAAGATCTTGCCGACCACCGGGTCGGGGTCGAAGCCGTAGGTCTCGAGCGACTTCTCGACCATCCGGTAGCCGCCGTTGGGCATGATCGCGCGCTTGAGCGGCGCATCGGTCTGCAGGCCGACGACGAGTTCGTTCTCCTCGTCGATGTAGCCGGGGGCGTGCGACGTGATGGTCGACGGCGTGTGGACGTCGATGTCGTAGACGCCGCGCTCACGCTCGGCCGGGAACATCTCGCTCAGTCGCGCCCAGAGCGCGGTCGTCCGGGCGGTCGGACCCGCCAGGAACGCCGCGTCGCCCTCGTAGGGCGTGTAGTTGCGCTGGATGAAGTCCCGGACGTCGATCCGGTCCACCCAGGGGCCCGGCGCGAATCCTTGCCAGCCAGGCTCGCGGTCGCGTGCGCTGTGGTCGGTGGTGGGCACCGTGCTGGTGGACATCTGTGCTCCTCATGGGGTCGGTACCTCGACCCTAGAAGTGGCGGAGCGCGCGAGACCCGGGCCGAATGGCCCTAGGAGGACGTCGCGTAGGTCACACTCTACGACCGAGCGCGACGAGGGTGTCGCGCGCGATGTCCGTGGGGCGCAGGCGGAGCGTGCCGACGAGCTGGTCGCGCGTCGCGTGGTCGAGGAACGCCCGCGGGATGCCGAACGCCTGGACAGGGGTGGTCATCCCGGCCTCGGCCGCCCGCTGGCCGACGAGGGCCCCGATGCCGCCGTCGACGACGCCGTCCTCGATGGTCACCACGTGGTCGTGCTCGCCGACGAGCTTGGTCAGCGACTCGGGCACGGGCAGGACCCACCGGGGGTCGACGACGTCCACCCGCAGGCCGTGCGCGGCGAGGATGTCGGCGACGTCGAGCGCGGTGCCGACCATCGAGCCGATCCCCACGACGAGCACGGACGGGGCGTCGACCGGACCCTCGTGGCGCGCGAGCAGATCGACGCCGTCCAGGTCCTCGAGCGCGGGGATGGGGTCGCCCAGGGCGCCCTTGGGGTAGCGCACCACGGTCGGTGCGTCGTCGACGTCGACGGCGGCACGCAGGGCGGCGCGCAGGGTGGCCTCGTCGCGCGGTGCCGCGAGCCGCAGCCCGGGGACGATGCCGAGCATCGCCATGTCCCACATGCCGTTGTGGCTGGCGCCGTCGTCACCGGTCAGGCCGGCTCGGTCGAGCACGAACGTGACGCCCGCCTTGTGCAGCGCCACATCCATGAGCACCTGGTCGAAGGCGCGGTTGAGGAACGTCGCGTAGATCGCGACGACGGGGTGCAGGCCGCCGAACGCCATGCCGGCGGCGGACGTCGCGGCGTGCTGCTCGGCGATGCCGACGTCGAACACCCGCTCGGGGAACTCGGCCGCGAACGGCGCCAGGCCGACGGGCTGGAGCATGGCGGCGGTGATCGCGACGACGTCCTTGCGACGACGGCCGATCTGGACGATCTCGTCGGCGAACACGCCGGTCCAGCCGAACCGCGACGGCGCCAGCGGCAGGCCGGTCTCGGGGTGGATCCTGCCGACCGCGTGGAACCGGTCGGCGACGTCCTGCTCGGCCGGGGTGTACCCGCGGCCCTTCTCGGTGATGACGTGCACGATCACGGGCCCGCCGAACGCCTTGGCGGCCGCCAGCGACCGCTCGACCGCCCGGATGTCGTGCCCGTCGACCGGACCGACGTACTTGATGCCGAGGTCCTCGAACATGCCCTGCGGCACCAGGACGTCCTTGATGCCCTTCTTCATGCCGTGCAGCGCGTCGTAGGTGGCCCGCCCGGGGGGACCGGCGCGCCGCAGCGTCCGCTTGCCCCAGGTCAGCACGTTCTCGTAGCCGCGCGTCGTGCGCAGGGTGTCCAGGTGGTGCGCCATGCCGCCGATCGTCGGCGCGTACGAGCGCCCGTTGTCGTTGACGACGACGACCAGACGCCGGTCCTGCCCGTCGGCGATGTTGTTGAGCGCCTCCCAGGCCATGCCTCCCGTGAGGGCGCCGTCGCCGATGACTGCGACGACGTGCCGGTCGCCGCGGCCCTGCAGCTCGTTGGCCTTGGCGATGCCGTCGGCCCAGCTGAGGGCCGTCGACGCGTGCGAGTTCTCGACGACGTCGTGGTCGGACTCGGACCGGCTCGGGTACCCGGACAGGCCGTCGCGGCTGCGCAGCCTGGAGAAGTCGGTGCGGCCCGTCAGGAGCTTGTGCACGTAGGCCTGGTGACCGGTGTCGAAGACCATGGTGTCGAGCGGCGACTCGAACACGCGGTGCATGGCGATCGTCAGCTCGACGACGCCGAGGTTCGGGCCCAGGTGCCCGCCGGTCCGGGAGACGGACTCGACGAGGAACGTGCGGATCTCGGCGGCGAGCTCGTCCGCCTGCTTCGCGCTGAGGCGGCGCACGTCCAGGGGGGAGCTGATGCGATCGAGCTGTCCCATTCGGCGTGCACCTGCCTTTCCTGCGAGTCGGATCGTCACACTCTAGGACGTCGGGACCAGGAAGCACGTCCAGCGCGGCGCACTACAATCGACCGGAAAGGGGAACACCCATGCGCTTCCTGCCTGGCCACTCGGCCACCTCCGACCTCACCTACGGCGACGTGTTCCTGGTCCCGTCGCGTTCCGAGGTCACCTCTCGCTTCGACGTCGACCTGACGTCCGTCGACGGCACCGGCACCACCGTCCCGATCGTCGTCGCCAACATGACGGCCGTCGCGGGCCGCCGGATGGCCGAGACGGTCGCCCGCCGGGGAGGCATCACCGTGCTCCCCCAGGACGTCCCGACCGACGTCGTCGCCGAGGTCGTCGCCTCGGTCAAGGCGAAGGACACGGTCATCGAGACCGCGGTCGTCGTCGGCCCGCACGACACCGTCCACACGGCGCTCACGCTCATCGGCAAGCGGTCCCACGGCGCCGCCGTTGTCGTCGAGGACGGCCGCCCGATCGGTGTCGTCACCGAGGCGGACTGCGGCGGCGTGGACCGCTTCACCCAGGTCGGCGCCGTCATGAGCGCCGACCCGACGACCGTCGACCTCGCGGTCCTCGAGGAGGGCGGGCACCGCGGGCTGGAGGCGGCGTTCGAGAAGCTGCACGCGGCCCGGCGCCGGTTCTCCCCCGTGGTCCGTGACGGCGAGCTCGTCGGCGTGCTCACGCAGGTGGGCGCGCTGCGCTCGTCGATCTACCGCCCCGCGCTCGACGCGGACGGCCGGCTGCGCGTCGCCGCTGCTGTCGGCATCAACGGCGACGTGAAGCAGAAGGCCTCCGAGCTGCTCGAGGCGGGCATCGACGTCCTCGTCGTCGACACCGCGCACGGGCACCAGCGCAAGATGCTCGACGCCCTGAGCGCGGTGCGCTCGCTCGACCCGCAGGTCCCCGTCGTCGCCGGCAACGTGGTGACGGCCGCCGGGACGCGAGACCTGATCGAGGCCGGCGCGGACATCGTCAAGGTCGGTGTCGGTCCCGGGGCGATGTGCACGACGCGCATGATGACCGCCGTCGGCCGCCCGCAGTTCTCGGCCGTCCTGGAGTGCGCCGCCGAGGCGCGCCGGCTGGGTCGGCACGTCTGGGCCGACGGAGGCGTGCGGCACCCCCGCGACGTCGCGCTCGCGCTGGCCGCCGGTGCCTCCCAGGTCATGGTCGGCTCCTGGTTCGCGGGCACGCACGAGAGCCCCGGCGACCTGCACGCCGACGGCACCGGCCGGCTGTACAAGGAGAGCTTCGGCATGGCCTCGGCGCGTGCGGTCGCCGCCCGGACGCGCGGCGGGACCGCTTTCGAGCGTGCCCGCAAAGCGCTCTACGAGGAGGGCATCTCGTCGTCGCGGATGTACCTGGACCCCAAGCGGCCGGGCGTCGAGGACCTCATCGACCACATCACCGCGGGCGTGCGCTCGGCGGCGACCTACGTCGGCGCGACGTCGCTCGACGAGCTGCACGAGCGCGCCGTCGTCGGCATCCAGTCGGCGGCCGGCTACGAGGAAGGGCGTCCGTTGCCGGACGGTTGGTGACCGGCGTGCGACCCGTCCTGATCCTCACGCACGCCCCGCACGAGGGCCCCGGCCTCATCGCGCCGGGCGTCGACGCTCCTGTGCGCGTCCGCACGGTCCTCGACCTCGAGGACCCGCGCCTACCCTCGCTCGACGAGGTGTCGGGCGTCGTCGTCATGGGCGGCAGCATGGACGCGGACGACCTGACCGAGCACCCCGGCCTGGCCGCCGAGCAGCGCCTGCTGGCGCAGGCGGTCGAGGCCGACGTCCCCGTGCTCGGCATCTGCCTGGGCATGCAGCTCCTCGCCCTCGCGCTGGGCTCCCGGCTCCGTCGGCGTACCGGCACGGAGATCGGCTTCGCCCCGGTGCAGGTCGTCGCCGACGACCCGGTGCTCGCAGCGTTCGGCGACCGCCCGAACGTCCTGCACTGGCACGCGGACTCCGTCGACCTGCCGTCGGGCGCGACCCTGCTGGCCTCGACGGAATTGACGCCGGTGCAGGCGTTCCGGGCCGGCAGCGCGCTCGGCCTGCAGTTCCACCCCGAGCTCGACGCGGGGATGCTCAACCTCTGGCTCTCGACGCCGGACATGGTCGGCCACCTCGCCGACGACGAGGTCGAGGCGATCCGAACCGCGGGCGCCGAGCAGCTCCCGGTCCTCGTGCCCGCGGCGGAGAAGGCGTTCGCGGTGTTCGGGGAGCGCGTGCGGGCCCGCGGATGACCGCGTCGAGCCCGGACATCAAGGGTGCGCGCGACGAGCTCGTCGAGCTCTGCATCCAGGGCGTCGACTGGAAGGTCGACCCCGCGCGCGTGCTGAGCGACCCCTCCGACGCTCGCCCGGCCGCCGTCCTGGTCCTGTTCGGCGAGCTCGACGGCACCGGTCCCCTGGCCACCGCCCACGACCTCGACGTGCTGCTCCAGCGGCGCGCCGCCGGTCTGGGCAGCCACGCCGGGCAGATCGCGTTCCCCGGTGGCCGGCTCGAACCGAAGGACCGCGGACCGCGCGAGGCCGCCCTGCGCGAGGCCGTCGAGGAGACGGGCCTGGACCCGTCGGGAGTCGACATCCTCGGCACGCTGCCGCCGCTGCCCGTGCCGGTGAGCAACCACCTGGTCACACCGGTCCCGGCCTGGTGGACGCGCCCGTCGCAGGTCGCCGCCGTGGACCACGCCGAGACGGTCGACGTGTTCCGGGTGTCGGTCACCGACCTGCTCGACCCGAAGAACCGCGCGAGCGTGGAGCACACCCGCTGGGGCCGGACCATCCGCACGCCGGCGTTCGTCGTCGACGGGGTCCTGGTCTGGGGCTTCACGGGCATCGTCCTCGCGCGGATGTTCGACGCGCTCGGCTGGTCGGTGCCCTACGACGAGACCCGCACGGTCTCCGCCCGCTGATGGTGCACCCCGTCCCCGAGATCGAGGTCACCGAGCATCTCGCCCGGACCCTGCTGTTCGAGCAGCACGCCGACCTCGCCGACCTCCCGCTGACCTGGGCCGGCACCGGCTGGGACAACGCGCTCTGGAAGGTCGGCGACCACCTGGCCGCCCGCTTCCCGGTGCGCGCGATCGCCGCGCCGCTCGTCACCCACGAGCAGACGTGGCTCCCTGTCCTGGCGCCCCGCCTGCCGGTGGACGTGCCCGTCCCCGTGCGGGTCGGTGCGCCGTCGGCCACCTACCCGTGGTCGTGGAGCGTCGTGCCCTGGTTCGACGCGATCGCCGCGCACCACACGGCCGTCCCCGACCGGACCGCCTGGGCCGTCCAGCTGGCGGAGGTGTTCTCGGCGCTGCACCGGCCAGCTCCCCCGGACGCGCCGGTGAACCCCTTCCGTGGCACCCCGGTCCCCCGCGACGCGATCGTCGAGCGACTCGAGCGGGTGGACGTCCCTGACGCCGACCGGGTGCTCGAACGCTTCCGGGACCTTGCCGACGCACCCGCCTGGGACGGTCCGGCGCTGTGGCTGCACGGCGACCCTCACCCGGCCAACCTGCTCGTGCACGACGGAGCCCTGCGCGCCGTGATCGACTTCGGCGACGTGACGTCGGGCGACCCGGCCTCGGACCTGTCCACCGCCTGGCTGACGTTCGACCGCGACGGGCGGGCGGCCTTCCAGGACCGGCTCGACCACGACGACGCGACGTGGCGCCGCGCGCAGGCGTGGGCCCTGCACATGGCGGTCGTCATGATGACGCACCCCGAGGACCATCCCGCCCTCGCCGTCGTCGGCCGGCACTGCATCGCCGAGGTCCTCGCGGGCTGACATGCTGGCTCGATGGCGAACAAGACCACCGCCACCGACGCCGATGTCGCAGCGTTCCTCGCCGCGGTCGTAGGTCCCGTCCGTCGGCGCGACGCGGGGCAGCTGGCAGCCCTCATGACCCGGGTGACGGGCGAGCAGCCGCGGATGTGGGGCCCGAGCATCGTGGGCTTCGGCACGTACCACTACCGCTACCCGTCCGGGCGCCAGGGCGACATGGCCGCCGCCGGCTTCTCGCCGCGCAAGGCGGCCACCACGATCTACCTGCCCGAGGGAGTCGGGGCGCACGCCGACCTGCTCGCCGCGCTCGGTCCACACACGCTCGGCAAGGGCTGCCTGTACGTCAAGGACCTCGCCTCGGTGGACCTCACGGTCCTCGAGCAGGTCGTGCGTCGCTCGTACGCCGCGGTGACGGGCGGGACGTTCGGCTCACGAGCCGGCTGACCCGCCCGGGACCGGGACGATGTAGGAGACGAGCCCGGCGATCAGGTCGCCCCGGAACGTGAACGCGTCCGAGAAGCGGAACGCCTGCCCGACGCCGTCGGCGTCCTCGAAGTCACCGCCGCCGAGGACGACGACCACGTCGCCGGCCTCGATCTCCCGCTCGACCGTGAGTCGCGGGAGGGTGGCACCGGTGGGTCCGTCGATGAGCGACTCGAACTCCGACTTCCCGGCCGCCGTGGCGTGCCCGACGATGTCCCACGTCACGTCGTCGGAGAGGCAGGCGAGGATCGTCTCGTGGTCGCCGGCCCGGAAGCCGTCCAGGTACCGGTCGACGACCAGCTGACGCGGGCTCGCGAGCACCGAGCGGTATTCCGCCTCGATCACCGGCAGCCGGTCCCAGTCCCACGGCTCGGGCGTCCCGTCGAGCGCCGGCTCGAGCCGGTCGAGCGAGTGGTGCAGGCCGACGATGTGGCCCTGGGCGAGGGCCGCCGCGATGTCGGGGGTGTCCTGCGTCAGCCGCAGCACGCAGCCGTCGCCGTCGGGCGTGAGCTCCCAGGTGAGCGTGACGGCGCGGTCGAAGTGGGTGTGCACGAGCCGGTACGGCGCGTCGATCTCGAGGATCTCGCAGGTCATCGCGGCCTCGCCGAACTCGGGTGCCGCGAACGAGATCTCGCCGCCGACGACGAGGTCGACGGTGATCGTCGCCGGGAACGGCAGCCACCAGCCCGCGAGCCCGTCGGAGGTCGTGACGGCCTCCCACACCCGCTCGACGGGGTGCGCCAGTCGTCGTTCGAACCGGATGCTCCCCCGGCGCCCGTGGCGTTCGACGGTGCCGTGCGCAGTGGCGGTGGTGGTGGTCATGGGAGGTCCTTCCGGTCGAGGTGGGCTTCGAGGCGGTCGAGCTGCTGGTCCCAGGCGCGGCGGTGCTGCTCGAGCCAGTCGTCGAGCTCGCGCAGCGGCGCGAACCGCGCGCGGTAGCAGCGGCGCTGGCCGTCCTGCCGGACGTCGACCAGGCCGGCGGATCGCAGCACCTTGAGGTGCCGGGACACCCCGGGCTGGTGCATGCCCACCAGGTCGACGAGCTCGCCGACCGAGCGTTCCTCGTCGCGGACGGCGTCGAGGATGCGCAGGCGGGTGGGTTCGGCGATCGCGTCGAGGGTCCCGGCGAGGCTCATGCGACCAAACATACCCCGTGCCATATATATGCGTCAACGCATACGCCACCTCGGCGAACGACACGAGCCCGGCCCCGCGACGGGGACCGGGCTCGTGGAGAGCGGGCGTCAGGCCTTGACCAGCGACCTCAGCACGTACTGCAGGATGCCGCCGTTGCGGTAGTAGTCCGCCTCGCCCGGGGTGTCGATTCGGAGCACCGCGTCGAACGAGACGACCGAGCCGTCCTCCTTCGTCGCCGTGACCGCGAGCGTCCGGGGCGTCGTGCCCTCGTTCAGGGCGGTGACGCCGACGATGTCGAACGTCTCCGTGCCGTCCAGGCCGAGCGAGTCGGCGGACTCGCCCTCCGGGAACTGCAGCGGCAGCACGCCCATCCCGATGAGGTTCGACCGGTGGATCCGCTCGAAGCTCTCCGTGATGACCGCCTTGACGCCCAGCAGGCTGGTGCCCTTGGCGGCCCAGTCGCGCGACGAGCCGGAGCCGTACTCCTTGCCGCCCAGCACGACGAGCGGGATGCCCGCCGCCTGGTAGGCCTGCGAGGCGTCGTAGATCGACGTCTGCTCGCCGGTCAGGAGGTTCGTCGTGAACCCGCCCTCGACGCCGGGGACCAGCTGGTTGCGCAGGCGGATGTTCGCGAACGTGCCGCGGATCATGACCTCGTGGTTGCCTCGGCGCGAGCCGTAGCTGTTGAAGTCGCGGCGCTCCACACCGTGCTCGGCCAGGTACAGGCCGGCGGGGCTGTCGGCCTTGATCGAGCCTGCCGGGCTGATGTGGTCGGTGGTGACCGAGTCGCCCAGCTTGGCCAGCACGCGCGCGCCGTGGAAGTCCACGACCGGCGACGGCGTCGCCTGCATGCCCTCGAAGTACGGGGGCTTGCGCACGTAGGTCGACTGCGGGTCCCACTCGAACGTGGCGCCCTCGGGCGTCGGCAGCGAGCGCCACCGCTCGTCGCCGGTGAACACGTCGGCGTAGTCCGCCGTGAACATCGCGCGGTCGATCGACGCGTCGATCGTCGTCTGGACCTCCTCCGGGGACGGCCAGATGTCCCGGAGGAAGATCGGGTGGCCGGCCTCGTCGCGACCCAGCGGGTCGGACTCGAAGTCGAAGTCCATGGTGCCCGCGAGCGAGTACGCGATGACCAGCGGCGGCGAGGCCAGGTAGTTCATCTTGATGTCGGGGTTGATGCGGCCCTCGAAGTTGCGGTTGCCCGAGAGCACCGCGGCGACGGCCAGGTCGTGCTCCTGGACGGTCTCCGACACCTTCTCGTCCAGCGGGCCCGAGTTGCCGATGCACGTGGCGCAGCCGTAGCCGACCAGGTGGAAGCCCAGCTTCTCGAGGTACGGCCACAGGCCGGCCTTCTCGTAGTAGTTGGTGACGACCTGCGAGCCCGGGGCCATCGACGTCTTGACCCAGGGCTTGGCCGTGAGGCCCTTCTCGACGGCCTTCTTCGCGACGAGGGCCGCGGCGATCATGACCGACGGGTTCGACGTGTTGGTGCAGCTCGTGATCGACGCGATCGCGACGGCACCGTGGAACAGGTCGTACGAGCGGCCCTGGGTGTCCGTGACGGGGTACGTACGCGTGGCCGACGACGTGATCGCGGGCGAGTCGGACGCCGGGAACGACTCCTCCTCGGCCTCGTCGACGCCGTTCGCGGCCTCGGGCGCGTAGGTGGGCAGGTCGCGCTGGAACTGCTCCTTGGCCCGCGACAGCTCGATGCGGTCCTGCGGGCGCTTCGGGCCGGCGATCGACGGGACGACCGTCGACAGGTCCAGCTCGAGGTACTCGGAGAACACGGGCTCGATGTAGGAGTCGAGCGTGGGGTCGAGCCACATGCCCTGCTCCTTGGCGTACGCCTCGACGAGCGCGAGCTGCTCCTCGGAGCGACCGGTCAGGCGCAGGTAGTCCAGGGTCACGCGGTCGATCGGGAACATCGCCGCGGTCGAGCCGAACTCGGGGCTCATGTTGCCGATCGTCGCGCGGTTGGCCAGCGGTACGGCCGCGACGCCGGCGCCGTAGAACTCGACGAACTTGCCGACGACGCCGTGCTGGCGCAGCTTCTGCGTGATCGTCAGGACGATGTCGGTGGCCGTCACGCCGGGCGGGATGGTGCCCGTGAGCTTGAAGCCGACGACGCGCGGGATGAGCATCGAGACGGGCTGGCCGAGCATGGCCGCCTCGGCCTCGATGCCCCCGACGCCCCAGCCCAGCACGCCCAGGCCGTTGACCATGGTGGTGTGCGAGTCGGTGCCGACGCAGGTGTCGGGATATGCGCGACCATCCCGGATCATGACCACGCGCGCCAGGTACTCGATGTTGACCTGGTGCACGATGCCGGTGCCCGGCGGGACGACCTTGAAGTCGTCGAACGCGGTCTGGCCCCAGCGCAGGAACTGGTAGCGCTCGCGGTTGCGCTCGTACTCCAGGGCGACGTTGCGCTCGAAGGCGTCGGCGCGGCCGGCGACGTCGATCTGCACCGAGTGGTCGATGACCAGCTCGGCGGGCGCGAGCGGGTTGATGCGTGTCGCGTCGCCGCCGAGGTCGACGACGGCCTCGCGCATGGTGGCCAGGTCGACCACGCAGGGCACGCCGGTGAAGTCCTGCATGATCACGCGCGCCGGCGTGAACTGGATCTCCGTGTCGGGCTGCGCGTCCGGGTCCCACGTCGCCAGCGCGTTCACGTGGTCGGCGGTGATATTCGCGCCGTCCTCCGTGCGCAGCAGGTTCTCCGCCAGGACCTTCAGGCTGAACGGGAGCTTCTCCACTCCTGGGACGGCGGAGAGGCGGTAGATCTCGTAGGAGGCGTCACCGACCTCGAGTGTTCCTTTGGATCCGAAGCTGTCGACGCTGCTCACGGGGGCTCCTTCGCTGGCGAGAACGTGCCGGGGATGGGGGTCACCCGGGCTGCTGGCGAGTGCGTCCTGTCACCCTACGGGGCGCGGGCCGCGATTTATCTCGACATCAAGATACATCCTTTGGCGGCCCTCCGCACACAGATCGACCCCCGTCTCGCGACGAGGGTCGACCGGATCAGCGCGTCAGCCGGTCGACCCGGCCCGCTGCGCGTCGACCGCGTCCTGCGCCTTGCGCTCGGCCTCGATCGCCCGCTCGTGCGACCGGGGGTCGTACTCGGGCGTGCCCTGCTTGTGCAGCTCCTGGGTGACCAGCCGCTTCGCCTCAGCCAGCCGGCTCACCGGATCCTTCTCGCTCACCGTGCCGCTCCCCTCTGCCGGGCCCAACGGTCCGGCTGCGATCCACGCTAGCCCCGCGTGCGGGCGCGCGCACCGCCTCAGCGCGCCAGGACCGCGACGGCCTCTAGGTGGTGCGTCATCGGGAAGAGGTCGAACGCCTGCAGGTCGGCCAGGGCGTACCCGTCGGCGGCGAACAGGGCGATGTCGCGGGCCAGCGCGGCGGGGTCGCACGCGACGTAGACCACGCGCTCCGGTCGCAGGGCCGTGATGCCCGCGACCACCGCACGACCCGCTCCCGTGCGCGGCGGGTCGAGCACGACCGCGTCCGCGTGCACGACGTCGGAGTCCGCGTCCACGGTGCCCGTGAGCACCTTGGCCACGTCGCCGGCGTGGAGCTCGACGTTCGCGCGATCGTGCAGGTTGCGTCGGGCGTCCTTGACTGCGCGGGCATCGCCCTCGACCGAGACGACCTCACCGGTCTCGCCCACCGCGTCCGACAGCGGGGCGGTGAACAGCCCGGAACCCGAGTAGAGGTCGAGCACCGCGGCGCCGTCGACGTCGCCCAGGCCCGCGAGCACGGCCTTGACCAGGAGCTCGGGTGCCTCGCGGTGAACCTGCCAGAACCCGGCGCCGGCGACCCGGAACGTGTACGCGCGCTCGCCCAGCTGCACGTGCTCGCGCACCGCCGTCCGGGCGTTGGTCCGGCCGTCCATGCGCCCGCGCCCGAGGTCGTACGGTGCGTCGTCGACGAGCACCACGGGCGTGTCGCCGCTGGACGGGGCGACGGCCTCCACGCGCGCGCCGGCGGACCAGCGGCGACCGAACAGGTCGAGGGCCACGATCGCCTCGCTGGCCAGCGGCATCGAGTCGAGCACCTTGATGGTGTGGGACCGGAAGCCGTGCATCCCGGCCCGGCCCTCGGCGTCCGCGACGAGGTCGATCCGCGTGCGCCACCCCAGGCCGCCGCGCTCGTCGTCGCCGGGCGCCGCCTGCACGGGGACGTCCAGGTCGAGCTTGGCCAGCCGCTGGAGCTGCTCCGCCAGCACGGCCTTCTTCCAGGCGCGCTGACCGTCCAGCGAGACGTGGGCGAGCTCTCCCCCGCCGACACCCCCCGGACCGGCCGCGGGCCACGCCGACTCGACGCGGTCCGGCGAGGCGTCGAGGACCTCGACGGCGTCGGCGCGCCAGAACTTCGAGGTGTCGCCGAAGTCCGTCAGCCGGGCACGGACCTTCTCGCCGGGCAGCGTGTGCCGGACGAAGACGACCCGACCCTCGTGGCGGGCGACGCAGTGCCCTCCGTGGGCGACGGGCCCGATCTCGAGCTCGACGACAGGTGCTTCAAGGTCAGTAGCCACGCGGAACCGTACCCCGGACCGGGTCCTCGAGCCCCGTCTGGCCCTCGGTGGAGGCCAGCTGCCACGGCACGGACGCGACGACGACGCCGGGCGTGAACAGCAGGCGTCCCTTGAGCCGCAGGGCGCTCTGGTTGTGCAGCAGCTGCTCCCACCAGTGCCCGACCACGTACTCGGGGATGTAGACGACGACGAGGTCGCGCGGGCTGTCCCGCCGGACCGAGCGCACGTAGGTGAGCACCGGGCGCGTGATCTCACGGAACGGCGAGTCGAGCACGCGCAGCGGCACGGGGATCGCGAGCTCCTCCCACTGGGCGCGCAGGGTCTCGACGTCCTCGGGGTCGACGCCGACCGTGAGGGCCTCGAGGATCTGGGGCCGCGACGCCCGGGCGTAGGACAGCGCACGCATCGTCGGCCGGTGCAGGTGGCTGACCAGCACGATCGCGTGCACGCGGCTGGGCAGCGCCCGCGCGGAGGCGGCGTCGGCGCCGAGCGCCAGCTCGGCGCGGACCTGCATGTAGTGCCGGTGGATCGACTTCATGAGCACGAAGACGACCGCCATGGCCAGGATCGCGATGTAGGCGCCATGAGTGAACTTCGTGACGAGCACGACCACCAGGACCGTCGCCGTCATGGCGAACCCGACGGTGTTGATGACGCGCGAGCGCTTCATGGCGGCGCGTGCGGCGGGCTCGGCCTCGGTGCGCAGGTGCCGTGTCCAGTGCTTGATCATGCCGAACTGGCTGACCGTGAACGAGACGAAGACGCCGACGATGTAGAGCTGGATCAGCCGGGTGACCTCGGCGTCGAACGCGATGATGAGGGCGATCGCCGCGAGCGCCAGTGTGACGATCCCGTTGGAGAACGCGAGCCGGTCGCCGCGGGTGTGCAGCTGGCGCGGCAGGAACCCGTCGCGCGCCAGGATCGAGCCGAGCACCGGGAAGCCGTTGAACGCGGTGTTCGCGGCGAGCACGAGGATGAGGCCGGTGACGATCGAGACGATGACCGCCATCCACGGGAAGTCGTGGAACACCGCGGTCGACAGCTGGCTGATCACCGGGTGCTGGATGTAGGTGGCCTCGACCGCCTGCCCGTTGCGGGTCAGCTGCGTCATCGGGTCGTCGGCGAACGTCACGTGGGTGGCGCGCGCGAGCAGCAGGATCGACATGATCATGGTCACCGAGATGCCACCGAGCAGCGCCAGCGTCGTCGCCGCGTTCTTCGACTTCGGCTTCTTGAACGCGGGCACGCCGTTGCTGATGGCCTCGACACCGGTCAGTGCGGCACAGCCCGACGCGAACGCGCGCAGGATCAGGAAGAAGCCCGCGATCCCCGCCAGCCCCTCGTTGAGCCCGTCACCGGGGAGCAGCTGCAGGTCCGCGCTCTCGGCCATCGCCAGGTTGCCGGTGGCGAACTGGATCGCACCGACCACCGCGACCGCACCGATCGCGAACATGAACAGATAGACGGGGATCGCGAACAGGCTCCCCGACTCCTTGACGCCACGCAGGTTGGCCACGGTGAGCAGCACGACGAGCCCCACGGCGAACGCCGCCTCGTGCCCGCGCAGGGGTGGGAAGGCCGTCGCCGCGTACTGGGCGCCCGACGAGATCGACACGGCCACCGTCAGCACGTAGTCGACCAGCAGAGCGGAGGCGACCGTGACGCCGGCATTCGAGCCGAGGTTCGTCGTCGCGACCTCGTAGTCGCCGCCGCCCGAGGGGTACGCGTGCACGTTCTGCCGGTAGGAGGCGACCACCACGAGCATCACGAAGACGACCGCCAGCCCCACCCACGGAGAGATCACGAGGGCGGAGGCCCCCGCCAGCGAGAGGGTCAGCAGGATCTCGTCGGGCGCGTACGCGACCGACGAGAGCGCGTCCGAGGCGAACACGGGCAGCGCGATGCGCTTGGGGATGAGCGTGTGGCCGAGCCTGTCGCTGCGGACGGGTCGTCCGAGCAGCAGGCGTTTGGCGGCATCCGAGAGGTCCGACACGATGGCTCATGCTAGGCGGCTGCGGACCGTCTGACACCACCGACGCCCTGCCCGCCTGGGTCGGGGTCTCGCAGAGAGCCGCGGGACGTATAGCGTGCGCCCTGTGCACTTCGTGATCATGGGCTGCGGACGAGTGGGCGCCACGCTGGCGCAGAACCTCGAGGAACACGGGCACTCGGTGTCCGTCATCGACCAGAACCCGGAGGCGTTCCGACGCCTCGACCCGTCCTTCGAGGGCAACAAGGTCACGGGTCTGGGCTTCGACCGCGACACGCTGAAGCAGGCCGGCATCGAGGACGCGTTCGCGTTCGCGGCGGTCTCGGACGGCGACAACTCGAACATCCTGGCCGCTCGGGTGGTCCGCGAGACGTTCGGCATCGAGAACGTGGTCGCCCGCATCTACGACCCGCACCGCGCGGAGATCTACCAGCGGCTCGGCATCCCGACCGTCGCCACCGTGCGCTGGACCGCCTTTCAGGTGCTGCGCCGGCTGCTGCCCATGGGTGCGACGGACGAGTACCGCGACTACTCGGGCAAGATCCAGCTCTCGCAGATCGACATCCACGAGGGCTGGGTGGGCAGGCCCCTGCGCGCCCTCGAGGAGGCCAGCGGCGCCCGCGTCGCGTACGTCACCCGCTACGGCGACGGCATCCTGCCGACGTCGACCACCGTCCTGCAGGAGAACGACACCGTGCACGTGCTGCTCCTCGCCGCCGAGTCCGCCCTCGTCGAACGGATCCTCACCTCGGCGCCGGCGGTGTCCGAATGAGGGTCGTCATCGCCGGGGCGGGGTCCGTGGGCCGGTCCATCGCGCGCGAGCTCCTGGGCCACGGCCACGAGGTCACGCTGATCGACCGCCAGCCGTCCGCGATGCGCGTCTCGCAGGTGGCCGACGCCGACTGGCTGCTGGCGGACGCGTGCGAGCTGCCCACGCTGCGCCAGGTCAAGGCCGACGAGGCCGACGTGGTCGTGGCCGCTACGGGCGACGACAAGGCCAACCTCGTCATCTCGCTGCTCGCCAAGACCGAGTTCGGGGTTCCCCGCACGGTCGCGCGCGTGAACAACCCGAAGAACGAGTGGATGTTCGACGAGGCGTGGGGCGTGGACGTCGCCGTCTCCACCCCGCGCATCATGACGGCGATGGTCGAGGAGGCCGTGACCGTCGGTGACCTCGTGCGGATCTTCACGTTCCACCAGTCGCGCGCGGACATCCTCGAGCTCACGCTCCCCGAGGACTCCCCCCTGGCCGGCGTGCGCGTCGGTCAGATCCAGTGGCCGTCGGACACCGTGCTCGCCGCGATCGTGCGCGACACCCGGCCGATCGCCCCGACCGCGGACGACACGCTCGAGGGTCGCGACGAGCTGCTGTTCGTCACGGGGCGGGACGCGGACGAGACCGAGCTGGAACAGCTCTTGACCCGCGGACCAGCATCCAGCTGAACCAGAGGGCCAGCGCGGTCCCGGGCACGCCCATCACGAGCTTCGCGGTGCCGAGCCACGCGGTCTCGGAGGCGAAGTACAGGGGAAGCTGAACCGCGAGCCGCAGGCCGAACAGCGCCACCAGCGGCCAGGTCGCCAGCGCGTACCGGCGACGCAGCACCGGGTCCGCGTGCCAGTCCACCGCCGCGGCGAAGCTGCCCGTGCTCGACAGCGGACCCTCCGGCCGGAACAGGCCCATGACCAGCCCGACGAGCGGCCAGCCGACGACGATCGAGAGCAGCGTCGCCAGGAAGTACGCGACGTTGACCCAGAGGCCGTAGGCGAAGTAGTCGTTCGCGTCGCCGGTCTTCCAGGCCCAGAAGACGCCGATGCCGACGCCGACCATCCCGGCGAACGCCTGCGTCGGTGGGGTGCGCTGGGCGAGCCGCACGATCACCGCGATCACGGCGGCGGCGGACGCCGCGACCAGGGCCGGCTTCAGGGTCTGACCGGTCGCGAGATAGACGACGACGAAGAGCAGCCCGGGCGCGACGGCCTCGATGATCCCCCGGACGCCGCCCATGGCGGCCATGGCGGAGAACTCGTCGGCCGCCAGCACGCGCATGCCGCGCAGGCCCCCCTCCTCGGGAGGGACGACCTCGTCGATCGCGTCTATCCCCTCGAGCGGCCGGCCGTCGTCCGGGTGCGACTCACTCACCGGGACGCGGCCGCAGCTCGTAGCGCGGGTTGAACACGGTGCGGCGACCGTCGACGAGGCAGACCAGCCCCTCGATCTTCAGGCGACGACCGGGCTCGATGCCGGAGATCTCGCGCCGGCCCAGCCAGACGAGGTCCAGCGAGCCGCTGCCGTCGTACAGCTCGGCCTCGAGCGCCGGGACGCCCTCGCGCGGGCGCAGGGTGACCGACCGGATGACCCCGGAGACGCTGGCGCGCGAGCGGTTGCTCAGCTGGTCGACCGGGGTGCACCCGACGGACCGGTGTGCGTCCTGGCGCTCCTCGTCGGCCTCGATCTCGGCCTGCGACGCGACCGCCTTCTTCAGGCGCTCCTTGAGGCTCATCGGGTCTCCGTGATCTCGGGTCCGCGGGTCAGCGGGTCGAAGCTCGGCGTCTCGGCCTCGGTCGGCTCCGCGGGGCTGAGCTCGGGGTTGGCCGGACCGGGCAGCGTCAGGGTGAGCAGGTCGCGGGGCGCGCGTGCATCCGTGCCGCGCACGACGACGATGCCCGCGAAGACCTTCTCGAGCGGCGCGGCGGCGGCGGGATCGACGGCCGCACGGCCGGTCAGCACGCCGCGCACGAACCACCGCGGTCCGTCGGCGCCGACGAACCGGGCGGGCCGGTGGCCGGTGCGGCCCTCGGGGGTGCGGATGGGCAGCCGGGCGAGCAGCTCGCGGCCGAACGGTCCGGGCAGATCGTCGACCGACCCACCCTGCTGGGTCACCGACTCGGCGATCTCGCCGCGGATCTCGTCCCAGATGCCCTCGGTCCGCGGTGCGGCAAAAGCCTGGACCTGCAGGGACGAGCCGTCCAGCAGGATTGACGCCGCGGAGACGGTGTCCGTCGCCTTGTCGATCTCCATCCGCAGCTCCATGCCCTGCACACCCGGGATCCGGATCGCGCCGAGGTCCACCCGCGCGATGTCGTCGGTCACCTCGTCGGCGTCCCACGGACCGCCGGTGCGCTGGAACGGCTCGGCGTCGACCTCGACGACCTCGTCGAGCTCGTCGACCTCGTCGGTCTCGGACTCCTCGACCGGTGCGTCGGCGGCGTCGATAGCCTCATCGGTGGCGGCGTCCTTCCCACCACGTCGGAACAGACCCACGTTGCTCACTCCTCCTCGACGCGCGCACTGCGGCGCACGTTGCTGCCTGCACGAGCGCAGACCGTCCCTCTACCCGAACACCACGCTCACGACTGCGGCGACGGGCTTCTCTACCGAAGACAGTAGCCCCGCCACCTGTGCCCACCTAGCCGGCCGGTGCCGCCTTCCACCCGCCGCTGGACCCGAACCCGCCCTCACCGCGGTGCGACCCCGGCAGGTGGTCGACCGCGACGAACCGCGCCCGCTCGACGCGCTGGATGACCAGCTGCGCGATGCGGTCGCCGCGGTGCAGCTCGAGGGCGTGCTCCACGTCCGTGTTCAGCAGGGTCACCGCGATCTCGCCGCGGTAACCCGCGTCGACGGTGCCGGGCGCGTTGACGATGGTCAGGCCGTGCCGCATGGCCAGGCCCGACCTCGGGTGCACGAAGGCCGCGTAGCCGTCGGGCAGCGCGATCGCGACACCCGTCGGGACCGTCACCCGGCCCTGCGGCGGGATCACCACGTCGATGCGCGTGACCAGGTCCGCGCCCGCGTCACCGGGGTGTGCGTAGGAGGGTTCGGGAAGGTCCGGGTCCAGGAGCTGGAGCAGGACCTCGGGGCTGTGGTCGGCCGTCACGGGGCCAGACCCTACCGGCCCGGATGGGATGCTGGGGGCATGCCCGACGTTCCCGGCGGCACTTCGTCGCCCGCCTCCGTCCCCACGAGCACCGTGTACTCCGAACGGCTCACCCTCGGGCCCGTCGGCTGGGTGCTGCTGATCGTGTTCGGCGCGATGATCGGCATCGCGTTCCTGCCGGTCGCCGCGTGGCTCGCGGTCGTGCTCGGCCTCGCGGTGGTCGTCGTCGGCATGTTCGCCCTGGTCGCCACCGCGCCGGTCGTGCGGGTGGACGGCACGACGCTGCAGGCCGGCCCGGCGCGTATCCCGCGGGACCTGGTGGGCGGCGCGACGGCGCTGGACGCGGCCGGGGTGCGGACCGAGCTGGGCCCCCGTCTCGACGCCCGCGCCTACCTGTGCCAGCGGGGGTGGATCCACACGGCCGTCCGCGTCGAGCTCGTCGACCCGCTGGACCCGACGCCGTACTGGATCGTCTCCACGCGCCACCCGGACGCCTTGGTCGCCGCCCTGACCGGATCCTGAGAACCTGCCCCGAGAAACAGCGCGGCCGGCCGCCCCGTGGGGACGACCGGCCGGTCAGGTAGGTGAGCGCGTCAGGCGGCGCACTCGGAGCAGACGGGGTGACCGTCACGCTCGTAGGCGAGCTGGCTGCGGTGATGCACCAGGAAGCAGCTCGAGCAGGTGAACTCGTCGGCCTGACGGGGCAGCACGCGCACGGAGAGCTCTTCGCCCGAGAGGTCCGCTCCAGGGAGCTCGAACCCTTCGGCCGCCTCGGTCTCGTCCTCGTCCACCACGCCCGAGTTCTTGTCGGAACGCCGGGCCTGGAGCTCCTGGAGCGAGTCCTCGCTCAGGTCCTCCTCGGTCTTGCGCGGGGCGTCGTAGTCGGTAGCCATGTCTGGCGTCACACTCCGTGTCTTGGTCGTACTCGGGGAACTCGTACGCGGGATCAATGCGCCGGAGCGGCGTTTTGTTCCCTGTCGCGGGTGGGATTCTGCACCACATCCGCCGGATGCGCGAACAGTGACAGAACATCTTCTGGATCAGGCCCGTTGGTCAACTGTCCTGGTCAGCGTTGGATGCCTCCAGGTAGGCGACCAGCTCCTCGACCCGTCCGGGTGGTCCGGCGACCGTCATGGCCTCCCCCGCGGGTCGCCCGCGCAGGCCGGTGACCACGGCACCGGCCTCCCGGGCGACGAGCGACCCGGCCGCGAGGTCCCACGGCTGCAGGCCCCGCTCGTAGTAGAGGTCGAGGCCGCCCGAGGCGAGGGTGCACAGGTCGAGCGCGGCCGACCCGATGCGACGGATGTCACGTACCTGCGGCAGCAGACCGGCCACGACACGCGCCTGGGCCCTGCGCCGCGCGGCCACGTAGCCGAACCCGGTGCCGACGAGACTGTCGATCAGCGGCTGCGCGTCGTTGGCCCGCAGCGACCGGCCGTCGAGGGTCGCGCCGAGCCCCAGACCGGCCAGGAACACGCGGCCGTCCTTGGGTGCGACGACACACCCGGCGAGCACCGTCCACGTCGCCGGGTCGGGAGGCGTGCCGCCGGGCGTGCTCACTGCCGCCACCGACACCGCGTACGCGGGCAGGCCGTAGAGATAGTTGACCGTGCCGTCGATCGGGTCGACCACCCACCAGATGCCCGACGAGCCCGGCGTCAGCGACCCCTCCTCGCCGAGGAGCCCGTCGTCGGGCCGCAGCTCGGCGAGCCGGCGACGCAGCAGCGCCTCGGAGGCGAGGTCCATGGCCGTGACGACGTCCTGGGCGCTCGACTTCGTCGCGGCGACGGAGATCTGACCCTCCCGGCCCTCGCGCACCAGGTCGGCGGCCTCGCGGGCGACGATCTCGGCGACCTGCATCAGGGAACGGATCTGTTCGGTCACCGGTCCATCCTGTCAGCGGTCCGGCGGCGCACCGCCCAGCGTCCACGGCTGCGGGCCGGATCGGTGGCAGGCTCGTCCCGAGGTACTGGGAGGTCGAATGGCTGAGCTCGAGCTGGTGGGTCTGCACGAGGACGGGGAGCATCTCGTCCTGGTGGGTCCGGACGGTGCGCGATTCCGGCTGCGCATCGACGAACCGCTGCGTGCTGCCGTGCGCCGCGACCGTCCGCAGCTCGAGCAGCTGCGCGCGGAGAGCGCGGGCACCCTGAGCCCCCGGGAGATCCAGGCACGCATCCGCGCCGGCGCGACGACGCAGGAGGTCGCCGACTCCGCGGGCCTCCCGATCGAGCGCGTCAGGCGGTACGAGGGACCGGTGCTGGCCGAGCGCGAGCACATCGCCGAGCAGGCCCGCGGCACGCGCGTCGGCCGCGAGATGGGCTCGCCCGTCCTCGGTGACCTCGTCACCGACCGCCTGGCCGCCCGTGGCGTCGACCTCGCGTCGCTCGCCTGGGACTCCGCGCGCGACGCCAACGGTCCCTGGGTCGTCCTGGCCCGGTTCACCGTCGACGACTCCGAGCGCGAGGCCCGCTGGACCTTCGACCCGTCGAAGCGCACCGTCGTGGCCGACGAGGACGAGGCACGCTGGCTGTCCGAGACCGAGCTGCCCGACGAGCCCGTGTCGCGTCGTCACCTCGCGGCCGTCCGGGACGTCGTGTTCGACTTCCAGCCCGACGGCACGACCGTCCGCACGGCGGCCGCGTCGACGGCCGTCCTGCCGGACCCGGCACCGGAACCCGATCCCGTGGACGAGACGGCCGCGCTCCTCGACGACCTGCGCGACCGCCGCGGCGTGCGCCAGGCGCTGGAGCTGGACGACGACGACACCGAGGAGTTCGAGGGCTTCGGTCCGCAGCACGCGTTCGACTTCGGGCGACCCGACGCCGACGTCCCGGGCGCTCACCCGCAGGACGCCGAGCCGGCCGAGGAGGCCGTCGTCTACCCGGCGCCGGTCATGGTCCCGTCGCCCACGCCGATCGCCCTCGCGGCGGACTCGGCCGACCACGACGAGCACGGCGACCGCCCCCGGGCGGCGGCGCGCCGCGGGCGTGCCAAGGTCCCGAGCTGGGACGAGATCGTCTTCGGGGCGAAGCCCGAGTAGCTCAGCCGGTCTCGAAGTCCAGGGTCTGCATCGACGGAGACGACGCCCGGGCGGCCGCAGCGGTCATCCGGCGCATGTGGTGGCGACGGCACAGCACCTCGTAACCGACCTCGTCGGCAGCCGAGCCGACGTCGCCGACGACCACCTGCGCGCCCTCGACCACCATCGTCCCGTTGACGGTCCGGGCGTTGTGGGTGGCGCGGGCGCCGCACCAGCACAGCGCCATCACCTGGAGCACCTCGACGCGGTCCGCGAGCTCGACCAGGCGGGCCGCCCCGGGGAACAGCCGGGCTCGGAAGTCCGTCGAGATCCCGAACGCGAACACGTCCACGCCGAGCTCGTCGACGACCCGCGCGAGCTGCTCGACCTGCCGGGCGGTGTAGAACTGCGCCTCGTCGCCGATCAGGTAGTCCACCGGGTGCCCGTGGGTGCGACGCGCGACGACGTCCGCCCAGAAGTCCGTCGTGTCCTCGACCTCGAGCGCGCGCTGCGTCAGGCCCAGGCGCGAGGAGATGACCGCCTTGCCCGCGCGGTCCTGCCGGGTGAACAGGATCCCGTCGCGGCCGCGCGCCGCATGGTTGTGGTGCATCTGGAGCGCCAGGGTGGACTTGCCGCAGTCCATGGTCCCGGAGAAGAAGACGAGCTCGGCCACAGGTCAGGAACCGCCCTTCAACGCATGATCATGCGACGACGACGCACGGCACGAGCATCTCGAGCCGGGTCAACGATCCGTGTACCCCGATGAGCTCGAGCGAGGCGGGCGTCTGGGTCGCCGAGTCCACGACGGTCGCGCGGCCGGTCATCGCGACGACGACGTCCCCGATGATCGGCACCACGTGCTCGGCGACCTCGCCGAACCAGCCGTGCTCGGACGCCTCCGCCCGGGTCGCGACGACCGCGGCGGAGCCGAGCACGTCGCGCCAGCGTCCGGCGACCGCCTCGGGGTCGGCGCCGCGCTCGAGGTGCAGGTGCAGCGCCCGGGGCTCCCCCGCCGCCAGCTCGACGCCCGCGCCGAGCACAGGGTGGGTCGCCAGGTCCCAGCGCTGGCCCAGGTCGACGTCGACCATGCCGTGGTCCGCGGTGACGAGCAGGAGGGTGTCCTTGGGCAGGCTGCGGGCGAGCCGTCCGAGCTCGAAGTCCAGCTCGGCGAGCGCGTCGCCCCACTGCAGCGAGCCCCAGCCGTGGTGGTGGCCCGCCTTGTCGACGTCGCCCCAGTACAGGTACGCGATGCCGGGCCTGCGCAGCGCGGCGACGGTCGCGTCGACGCGCTCGGAGAGCGACTCCGCACGCGCGTAGTCCGGACCGCGCAGCGCCGCCTCGGTCAGCCCCGAACCGGCGAAGCGCGCCGGACCGATGCTCGTCACCGCGGTGCCGGCGGCCGTCAGCCGCTCGAACATCGTCGGCTCGCGCTGCCACTCGCGTGCGGGCGGCAGGCCGGTCCAGCTCACGAGGTTGCCGAGCAGGCCGGTGGCGGGATCGCGCACGGTGTACCCGAGCATCCCCGTACGACCAGGCGGCACCCCCACGCCGAACGTGCCCATGGCCGTCGCGGTCGTGGACGGGAACGTGCTGGTCAGGGGCGTCGACGCCCCGAGCTGGCGGCGCAGGAACGGTGCGTGGCCCGCGCGCTCCGCCAGGTTGGCGTACCCGAGCCCGTCCACCAGCACGACGCAGACCCGCGAGGCTGCCGGCAGTCCCAGGAGGTCCTGCGAGTGCGCACTGTCGATCCCGGGCAGGTCGACGCCGAGCGACCCGGCCACGGCCGGCAGGACGTTGCCGAGGCAGGGGTACGACGAGCTCGGCGCGACCAGGTCCGCGGCCTCGAAGGCGGCGAGCGCATCCCTGGACGCGGTCGTGAGGACCGACTCCACGTCCGTCATCGGGCGCGGGCGCTGGCCGCCGAGAGCTGACGCGCGAACGCCGTGGCGGCGCGCACGTGCTCCGCGCCCTCCGCCAGCGCGCTGACGCGCACCACGACGTCGTCCGGCGCGAGCGTCCCCGTGAGCCCGTGGTCGGCGTCGCAGCTCGGGTCGCCGCACGTGGCGGGCTCGAGGTCGACGCGGGAGACCGCTCCCCAGCCGATCACGAGGGTCAGCTCGGAGGCTCCGGTGCCGGCCTTGTGCTGGTCGGGCTGGCCGACCACGTGGGTCAGGGCGACGGACTTCAGCTCGGACAGCGGGACCGCCTCAGTGGTCGCCGAGGCGCTCGCCGACGGGTGCTCCGAGTCGGCGGGATGGTCGTCCACGTGAGCGACGACGAGCCGGGTCGGTGTCAGGACGAGGACGGTGACGTGACGTCGCACCTCGGCGGCGTCGAACGTCGTCTCGGGATGGACCAGATGGGCGACGACGTCCTCGTCGGCGAGGGCCACGTCGAGCACGTCACCGACGAGCTCGGGGTAGTAGCCGGCACGGTGGAGGTCGACACGCAGGTCGGTGGCAGGAGCGGACACCCGGACATCCTCCCACTCGCGGCGACCGGACGGGCTGCTCATGTGGAGGACAGCCTCCTGGTCGCGTCCGCACGATCGGCACGGGCGACCGAGGCGCGCGCGCCCAGCACGACCGCCCCGCTCTCCGAGACGACGACGGGGTTGAGCTCGAGGGAGCGCAGCTCGGGCAGGTCGTCGGCCAGGACCGCGACGCGCGCGATGAGCTCCTCGAGGGCGCCGACGTCGAGCGCCGGCAGGCCGCGGTACCCGAACAGCCGCGGAGCCGCCCGGGCCGAGCGCACCAGCTCGGCGACGTCGACGTCCGTGAGCGGCGGCACGCCGTACGCGACGTCACCGAGCAGGTCGGACGCGTCGCCGGCCAGCCCGAAGCTGATGATCGGGCCGAACAGCGGGTCCTCGACCGAGCGGACGACGCACGCCGACCCGTGCGGCGCCATCGCCTGCACCTCGAGCGGCGGCTGGTCGTCCGCGTCGAGCGTCGCGGCCAGGGCCAGCACCTGCTCGACGTCCCCGCGCAGCTCGGCCTCGTCGGCGATGTCCAGCCGGACCCCCCCGAGGTCGGCCCGGTGCCGCAGCGCCGAGACCGTGGTCTTGAGCGCGACCGGCCAGCCGATCCGTTCGGCCGCGGCCACGGCCTCGTCGGCGTCCTGCACCAGGTGCGACGGCACGACGTCGATGCCGACGGTCGCGAGCAGGGCCGCGACCCGCTCGGGGTCGAGGGTGACCGCGCCGCCGTCCTGGGAGAGCCAGCCCGCGACGAGCCGGCGAGCGGTGCGCGTGTCGGCGCCGGCCGGGTGCAACGACAGCCCGCGGTCCGCCGACCGCCACTGCGCGTACCGGGCGGCGCGGCCGAGCGCGAGGGCGCCGTCCTCCGGGGTGCTGTAGGCCGGCACGGTCCACGCCCGGCCCGCCTCGTCGGTCGCCGTGAGCTCGGACGTCACGCCGTGCAGCTCGTCCATGCAGGCGACCGTGGTGCGGCCGGTGCGGGCCGCGGCCGTCGCGAGCTCCGCCTGGAGCACCGGGTCGGGGCCGCCGACGGTCGGGATGCGCACAGCGACGACGACGTCGCTCTCGGGGTCGTCGTACAACGCCGTGACCGCCTCCCGTACCTGCCCGGCGTCGGCGTCCTCCGGCAGCAGGACCACCCGCCCCGACGCGACGAGCCCCGCCGCCGTGGCGGCCTCCGCGACGAGGGCCGCCGTCGAGGCCGAGCTCGCGAGGATCGCGGTGCGCCGGCCGGCCGGCAGCGGCTGGAGCGCGAGCACCTGCGCGACGTCGAGCATCTGGTGGGTGTTGTCGACGCGGACGACCCCGGCCTGGCGCAGCATCTCGGCCAGCGTGCGCGGCGGAGCGTGCGTCGCACGGACGGCATGCCCCGGCGGGACCACCTGGCCGGAGCGTCCCGCCGTCACCACGATCACCGGCTTGAGCTGCGACAACCGGCGGGCCACGCGAGAGAACTTGCGCGGGTTGCCGATCGACTCCAGGTAGAGACCGACGACGTCCGTGCCCTCGTCGTCAGCCCAGAACTGCATGAGGTCGTTGCCCGAGACGTCGGCGCGGTGGCCGGCGGACACGAACTCCGACAGCCCGATCCCCCGCCTCCGCACGGCCGCCAGCAGGGCCACGGCCATCGGGGCGGACTGGCAGAACAGCCCGATCCGGCCCGCGGGCGGCGGGACCTGGGCCAGGGAGGCGTTGAGCAGAGATCCCGCCCGGTGCGCGAGCAGGCCGTACGAGCCGGGCCCGACGACGCGCATCCCGGAGCCGTGCGCGACACGGAGGAGGTCCCGCTGCCGTTCGAGCCCCTCCGGCCCGTCCTCGGCGAACCCGGCGGACAGGAGCACGATCCCGCGCACGCCGAGCGGCGCCAGGTCCCGGACCACGTCGACCGCGTCCTGCGCGGGCACGGCGACGACCGCGAGCTCGACGGGTCCGAGCACGTCCACGAGCGCGAGCGACGGGGCACCCGGCACGCCCACGGTGTGCACGACCAGGTCGGGCTCACCGGCACGCAGGTCGGCCAGCACGCCCGCCGCGAGCCGCCCGACGAGCGACGCGTCGTCGACGCCCGGACCGACCACGACGACCGAGCGCGCCTCCAGCAGCTGCCGCACCGAGCGCGCCTCGGCCCGGTGCTCCCGGTCCGCCATGACGGCCAGCGAGCGATCGGTCGGGTCGATGTCGAAGCTCAGCGCGACGACGCCGTCCTCGGTGCGCTGCCGCACCACGTAGCCGGCCTCGCGGAACACCGAGATCATCCGGCCGTTCTGGGGCAGCACCTCGGCGACGAAGCGCCCGACCCCGCGCTCCCGGGCGGCCGCGGCCAGGTGCTCGAGCAGCACCGAGCCCAGTCCCCGGCCCTGGTGGGCGTCGGCGACGTTGAACGCGACCTCGGCGTCGTCGTCGTCGATCCGGTCGTAGCGGGCCACACCGATGATGTGCTCGACGTCGCCGGCGTTCGCGACGGCGACGAGCGCGACGCGGTCCACGTGGTCGACGTTGACCAGGCGCTGCAGGTCGCGCTCGGAGAGCCGCTCCATGGCGGCGAAGAACCGCATGTAGATCGACCGTTCCGACTGGCCGACGTGGAACGCCTGCAGCGCGTCGGCGTCGCTGGGCAGCATCGGCCGGATGTGCGTGGTGGACCCGTCGTGCAGCACGACGTCCGCCTCCCACCCGGCCGGGTACGCGGGTGCGTCGTCGTCGACGTCTGCCATGTCCGTCAGGCTAGTGCGCCTCCTGCGCGCCGCAGCCGGACTTGGCCGCGGACGGTCCACAATGGTCGCCGCACAGCAGTCCGGCCCCCGAGGAGCACCAACGATGGCGCGTCGCCCCGCGACCCCCGACGTCCCGCCCGAGGACGTCGTCGAACGCATCGTCGACATCGACGTCGCGACGGAGATGGAGGGCTCGTTCCTCGAGTACGCCTACTCCGTCATCTACTCCCGCGCACTGCCCGACGCTCGCGACGGCCTCAAGCCCGTGCAGCGCCGCATCCTGTTCCAGATGTCGGAGATGGGCCTGCGCCCGGACCGCCCGTACGTGAAGTCGGCGCGCGTGGTCGGCGACGTCATGGGCCGCCTGCACCCGCACGGCGACACCGCCATCTACGACGCGATGGTCCGCCTCGCGCAGCCGTTCTCCCTGCGCCTGCCCCTCATCGACGGGCACGGCAACTTCGGTTCGCTCGACGACGGGCCCGCCGCGCCCCGGTACACCGAGGCGCGCATGGCACCGGCCGCCCTGGCGATGACCACGGGTCTCGACGAGGACGTCGTCGACTTCGTCCCGAACTACGACAACAAGCTCCAGCAGCCCGAGGTCCTCCCGGCCGCGATCCCCAACCTGCTGGTCAACGGTGCCGCGGGCATCGCGGTCGGCATGGCCACGAACATGGCCCCGCACAACCTCGTCGAGGTGATCGCGGCGGCCCGCCACCTGGTGCTGCACCCGGACGCGACGCTCGAGGACCTGCTGCGGTTCGTGCCCGGGCCCGACCTGCCCTCCGGCGGCAAGATCGTCGGCCTCGACGGCGTCCGCGACGCGTACCGCACCGGCCGTGGCGCGTTCCGGACGCGGGCGACCGCCCGCATCGAGAACGTCACGCCCAAGCGCAAGGGCATCGTCATCACCGAGCTGCCCTACGGCGTCGGCCCGGAGAAGGTCATCGAGAAGGTCAAGGAGGGCGTCCAGACCAAGAAGCTCACCGGCATCTCGGACGCCATGGACCTCACCGACCGCACGCACGGTCTCCGGCTCGTGATCGAGGTGAAGACCGGCTTCGTGCCCGAGGCGGTGCTGGAGCAGCTGTACCGGTTCACGCCGCTGGAGGACTCGTTCTCCATCAACAACGTCGCTCTCGTCGCCGGCCAGCCCAAGACGCTCGGCCTGCGCGAGCTGCTGGTGGTGTGGGTGGAGCACCGGCTCGTCGTGGTGCGACGGCGCTCGGAGTTCCGGCTGGCCAAGCGGCTCGAGCGCCTGCACCTGGTCGAGGGCCTGCTCATCGCGATCGTCGACATCGACGAGGTCATCCAGGTCATCCGCACGTCCGACGACGCCGACACGGCGCGCGCCCGCCTGCGCAGCGTCTTCGACCTCTCCGAGCCGCAGGCCGAGTACATCCTCGAGCTCCGGCTCCGCCGCCTGACCCGGTTCTCCCGCATCGAGCTGGAGAAGGAGCAGGAGCAGCTGGCGACCGAGATCGCCGAGCTGCGCGAGATCCTGGCCGACGACGCCCGCCTGCGCACCCTCGTCTCGGACGAGATGGCCGAGGTCGCCGCCACCTACGGCACGCCGCGCCGCACGATCCTGCTGGAGTCGGCCGGCGGCACGTCCGTCACCGGCGCACCGGCGGCCCGCGGTTCTGCAGCCCCTCTGGAGATCGCCGACACGCCTTGCTGGGTCCTGCTCTCGGGGACCGGTCTCCTGGCCCGGACCGCGTCCGAGGACCTCCCTGCCCGGGTCGAGGGGGCGCGCCGCGCCAAGCACGACGTGGTCTCCGGGACCGTGCTCACCACGGCGCGCGCCGAGATCGGTGTCGTGACGTCGCAGGGCCGCATCGTGCGCGTCTCCGTGCTCGACCTGCCCGCGCTCCCGCCCACGGACGGCACCCCGAGCCTGTCCGGAGGCGTCCCGCTCGGCGAGGTGGTGACGCTGCTGCCGCGCGAACGCGTGGTCGGGCTGGCGTCGCTCGCTGCCGACGCCCCCACGCTCGCGCTCGCGACCGCGCAGGGCACCGTCAAGCGGGTCGCGCCCGGTGACGTACCCGGCAACCGCGACGCGTGGGAGGCCATCGCGCTCAAGGACGGCGACGAGGTGGTCGGCGCGGTCGCCGTCGTTGACACCGACGAGCTCGTGCTCGTCGCGTCCGACGCGTCGCTGCTGCACTTCGCCGCGTCGGCCGTGCGGCCGCAGGGACGCGCCGCGGGCGGGATGGCCGGCATCAAGCTCGCGGCCGGCCAGCGGGTCGTCGCGTTCGCAGCGGTGGCCGCGGACGTCGTCGCGCAGGCTGTCGTCGTCACCGTCGCCGGTGCCTCCGGTGCCCTCCCGGGGACGCAGGCCGGGTCCGCCAAGGTCAGCCCGTTCGAGGTCTACCCGGCCAAGGGACGTGCCACGGGCGGCGTGCGGGCGCACCGGTTCCTGCGCAACGAGGACGCCCTGATCCTCGCGTGGGTGGGCGTCGGCCCGGCCTGGGCCTCGGGGTCGGGCGGTCAGCCGATCGAGCTGCCCGCGCTCGACCCGCGTCGCGACATGTCCGGGACGGCCCTCAGCGCGCCGGTACACGCGGTCGGCTGAGCGTCCGCGCCGCGCGGACCATCGAGACCACGTTGTCGGGCACGCTCGGCCGGCTCACCACCGGCCGCGGTGCCCGCTCGGGCGCCCGCCGCTGCCGGGCGTTGCGCTCGACGACGGCCGCCGCGATCAGCGCCTGCGCGACGACATAGGTGAGCATGACCCAGAAGTCCTGGTGCGGCAGGTTCCACGCCGGGACGAACTCGCCGAGCGCGATCAGACCGTCGGACACCAGGAACACGGCGCCGCCGATCCCTGCGAGCCGACCGACGCCGGTGGACAGGACCGCCATCGCGGTCAGGCAGCCGCCGTACACGGCGACGGGGACCAGCAGGTCGCCGGCGCCGCCCGCGCACGCGCCGACCATGCCGACGAGCACGGCCGCGTACGGCAGCAGGAGCACAGGCCGCCGGTGCAGGACCGAGCGCCGCGCGTCCGGTGCGAACGCGACGACGAATGCCACCTGCGCGAGCAGGAAGAAGCCGACCATCACCAGGAAGGACGCGTCGTCGCCGACGAAGGAGGGCAGGAGGTCGCCGAGCCAGGAGAAGCCGAGCGCGACGAGCACCCAGGTCACCAGGTGCCCGCGCGGCCACCGCGTGGCGGAGACGAGCGTGCCCGCCAGCACGGGCATGAGAGCCCACTGCGCGACGCGAGCCACACCGTCGGCACCGACCCACTCCGCCGACACCTGGACGAGCGCGACGACCACGAAGGCCGCGGCCCAGATGCGTGCGGCCCAGGACAACGTCCGTCCCACCACGACCTCCTCGACGCCGGGCGACGTCGACCGGCAGCAGCGCGAGACGTCGTCGTCCCGCCGCGCCCGATGCTAACGCGCCCCGAGCCGTCTCCATGACGGCCCTGCGGGTGAGGTGTCAGAGGTCGATCGCGAACATCGTCGAGCTGTGGAAGACGACATAGCCGAGGTTCGTGTACAGCCGGTGTGCGCCCGACTGGTTGGCGGTGTCGACGCCGAGCTCGGCGTACTCGATCCCATCGGCCTTGTAGGCCGTCATCGCGGCGCTGAGCAACGCACCCGCGAGGTGCCGGCCGCGCCAGGCCCGGCGGACGCCGAGCAGCTCGGTGTAGCCCGCGCTGTACCCGGTGATCTCCCAGTCCTGCTCGTAGCGGCCGGAGAGCAGGTAGCCCGCGACCTCACCCGTCGCGTCGTCGACCGCGGCGAAGCTCCAGGTGGGCGCGAACATGCTGCGTCCCTGCGCCCACTCCTGCGCGGTACGCGGCTCGCTGCCCCAGTGGTCGGCGAACGCCTCGTTGTGCGCGAGCCGCACCTGGTCGTCCAGCTCGGGCGTCCAGGGCACGATCGAGATGCCGTCCGGTGCGGGGATGTCCGGCAGCGCGACGTCGAGGGGACGCTTCATCTCCGCGTAGAAGCGCGCAGGAGCGAAGCCGGACGCGCGCAGCAGGCGGATCTTGGTCGGGGCGTCGTCGTCGGTGAAGACTGCGATCCGGGCCGGTAGCTCCTTGCCCGCCTCGGCGATCTTCTGGCGGCCCCGGCCCATCGACCACGCGAGCAGCTCGCGGCCGATCCCGCGTCCACGCCACAGCGGGTCGACCCCGCCGTCGAGGAACGCCCGCACCACACGGGTGTCGCCGGGGGGCTGGTTCACCTGCGCGTACGCGCGGAACCGTCCGTCGGCGTCGACGGCCCCGAGCGTGTCGAGCTCGTGGTTCTTCCACTCGCCGTCGAAGTGCTCGTCGACCTCCCCCTGCGACGTGCGGTACGGCGCGTGGTCGGCCTCCTCGATCGCCGTCAGCAACCGGGTCAGCTCGGCGACGTCGTCGCGGGTCAGCGGCCGCCAGACCAGGCCGGCGAGCCCGTCGAGCGACGGGAGCTCGGCCGGTGCAGCGGCGCGCTCGGCGATGGGGGTCTCGGTGGCGTTCACGACGACCACGATTCCGGGCGGGGCCCCGCCGGGCAACCGAAAAGTGCCTAGGAGGCCGACCCGCGCAGGATCGAGGTCATCTTCTTGCCGCGGGCCACCTCGTCGACGAGCTTGTCCATGTATCGGATCTTCTGCATCAAGGGGTCCTCGATCTCCTCGACGCGCATCCCGCAGATGACGCCTGTGATCTGCGAGGCGTGCGGGTTCAGGCCGGGCGCCTGCGCGAAGAACGTCTCCAGGTCGATCTCGTCGGCGATCGCCTTCTGGAGGCCGCCCTCGTCGTAGCCCGTGAGCCACGTGATGACCTCGTCCACCTCGTCCTTGTGGTGGTCCTTGCGCTCGACCTTCTTCACGTAGAGCGGGTAGATGCTGGCGAAGCTCATGCCGAAGATGCGGTGTCCTGCCAACGTCCCGTCCTTCCGTCCCGACTCAGGCGTCGATGCGGCTGCGGTCGAGCCCGTCCGCACCGGCGACGATGAAGTCCTTGCGCGGAGCGACGTCCGAGCCCATGAGCAGCTCGAAGATCTCCTCGGCCCGCTGCGCACCCTCGACCGTGACCCGGCGCAGCGTGCGGTGCCGCGGGTCCATCGTCGTCTCGGCCAGCTGGTCGGCGTCCATCTCGCCCAGGCCCTTGTAGCGCTGGATGTCGTCCTTGTAGCGCTTGCCGGCACGATCCAGCTTCTTCAGGGTGGCCGCGAGCTCGGCCTCGGAGTACGTGTACACGTACTCGTTCTTGCGCCCACCGCCGCCGATCACCTCGATGCGGTGCAGCGGGGGCACGGCGGCGTACACGCGCCCGTCCTCGACGAGCGGGCGCATGTACCGGAACAGGAGCGTGAGCAGCAGGGTCCGGATGTGCGCGCCGTCGACGTCGGCGTCGGTCATCAGCACGATCTTCCCGTAGCGCGCCGCCTCCAGGTCGAACGTGCGGCCCGAACCCGCGCCGACCACCTGGATGATCGCCGCGCACTCGGCGTTCTTGAGCATGTCCGAGACGGACGCCTTCTGGACGTTGAGGATCTTGCCGCGGATGGGCAGGAGCGCCTGGAAGTCCGAGCTGCGGGCCAGCTTGGCCGTGCCCAGGGCGCTGTCGCCCTCGACGATGAACAGCTCGCTGCGGCCCACGTCGTCCGACCGGCAGTCCGCCAGCTTGGCGGGCAACGAGCTGGTCTCCAGGGCGTTCTTGCGGCGCGAGATCTCCTTCTGCTTGCGCGCGGACAGGCGGGCGCGCATCTCGCCGACGATCTTGTCGAGCAGCAGCGACGACTGCGCCTTGTGGTCCCGCTTGGGCGACGCGAAGATCGCCGCGAGCTCCGTGTCCATCACGCGCGCGACGATGGCCCGCACCGCACCCGTGCCGAGGACCTCCTTGGTCTGCCCCTCGAACTGCGGCTCCGCCAGGCGGACCGTCACGACGGCGGTCATCCCCGCCAGGACGTCCTCCTTGTCGATCCGCTCCGAGGTGTCCCGTGCCGAGATCTTCAGCCGGCGCGCGTTCGCCTCGACCTGCTTGCGCAGCGTGCGCAGCAGCCCGGCCTCGAAGCCGGCCATGTGCGTCCCGCCCTTGGGGGTCGAGATGATGTTGACGAAGCTGCGGACCTCGGTGTCGTAGCCGGTCCCCCAGCGCAGCGCCACGTCGACCTCGCAGGTCCGCGCCACCTCCTGCGCGGTCATGTGCCCGCGCTCGTCGAGCACCGGGACGGTCTCGTGGAACGTGCCCGACCCGGTCAGGCGCCACGTCTCGGTGACCGCCGGGTCCGGGGCCAGGTGGTCGACGAAGTCCACGACGCCGCCGCTGTGCAGGAACGTCTCCTCGTGGGGGCCGTCGGCGCCCGGCGTACCGGCGATGCGGCGTTCGTCGCGCACCATGAGCGTCAGGCCCGGCACCAGGAAGCTCGTCTGCCGCGCCCGCGTGACCAGCTCGTCGTAGGCGAAGACCGCCGTCTTGGGGAAGATCTGCGGGTCTGCCCAGTACCGCACGCGCGTGCCGGTCTTCGCACGCGCGACCTTCCCGCCCAGCTCGAGCGACGAGCCCGAGACGAAGGGCTCGAAGGCAGAGTCCGGCCCGATGCCGCCGCGGTCGTCGAACGTGCCCGGCTCGCCCCGGCGGAACGTCATGCGGTGCGTGCGGCCGTTGCGGTCGACCTCGACGTCGAGGCGCGAGGACAGCGCGTTGACGACCGAGGCGCCGACACCGTGCAGACCGCCCGACGCGCCGTACGAGCCGCCGCCGAACTTCCCGCCCGCGTGGAGCTTGGTGTAGACGACCTCGACACCCGTCAGGCCCGTCTTCGGCTCGACGTCGACCGGCACCCCGCGACCGTTGTCGCGGACCTCGACCGAGCCGTCCGCGTGCAGCACGATGTCGATCCGGTCGCCGTGGCCGGCCAGGGCCTCGTCCACCGAGTTGTCGATGATCTCCCACAGGCAGTGCATCAGGCCGCGGCTGTCCGTGGTCCCGATGTACATGCCCGGGCGCTTGCGCACCGCCTCGAGGCCCTCCAGCACCGACAGGTGGCGGGCCGTGTAGCCGGACTGCGAGGAGGTCGTTGTCACCGGCCGATCGTATCCGTCGGTCCCCACATGGCCCCGCTGCCATGCCGCTGCGACGCGCGGGGGCCGCTATCTCGCGGTATGTCCGCTTCTCGTCCTGTTACGGCAGATCTCGATTTGTTTCGGGACGGTCACAGTCCACTACGCGGTGAGCGAACCACCCGCTCTGGGTGCCTACAAACGGGGAACGAGATGGTTGTATGGACGTGTGACGGGCACCATGACGCAACCACTGACCGCGGCCGACCGCTGCGACCGCTGCGGCGCGCAGGCCTATGTCCGGGTCATCCTCCCGGTCGGAGAGCTGTTGTTCTGCGCGCACCACGCGCGCGAGCACGCGCCGAAGTTCGCCGCGCTCGCCACCCACGTGCAGGACGAGACCGACCGCCTGCTGGCCGAGCACGGAGCAGGAGCCGGCGCCGCCACCTGAGCGCGCACGGCACCAACCGAAGACGGCGACGAGGCCCGGACCGCAATGGTCCGGGCCTCGTCCGTCTCCGGGTCGACGAGCCGTGCGTGATCTACGACGCGGCTGACACGCGCTCCGCCGCGACGTCGGCCCAGGCAGCGCTCGTCACGAGCGCGCGAGCCTGCATGTCGCCCGGCCAGCGCAGCCTGGCGCTGCTCGGGCGCACCGCGCCACGGCTGGCCGTAGACGAGCTCGACGTCCGTCACCCCGATGAAGCCGAAGATCGCCGGTTGACGCAACGAGGCCCGGACCAACCGGTCCGGGCCTCGTCGTGCGTTCGTTCGGTGCTGCTGGCGCGTCAGTCCAGGTAGTCGCGCAGGACCTGCGACCGCGACGGGTGGCGCAGCTTCGACATGGTCTTCGACTCGATCTGCCGGATCCGCTCGCGCGTCACCCCGTAGACCTTGCCGATCTCGTCGAGCGTCTTGGGCTGACCGTCGGTCAAGCCGAACCGCATCGACACGACGCCGGCCTCGCGCTCCGAGAGCGTGTCGAGCACCTGGTGCAGCTGCTCCTGGAGAAGCGTGAAGCTCACGGCGTCGGCCGGGACCACGGCCTCGGAGTCCTCGATGAGGTCACCGAACTCGCTGTCGCCGTCCTCGCCGAGCGGCGTGTGCAGCGAGATGGGCTCGCGGCCGTACTTCTGGACCTCGACGACCTTCTCGGGCGTCATGTCGAGCTCCTTGGCCAGCTCCTCCGGCGTGGGCTCGCGGCCCAGGTCCTGGAGCATCTGGCGCTGGACGCGCGCGAGCTTGTTGATGACCTCGACCATGTGC
The DNA here is from genome assembly GCF_056402515.1 of Cellulomonas sp. P4_A2. Classification (NCBI taxonomy): domain Bacteria; kingdom Bacillati; phylum Actinomycetota; class Actinomycetes; order Micrococcales; family Cellulomonadaceae; genus Cellulomonas; species Cellulomonas sp. P4_A2. The sequence goes on from NZ_JBFUHG010000009.1 coordinate 60,004, forward strand.
ACCGGGATACGGATGGTGCGGGCCTGGTCGGCCATGGCGCGGGTGATCGCCTGACGGATCCACCAGGTGGCGTACGTCGAGAACTTGTAGCCCTTGGTGTAGTCGAACTTCTCGACCGCGCGGATCAGACCGAGGTTGCCCTCTTGGATCAGGTCCAGGAACAGCATGCCGCGGCCCGTGTAGCGCTTGGCCAGCGAGACGACGAGTCGCAGGTTGGCCTCGAGCAGGTGGTTCTTGGCGCGGCGGCCGTCGTTGGCGATCCACTCGAGCTCGCGCTTGATCTTGGGCTCCATGGTGACGCCCGAGTTCAGCCGCTCGTCGGCGAACAGGCCCGCCTCGATGCGCTTGGCCAGGTCCACCTCCTGCTCGGCGTTCAGCAGCGCGACCTTGCCGATCTGCTTCAGGTAGTCCTTGACCGGGTCGGCTGTGGCGCCGGCGGTCACGACCTGCTGGGCCGGGGCGTCGTCGTCGTCGGCGTCGGAGTAGACGAAGCCGCTGTCCTCGGACTCCTCCTCCTTGGCGGCGGGCTTCTTCTCACCGTCCTCGGACTCGTCGTCCTCGTCAGCGACCTCGACGGCCTCGACGACCTCGCTCACCTCGGCGACGACGTCGACGACCTCGATGTCCTCGATGTCGATCTCCTCGCCCTCGACGGGCTCGTCCTCGGACGGCTCGGCGTCGCCGGCCTTGGCGGCCGTTGCCTTGGCGGTCGTCGTCTTGGCGGCCGGAGCTGCCTTGGCACGCGTCGTCTTCGGCTTGGCAGCGGCGGGCGCGTCCGGGTCGGCCGTCGCGGTCGCCCGGCGACGGGTCGTCGTCGCGCCCGCGCTCTCCTCGGCCGCCACGACTGCCTTGGCCGTCGGACGGGCCTTGGCGCTGGTCGCAGCGGCGACGCGGGCCGGCTTGGCCGTGGGGGCGGCGGGCTCGGAGACACCGATGCCGGCCGTCGCGAGGCCGCGGACGACGGCGCGCAGGCGCTTGGCGTCCTGGACGTCGGCCTGCTCGCACGCGGTGCGCAGTTCCTCGGCACCGACCGTGCCGTGCGTGCGGCCGCGAAGGACGAGCTCCTGCAGAGCGGGGTGCTCGAACTCACGCGGAAGTGCGGGGTGCGGGGTCTGGGACGACACGAACGACCTTTCGGCAACGCGACACCGGGAGGGGCCGGGAGTCTAGATAGATATTGTACCGACCTCGCGGGCCTCTCGCCGTTACCTCGGGCACGACGAGACGACCGCCAGGGGCGGATTTTGCGGGGTTGCACGCTTACAACGGACGAGCGCCGCCAGAGATTCCCGCCCGGACCAACCCGGCGAGCCGTCGCAGGACGGCGTCAGGTCGGCTTCACGGTGAGCACGGGGCACGCCGCGTCGAACAGGACGCGCTGGGCGTTGGCTCCCAGGATGAGCTTGCCCACCGGGCTGCGCCGACGAAGTCCGAGGACGATCAGCTGGGCGCCCACCTGCTCGGCGGTCGAGATGAGGTCGTCTGCGACGTCACCGCTCTCCAGGAGCCGGACCTCGTGATCGATGCCGGCCTCGGTGAGGCGAGCCCGGACCTGGTCGAGGTCGGCCTCCACGCTCGCGCGCTCGTCCGCGGGCTCGCCCGGACGCGCGCTGACGACCACGACGACCGGAGTCTGACGCACTCGTGCCTCGTCGACCGCCGCCTCGAGAGCTGCCCGACCTTCGGAGGTGGCCAGATAACCCACCACGATTCCCATCGGTCTCTCCCGTCCACGTCGACTTGGCCCCTCCGTGACCGTACCCGAGGCGGGCCTGCACCACGACCGCATCGTCGGAGCGTCGAAACCCCAGGTGGGAACGGCCGTCGCGGGTCAGCCGGACCGCCGTACCCACCCGGGTGGGATGCCGGCCCCGAGCGCGTCGCCGAGGAGCGCTGCCAGCCGGTAGCCCGGTTCCGCGGCGAGCGCGCGGTCCAGGAGCACCCCGGCTCGCGCACCGTCGCCCCGCCACCACGCCAGCAGGGCCAGCAGCGTCAGTGCGGGCGCCTGCGCGCCGGCCCGACCGTGGGCGACGACCCCCTCCAAGGCCGCCTCGTGCGCCGTCGTCTCCGGCTCCGGAGGGTCCACGGCCCGGGACGGGTCGATGATCTTCGCCATCGCGGCACCGAGCGCGTCGTCGAGGCCGTCGGAGCCCGCAGCCACGACCCTCTCGGCCAGGTCGTCGGTCCCGGGCACGAGCGCGACGAGCACCGCGTCGCGCACCAGGCGGTCGTCGAGGCCCGCCTCGAGCCTCCCCCACGGCACGCGGCGGCCCGCACCGTCCGCCGCCGACACCCGTCGTACGACCTCGCGCCACGCGACGACCGAGTCGAGGCGCCACGACGCCACGGCCCCCGGACCGCACACCAGCGCCTCCTCACGATGGGTCTCCCACCGCCGTCGAGCCCGCGCGACCGTGCGTCGGCGCTCGGCTCCCGCCGACCGGATGCGGGCGATGTCTGCGCGCGAGTCGGCGACCGCGGAGCCCGCGAGCACCAGCTGCGCACCGATCTGGGTCGAGTCGAGGTCGACGAGCGGCCGGCCGCCGGGCGGGCAGCAGTCGTCGACACAGTCCAGCGAGAAGTACCCCGTGTCCGTCACGACCCACGCCGGCACGTCACCGAGCGACGGCTCGGCCGCGTCCCGGAAATGTCGCGCMGCGCGCKGCGCCGGGCCCGCGACACCGCGCGGGTCGTCGTCCGTGTAGAGGACGAGGACCCCGCTCTCGGCGTCGTCCCGTCCGAGGTAGGCGAGGAGCCGGCGGGCGAGGGCAGGACCCTGATGCGGGTCCGCGAGGTGCGGCAGGTCGACCCGCACGACCAGCCCGACCCGCCCGCGTGGCGCCCGCAGGCTGACGGCCACGACGCTGTCCCGCGGACGGAAGCCGAGCCGGTGCGGGACCAGTGCGAGCAGCTCGCGGGCCTCCCTCATGCGGACTGTGGTGATCTCCATGGGCCCAGCCCACCGGCCCGAGGACCGCCGTGACGGCCGCACCGCAGTTCTGTGGGCGAGCCGTGCCGAGGCGAGGGTTGTGGTCGCGTCGGCTCCGGTCGAGCGATGTCCGGTCGCACATCCCGGCCCGCTAACCTGACCCGATGCCCAGCCGGTCCACCCTCGTCGCGCGCGCAGCAGCAGTGGCTGCGGTCGCCGTCACCGTGCTCGGCGCGGCGGGCTGCACGACGAGCAGTCCCGGCGTCGCGACCGCCACCGGCTCGACCGCCGTGACGGCGTCGCCGAGCCCGACGGAGACCCTCCTGCCGGGGGCCGACAGCCCGCACTCCGCCGTCGGGAAGGTGGTCGACGGATTCCCCGTCGACCTGATCCCGGTGCCGGACGGCGCCGAGGTGCTGGTCTCGTCGGCCGAGCCCGTGGAGGGCACGGACCTCACCGAGGTGAGCCTGAACCTGCGTTCGCAGGCGGACACCGCGACCCTGCTCGCCGCCGTCAGTGCCCCGCTCGTCGCCGCCGGATTCGTCGCGGGCGCTCCCCCGGCCGCCGAGCCCGGGCTGTCCGCGCAGTCGACGTTCTCCCGCGCCGACGGCTCCGAGCTGCTCGTCGTCGGCATCCTCGACCGCGACGGCGTGCGCACCATGACCCTCGGCGGGCGGGTGCGGCTGCCCGCGCCGTAGGCTGCCCGGCGTGACTCCCTCGACCCCCGCCCTCGTCGACGTCGAGGACGTCCGTGCTCGTGTCGACGCGGTCCTGGCGCGGCACGTCGCGCAGCTGCGCACCGTCCTCGCGGCCGCGAGCGGCGACGCGGACCGGCTCGCGGACGCGGTCGCGCAGATGCTCTCGGGCGGCAAGCGGCTGCGGGCCGCGTTCTGCTACTGGTCCTGGCGCGCCCACGGCGGCCGTGCAGGCAGCGCCGAGGCCGACGCGGTGATCCGTGTCGGAGCGGCGCTCGAGCTGTTCCAGGCCGCGGCACTCTTCCACGACGACGTGATGGACGACTCCGACACGCGACGCGGCTTCCCAGCGGCACACCGGGCCTTCGCCGCCCTGCACGACGCGCACGGTCTGACCGGTGACGCCGAGCGGTTCGGCATGTCGGCCGCGATCCTGCTCGGCGACCTGACGCTGGTCGCCAGCGAGCAGGAGTTCGCCGGCGCCCTCGCGACGCAGCCCGTGCAGCGGGCCGAGCGCGCACGGGCGGTCTTCGACCTCATGCGTACCGAGGTCACGGTCGGGCAGTACCTCGACGTCCTTGCCCAGGCGCTCCCGTGGGGCGACGACCCGGCCGCCGACGAGGTCCGCTCCCGGGAGGTCATCCGCGCGAAGGCCGCGCGCTACAGCGTCGAGCACCCGTTCACGCTCGGTGCGGCGCTCGCCGACGCGGACGAGCCGGCCCTCGCCGCGTGCCGGGCCCTCGGCCTGCCGCTCGGAGAGGCGTTCCAGCTGCGTGACGACCTGCTCGGCGTCTTCGGCGACCCTGTCGCGACGGGCAAGCCCGCCGGCGACGACCTGCGGGAGGGGAAGCGCACCGTACTCACGGCCCGGGCGGTCGCGCGGGCCCGCGCGGTCGGCGACGAGGCGACCGTCACTCTTTTGCGCACCCGTCTGGGTGATCGCGGCCTTTCCGACGCGGATGTCACCCAGGTGGCCGACGCGATCAAGGCCACGGGCGCGCCGGACGACATCGAGCAGCTCATCGAGGAGCTCTCCGGAACCGCGTTCGACCTCATCGACGCACGGCGCTGGCCGGACCCGGCGCGAGGCCAGCTGGTCGGCCTGGCGCATGCGGCGGTGGACCGGCGCGCCTGAGGCACAACGGCCCGCCGCTCCCGAACACAGCGGTGGACCGACGCGCCTGAGGGCACAACGGCCCGCCGCTCACCAACAACGCGGTGGACCGGCGCGCCTGAGGCACAACGGCCCGCCGCTCCCGAACACAGCGGTGGACCGACGCGCCTGACCTCTAGAGCTCGGCGGCCGCCAGGCGCCGGATCTCGGTCTTGCGACCCGCCCGCAGCGCGTCGATCGGCGTCCCGGGCAGCGCGTCCTGCGCGGTGAAAAGCCACTCGATGGCGTCCTCGTCGGAGAACCCGGCGTCGGACAGCACGGTGAGCGTGCCCTGCAGCGAGGCGAGGACGGTCCACGGCTCGTGCGCCTCGGGCTGCGTCGGCTGCGCGGGGTTGGCCAGATGCCCCGGGACCAGGAACGACGCCGGGATCGAGAAGACGCGCGGGTCCCCGCGGCGGGTGCCCACGATGCGGCGCTCCTGGACGATCCGACGAACCTTCGAGGGGTCCGTGCCGAGGCGGTCGGCGACGTCGGGGACGGTGAGCCACTCACCTACGAGGAGGTCCAGGGCGTCTGCAGATGCGTTCACCCGACCAGAGTACGCATCCGGGAATTACACCTCGGCAATTCCGCCCCGCGCTTTCCAGGCCGGAATCCGTGGGCTACCGTCACTTTTGTTCACTCCTGTCACACAGGACCCTTCTCTTTACTTTCGCAACATGAGGTGCGCCATGGCCCAGTCCGCTGCAGCCCGTTCCGTCGGGCTCCGCCGCGCCGCCACCGGGACGGGTGCGCTCGCGCTGGTCGCGATCGCCGCGACGGCGACCGGTGGGGCCGCCCACGCCGACGAGCAGGTCACGGTCCGGTCCGGAGACACGGTCAGCCACATCGCGGCCCGCAGCGGGAGCACGGTGGCCGCCATCGCCCGCGCGAACGCGCTCGCCGACGTGTCGCGCATCCGCATCGGCCAGGTCCTCACGATCCCGACGGGCGCCGCGGCGGCCGCACCCGCCCCCGCAGCAGCACCCGCGCCCGCTGCCGTGGGCTACACCGTCGTCTCGGGCGACACCGTCGGCCGCATCGCCGCGCGCTACGGCACGAGCGTGCAGGCGGTCATCGCGGCGAACGGCCTGGACGCGCGCGCCATGATCCGGATCGGCCAGACCCTGACCATCCCGGGTGCGGCGTCCGCGGCCGCGCCTGCTCCGGCGCCCGCTGCCGTCGCGCAGGCCGCCAGCTCCACCGCGTACACGGTGAGGTCGGGCGACACGGTCACCGGGATCGCGACGAAGCTCGGCTCCTCGGTGCCCGAGATCATCGCCGCGAACGGGCTCGACGCGCGCGCGCTCATCCGCATCGGACAGACCCTGACCGTCCCGGTCCCCGCACCGGTCTCGGCGTCGGTCGGCAACACCTTCGCCGGACGGACCTACTCCGACCAGGTCGTCGCGGCGGCCAACGCGAACCTGGCCGCCCTGCGCGGCACGTCGGTCCCGACCAAGAGCCAGATGCAGGCGAAGATCGCGGCGACCGCGAGGGCGATGGGCGTCGACCCCGCGCTCGCGCAGGCGGTCGCCTTCCAGGAGTCGGGCTTCAACCACGCCGTCGTCTCGCCGGCGAACGCGATCGGCACCATGCAGGTCATCCCGAGCTCCGGGGCCTGGGCCTCCGACCTCGTCGGGCGCCCGCTGAACCTCGTCGACCCCGACGACAACGTGATCGCGGGCGTCGCGATCCTGCGGTCCCTCGTCTCGAACGCGCCCGACCTGCCGACGGCGATCGCCGGGTACTACCAGGGCGCCACGTCCGTGAAGCGCAACGGGATGTTTGCGGACACCCGTCGCTATGTCGCGAACGTGCAGACCCACATGACGCGCTTCCACTGACAGCCGGTCCTGCGCCCGTAGACTCCTGCGCGTGGGAACAACCGTCACCGATCCGCTCGTCGGCCGCCTGGTCGACAGCCGGTACGAAGTCGTGTCCCGCATCGCGCGTGGCGGCATGGCGACCGTGTACCTCGCGGTCGACCGCCGCCTGGACCGGGACGTGGCGCTCAAGGTCATGCACGCGCACCTCGCCGAGGGGGCGTCCGGCACCGACTTCGTCGCCCGGTTCCGCCGCGAGGCCCGGACCGCCGCCCGCCTGACGCACCCGGGGCTCGTCGCCGTGTACGACCAGGGCGTCGACGGCGAGACCAGCTATCTGACGATGGAGTACGTCGACGGCTCGAACCTGCGCCGCTACCTCGGCGAGCGCGGCGCGCTGACCGTCGGGGACGCCCTCCGGATCGGCGAGTGCGTGCTCGACGCCCTGGCGACGGCGCACCGCGGCGAGCTCGTGCACCGCGACATCAAGCCCGAGAACGTGCTGCTGGCCACCGACGGGCGGGTCAAGCTGGCCGACTTCGGCCTGGCCCGCGCGGTCACCGAGGTCACCTCGACGACGACGGGAACCGTGCTGGGCACGGTCGCCTACCTGGCGCCGGAGCTGGTCACCCGCGGCCTGTCCGACGCGCGCACCGACGTCTACGCGTGCGGCATCCTGCTCTTCGAGATGCTGACCGGCCGTCAGCCGTTCACCGGCGAGACCCCGATCCAGGTCGCGTTCCAGCACGTCAACAACGACGTCCCCGCCCCGTCGGAGCTGGTGAGCTGGCTGCCGATCGAGATCGACGAGGTCGTCCGCTCGCTCGCGGCCCGCGACCCCGACGACCGCCCGGTCGACGCGGGTGCGGCCCTCGCGCTGCTGCGCAGGACGCGCCTGGCCCTGGACGAGGAGACCCTCGAGCGACGCGCGGACATCGCACCCTCGATCGTCCTGCCGGCCGCGACCGACCCCGACGAGACCGACCTGAGCCCGGAGGCGGAGGCCGAGGTCGACGACGCGTCGCAGGACGCTCTCGAGGAGGTCTCCAGCGACCAGGCCGAGACGACTCGGCTGGAGTCCGACGCGCGCGGCGCGACCGTCGCCCTCCCGATCGGACTGGGCGTCAGCGCCGCGGAGCTCGACCAGGGCGGTCCGCCCCCGGTCAAGAAGCGGCACACCGCCCGCTGGATCATCCTGCTCGGCCTGCTCGCGGCCCTGATCGGGGGTGCGGCCTGGTGGTACGTGGAGTACGGCCCGGGCGCGTACACCACGGTCCCGACGATCGTGCGGCAGGACGAGGCGCACGCGACCCAGATCCTGGAGAACGCCGGGCTCGAGGCGAACGCGACGAAGGAGTTCAGCTCCGACGCGCCGATCAACGAGGTGTTCTCGACCGACCCGGGTGAGGGCAGCCGCATCCGCAAGGGCGGGACCGTCACGTTCGTCGTGTCCAAGGGCCCCGACCTCGTCGTCGTCCCGGACGGTCTGGTCGGCGTGCCCCAGGCGGACGCCGAGGCGGCGCTCACGGCCGCCGAGCTGACCCCGAACCTCGGCACGGCCCAGGACAGCGACACCGTGCCGGCGGGCAACGTCATCAGCGCGACCATGCCGGACGGCATCACGCCCGCCGAGCCCAGCGCGAGCATCACGCGGCACGCGGTCGTCACGCTCGTCATCTCGAACGGTCCGGCGCCCGTGACGATCACCTCGGTGGTGAACCTCTCGGTCGAGGACGCCACGAAGCTGGTCGCTCCCGACAACTTGAAGCTCGCGCCGACCGAGGTGTTCAACGGCGACGTGCCTGCGGGCCTGATCATCGACCAGGTGCCCGCACAGGGCGCGCAGGGGCACCGCGGCGACACGATCACGGTCAACGTGTCCAAGGGTCCCGAGCTCGTCACCGTGCCCGACGTCGTGGGCAAGAGCAGCGAGGACGCGCAGGCCGCGCTCGAGAGCGCCGGCCTCGTCTACAAGGGTCAGAAGTACCTGGGCGGGATCTTCAACAAGGTGCGCTTCCAGGACACCGGCGCCGGGACTCAGGCGCCGAAGGGCTCCACCGTCACCGTCACGATCTGGTAGCCCGCCCGGCGCTCGGCCGGGCGGACCGTCCAGCTCGGGTCAGCTGGCCGCGCGCAGGAGCTCGACCACCTGGAACGCCATCTCCAGCGACTGCTGGTGGTTCAGGCGGGGGTCGACGAGGGTCTCGTAGCGCCGCGACAGGCCCTCGTCGTCGATCTCCTCGGTGCCACCCAGCACCTCGGTGACGTCGTCGCCCGTCAGCTCGATGTGCAGCCCGCCCGGGACGGTGCCCAGCCCGCGGTGCACCTCGAAGAAGCCGGCGACCTCGTCCATGACGTCGGAGAACCGGCGGGTCTTGTACCCGGAGGCCGACGTGATGCCGTTGCCGTGCATCGGGTCGCACACCCAGGTGACGGGACGGCCGTCGGCGGTGACCTTCTCGACGAGGGACGGCAGCAGGTCGCGGACCTTGCCGGCACCCATGCGCGTGATGAAGGTGATGCGCCCTGCCTCGCCGCTCGGGTTGAGCTTGTCGATGAGCGCGAGCGCGTCGTCGCCGGTCGTCGTCGGGCCCAGCTTGATGCCCAGCGGGTTCTGCACGCGCGAGAAGTAGTCCACGTGCGCGCCGTCGAGCTGACGGGTCCGCTCGCCGATCCAGACGAAGTGGCCGGAGCAGTCGTACGGCAGGCCGGTGCGCGAGTCGATCCGCGTGAGGGGTCGCTCGTAGTCGAGCAGCAGACCCTCGTGGCTGGCGAAGAACTCGACCGTGCGCAGGGCGTCGAAGTCGGCGCCGCAGGCCGCCATGAAGCGGATCGCGCGGTCGATCTCGGCGGCGATCTCCTCGTAGCGGGAGTACGCCGGGTTCGCCATGAAGCCGCGGTTCCACTCGTGCACGCGCAGCAGCGAGGCGAAGCCGCCCGTGGTGAACGCACGGATCAGGTTCAGCGTCGACGAGGACGTGTGGTACGCCTCGAGCAGCCGCTGCGGGTCCGGCGTGCGGGCCTCGGGCGTGAACTCGAAGCCGTTGATGATGTCGCCGCGGAACGCGGGCAGCGTGACGCCGTCGCGGGTCTCGCTGTCCGACGAGCGGGGCTTGGCGTACTGCCCGGCCATCCGGCCCATCTTGATGACGGGCAGGCTCGCACCGTAGGTCAGGACGACCGCCATCTGCAGGATCGTCTTGATCTTGTTGCGGATGTTGTCCGCCGTGGCCTCGTTGAACGTCTCCGCGCAGTCGCCGCCCTGCAGCAGGAACGCCTCACCGCGGCCGGCCGCGGCCAGCTGGGAGCGCAGCGCGTCCGCCTCGCCAGCGAACACGAGCGGCGGGACGGTCGCGAGCTTGTCGGTGACCCGGGCCAGGGCGACCGCGTCGGGCCACTGCGGCTGCTGGACCGGCGACATCGAGCGCCAGGCGTCCAGCCCGGCGACGACCTGCGGGTCCGGCTCGACGGTCATGAGTGGCTCGCCGGGACGAGGTCCTGGCCGATGTCCGCGAGCAGCTCGCCGAACCACGGCTGGGACACGTCGAACGCCTTGCCGCCGGCGATGCGCGGGAACTCGATCGCGCGCAGCACGTCGCCCTGCTCCTCGTCGTGACCGATCACGCCGGACTCGCCACGCAGCGCGCACTCGACGGCCAGGTCCGTCATCGACTTGATCAGGCGCAGGTCCTCGGCGTTCGCGGCAGCGGCGCGCGAGTAGTAGCCGGACTTCTGCACCATGACCTTCTCGGCGCCCAGCTTCTCGGCGAACTGCTTGGCGAACCACTGACCGGGGTTGATCGTGTCGAGGCGCACGTGACCGAACGCGTCGCGCAGCACCTCGGTGCCCGAGGACTCGAGCTGGTCGACGATCTCGTGCATGCCGGCACCCTCGGACAGGAAGATGTTGACGTTGCCCTGGGTGTCCATGACCGTCTTGAGGCGGGCGGCCTCGGCGTCGATGTCGAGCGCGAGCTCGGGCAGGAACACCGCGTGGATGTCCCAGCGCTCGCGCGTCAGACCGATGCCCGGGACCCACTCCTGGGTGTCGAGCCACGTGCGGTAGTCCGCCGCCGCGACGGCGGTGAGCCACCCGCAGTGCCGGCCCATGACCTCGTGCACGATGAGCATGCGCGGGCCGGAGCGGTGCTCGCCGATGATGTTCGCGGCGAACCCGGCGGCCTCCTCGGCCGCGGTCCACGCGCCGAGGGACTGCTTGATCGGCACGACGTCGTTGTCGATCGTCTTGGGCAGGCCGACCACGGTCAGCTCGTAGCCGTTGTCGTGCAGGTAGGCGGCGAGGTCCGCCGCCGTCGTGTTCGTGTCGTCGCCACCGATGGTGTGCAGCACGTCGACGCCGTCGGCCTTCAGGCGCTCGGCGGCGACCTGCAGCGGGTCCTCGCCCTCCTTCACCAGGCCGCGCTTGACGCAGTCGGCCGCGTTGGTGAGCTTGACGCGCGAGTTGCCGATGGGCGAGCCGCCGAACCTGTGCAGGATCCCGGCCTTGGCGCGCGTCTCGTCGTCGATGACGATCTTGTCGCCGCGCAGGAGACCGTAGTAGCCGTGCTCGTACGCGATGATCTCGATGTCGGGAGCGATCTCCGTGTAGCGCTCGATGAGCCCGCCGACGGCGGACGACAGGCACGGAGCGAAGCCACCTGCGGTCAGGAGGGCGACGCGACGAACCGACATGAGAAACACCTCTCGTTGACACCATCGGCGCGCACGGGCAGCGGCGCGCCCCAGAAGCCGGCGCTCAGACCGACCGGGTCATCCTACTGACGTCTCGGGCTCGCCCTCGGGCGGTACCGGTACCTGGACGTCCGGCACCGGGCGTSCGCCGGGGGCGGCGGGCAGGTGGTCCGTGGCGTCCCCCGCCACGGCGGGGTGGCCGGTCGCGATGCGCGCCTTCTGGGTGGCCGCGTACACGTCGACATACTCCTGGCCGGACAGCGCCATGATCGCGTACATGATCTCGTCGGTGACCGAGCGCAGGATGAACCGGTCGTTCTCCATGCCCTGGTAGCGGCTGAAGTCGAGCGGCTCGCCGATGACGACGCCGATGCGCATGACCTTGGGGATCCGGCGCCCGGGCGGCTGCGCCTCGTCCGTGCCGACCATGGCGACGGGCACGACCGGTGCGCCGGACTCGAGCGCGAGGCGCGCGATCCCCGTCTTGCCGCGGTACAGGCGGCCGTCCGGGCTGCGGGTGCCCTCGGGGTAGATGCCGAACAGGTCGCCGTCGCTCAGCCGCCGCAGGCCCGTGCGCAGGGCTGCCTCGCTGGCCTTGCCGCCGCCGCGGTCCACCGGGATGGTGCCGACACCGCGCATGAACCCTGCCGTCAGCCGGCCCTTGACGCCCGATCCCGTGAAGTACTCCTGCTTGCCGATGAAGACGAGCTCGCGGTCCAGGACCAGGGGCAGGAAGAACGAGTCGATGACGGCGAGGTGGTTGCTCGCGAGGATCGCGGCACCCTCCTCGGGCACGTTCTCGGCGCCGCGCACCCACGGGCGGTAGATCAGGTGCAGCAGCGGACCGACGAACACCCGCTTCATCAACCAGTAGAACAACGGTTCACCTCTCGACCCGACCCACGGACTGTGCGCTCACCCGAGCCAGAGCTCGCACGTGCCAGGCCCCCACGTGCCACGCCGACCGCTCGGCACGACTCTAGAGTGCTCTCATGGCACCACGCCCCGACGACCCCGACGACGGAGTCCCGCCGCACGGCGCGGACGTCCCCGAAGGGACCGGTCCGCCCTCCGACGAGGACGTCTGGAACGGCATCGTCGCGCAGCTCGGGGACATCGACGGCTACGACGGTTCGACGCCGGTGGAGCCCGAGAGCACCAGGCCCCTCGACTTCCCGGTCGCCCCGTGGGTCGCGGACAGCCGCGTCGTGCGTCCGGCGCCGGACCTCTCGGGCCGCGACTGGGAGGGGACGGCCCAGTTCGACGAGGCGGAGGCAGCCGTCGACGCGGGCGAGCACTTCGTGCCTCCGGACCCCGGCCCGGTGCTCGGCGGAGACCCGTTGCTCACGATGGCGTGGATCGCCGCGGTGGGCATGCCGCTCTTCCTGCTCGTCGTGGTCATCGCCTGGCCGGCCGCACCTCCCGCCCTGATCCAGGCGGCCGGCGTCGTGTTCGTCCTGGGCGTGGCCGTGCTGCTCTGGCGCATGCCCAACCGCCGCGACCCCGAGGACGACGACACGGGTGCCGTCGTCTGAGAGGTCAGACCCGCGCAAGGTCCGCCGCGCCGACCATGCCGGCGTCGTTGCCCATCGAGGCCACGACGAGCGCCGCCTCCGGACGGTGCCCCCGGGCGGAGAGCTGCTCGGCGAAACCCCGACGCGCCGGGGCGAGCAGCAGGTCGCCCGCGGCAGCCACACCGCCGCCGACGACGATCAGCGCCGGGTCCAGCAGGGCCGTGGCGGACGCCGCGCCCTCGCCGACCCACCGGCCGAGCTCCGCGAGCAGCTCGACGGCGAGCGGGTCGCCGTCCTGGGCCGCCTGGGTGATCTGCGGACCGGTGAGACGGTCGACGTCCCCGCCGGCGAGCTCGAGCAGCCGCGTCGCGCGGTCGGGCTGGATGATGATCGTGGCCTGGGCGTCGCGCACGAGCGCGCTCCCCGAGGCGTACTGCTCCCAGCAGCCCTCGTGGCCGCAGCCGCAGTAGTGCCCACCGGGGACGACACGCATGTGGCCGATCTCGGCCGCCACGCCCCACGCACCGCGCACGAGCTTGCCGTCGGTGACGATCGCTCCACCGAGGCCGGTGCCCACGGTGAGCATGAGCATGTCGTCGACGTCACGCCCCGCTCCGTACCGGAACTCGGCCCAGCCGGCGGCGTTGGCGTCGTTCTCGACGACGATCGTCACGTCGTCGTCCAGGAGCGCTGCCACGCGGTCGCGCAGCGGGTAGTCGCGCCAGGCGATGTTCGGGGCGAACAGCACCGACGAACGGTCGGCGGAGACGAATCCGGCGGCGGCCAGACCCATCGCGTTGACCTCGTAGGACTGGCTGAGCTCGGCGTAGACGTCCGCGATGGCCTTGTCGATCCCGGCCGCGTCGTCGGGAGAGGTGTCGCGTCGGGTCTGCGCCAGGATCTCGCCGTCCTCGTCGACGACTCCTGCCGCGATCTTCGTCCCGCCGATGTCCACACCGATGGCGTGCATGTTCCCGTGTGCTCCTACGCGCTCGTACTCTGCTCGCGACCGTCCGGTGCGGTCCCCCACGCTAGCCGCCGCCGTGGGTCGGCGCGCACCCCGTCCGACCGACGTCCGGGACCGCGACGCGCAGCGTACCCAACCTGCCCGGATGGCCGCGCGCGTCCCGTATCCTCGTCGCACACTTCGCCACTGTCACTGGAGCCAGCATGGACGAGTTCCGAACTCCTCTGCGTCTCGAGGTCGACCCCTCGAACAACCTGAACGACCTTCTTGCCGAGCGCGTCACGGGAACCCCGGACCGCGTCGTCGTCGAGCACAAGACGCAGAAGGGCGGGCCCTGGATCCCGCTCACCGCCCAGGAGTTCGACGCCGAGATCGTCGCCGTCGCCAAGGGGCTCGTCGCCCGTGGCGTCGAGCCGGGCGACCGCGTCGGGATCATGTCGCACACGCGCTACGAGTGGTCGCTGCTCGACTGGGCCGTCTGGGCGGCCGGTGCCGTCCCCGTGCCGCTGTACGAGACGTCCTCGGCCGAGCAGGTCCTGTGGATCCTGACCGACGCCGACGTGTCGCTCCTGGTCGTCGAGACCGCCGCCCACGCCGCCACGGTCGAGGAGGTCCGGGCGGACGCCCCGACCCTGCGCGAGGTGCTCCTGCTCGACGAGGGCGCCATCGACACGATCGTGGCCGGCGCCGACTCGGTGTCCGACGAGGAGATCGCCCGCCGCCGCGGCCTGGCCGGGCTGTCCGACGTCGCCACGGTCATCTACACGTCCGGCACCACGGGCCGGCCCAAGGGTGTCGAGCTCACGCACGGCAACTTCTACGAGCTGACGGTGAACACGGTCGCCGACCTGTACGAGGTGGTCGGCGAGCCCGGTGCGCGCACGCTGCTGTTCATGCCGCTGGCCCACGTCTTCGCCCGCTTCATCGAGGTGCTCTGCATCCCCGCGGGTGCAGTCCTCGGGCACACGCCCGACACGACCACGCTGATCGAGGACCTGGCCTCGTTCCGGCCCTCGTTCATCCTCGCCGTGCCCCGCGTGTTCGAGAAGGTGTACAACTCGGCCGAGCAGAAGGCCGCCGCGGGCGGGAAGAGCGCGATCTTCCAGCGGGCCGCGAAGACGTCGATCGTCTACTCGCGTGCGCTGGACACGCCGCGGGGACCGAGCGCCTGGCTCAAGCTCCAGCACAAGGTCGCCGACGTCCTCGTGCTCAAGCGCCTGCGCGCGGCGCTCGGCGGGAACGCGAAGTACGCCATCTCCGGCGGAGCCCCCCTGGGCGAGCGGCTGGGTCACTTCTACCGCGGGCTCGGGCTCAACGTCCTCGAGGGCTACGGCCTGACCGAGACGACCGCGCCCGCGACCGTCAACCGCCCCGGCAAGGGCACCAAGATCGGCACGGTCGGCATCCCGATGCCCGGAACCTCCATCCGGATCGCCGAGGACGGCGAGATCGAGGTCAAGGGCATCCCGGTGTTCCGCGGCTACCACGCGAACGACGCGGCGACGCAGGAGTCGCTGGTGGACGGCTGGTTCCGCACGGGCGACCTCGGCTCCCTCGACGACGAGGGCTACCTGCGGATCACGGGTCGCAAGAAGGAGATCATCGTCACTGCTGGCGGCAAGAACGTCGCCCCGGCGGTGCTCGAGGACCGGCTCCGGGCGCACCCGCTGATCAGCCAGGTCGTCGTGGTGGGCGACCAGCGTCCGTTCATCGGCGCGCTGATCACGCTGGACCCCGAGGGCGTTCCCGGGTGGCTCACGGCGCACGGCAAGCCCGAGATGAGCGTCGCCGAGGCGGCCAAGGACCCCGACGTCCTGGCCTCGCTCGACCTCGCCGTCGAGAAGGCCAACAAGGCCGTCTCGCGGGCCGAGTCGGTGCGCAAGTACCGCATCCTCGCCGACGACCTCACGATCGCGAACGGCTACCTCACCCCGAAGCTCAGCATCCGCCGCGCGCAGGTGCTCAAGGACTTCGCCGGCGAGGTGGACGCGCTCTACGCGACGTCGGCGTCCGACTGAGGGTCAGATCGCCTTCACCATCCGCAGGGGCGGCACCAGGCCGGAGGCGGCGAGCACCTCGATGGCTCGCCGCTCGCCGGCGTCGAGCTCCGCGGGCACGGGGGCCCGAGCCGGCTCTGCGGGCGACCGCGTGCGCACGGGGATGGTCAGGAACGTCACGACGCAGTCCGCGCACGCGGCGCCGCGCTGGGTGCAGGTGTCGCAGTCGATGATCATGCGCCGGACGCTAGCGACGACCACCGACAGTCACCTCAGAGGTGCTGGATCCGCGCGACGAGCGTGCGGGACGGGACCACCCACGCGCCGGCGGCCTCGACGTCCCGCACGATCTCCTGGTCGCTCGTCACGACGACGAGCACGCGTCCGGGCGGCTCGGCGTGCACGAGCCGGCGGATGAGGTCGTCGGCGATCTCCCCGACGGCGAACAGGACGCGGACCCCCCGGGCGTGGCCGCCGGTCGCGCCCTGGCCCTCCTGCCCGTCGAAGCACACGGTCACCTCGGCGCCGGTACGCGCCGCCACCCCCGCGAGCCCGTCGACCAGGCGGCGCCGCTGCTCGGCGAGCGTGAGGTCGCCGAAGCCCGTCTTGGAGACGTTGTAGCCGTCGACGAGCAGGTGCGCCCACGGCTGGCGGAGCAGCTCCTCGAGCAGGGCGGGGTCGTCGATCGATCGACCGCGAGAGCTGGGTCGGGCCGCGGCCTGTTCCACGCCCGGGCCGACGAGGTCGGCCGGCTTGTCGCCCGCGGGCGGCAGGGCCAGCTCGGAACGCAGGCCGCTCGCGGCGTCGACGATCGTGTCCAGGAGGAGCCGGACCCGTGCGTCGGCGAGCTTGCGGGCGGCGCGCAGCTCCGCGCGTGCGGCGGTCCGCTCCGCCGATGACGCACGCCGCTCGTCGTGCGCCGCCTGCAGGTCCTGAGCCGCCTGGGCCTGGGCCTGCACGGCGGCGTCGAGCACCGCCTGCGCCTCGTCGGCGGCGCGACGACCCTCGCTGCGCGCGCGGTCGGCGTCCGAGCGCAGCCGGCGCAGCTCGCGCTGGAGGCTCGTGAGCTGCTCCTGCGCCGCCCGCCCGTCCTGCGTCGCGGTCGCCAGGTCGGCGCGCACGCGTTCGGTCTCCGCCTGCGCCTTCGCCAGGCTCGCCCGGAGCTGAGGAAGCTCGGCATCGGCCCCTGAGGCCTCGGGGGGCACGAGGCTCCGCCAGCCGGGCACCCCGAGCAGCCACGCCCCCGCGGCCGCCTGCGGCGACGGTTCCGGGTGCTCGTCGACGACCTGCGCGGCGAGCGCGGGGTTCGCCTGCGCCCAGACGCGCGCGACGCCCTTGCGGAAGACGTCCTCCTGCTGGAGCGCGGTCCACAAAGGGCCGGCCCCCGCGGAGGCGCGGCGACGCGGAGCGAACCGGTGCACGGCGCGCAGGGACGCAGGCACCTCGACGGGCTCGAACGTGCCGAGCGCGTCGGAGGCCGCCTGGACGAGCGCGGAGCGCACGGTCGGCGGGACGTCGGACCGGTCGGCGGGCGCGCCTGCGGCGTCCTCGAGGTCGGTGCCGGTCATGCCAGCACCCTAGGCGGACGCCGGGCCTCCGGTGCGGCGCGGCGGTCGTGTCGGTGACCGTGGGTAGCGTCCGCCCCATGTCGTCCGTCCGCCGCCTACGCCCCGTGTGGGCGGACGCCACCCCGGCGCCGGACGCGCGGCCGCACCAGCCCACCCTCGAGGACCTCGGCACACCGCTGTCGGACGTGACGTTCGTCGTCGTGGACCTTGAGACGACGGGCGGGACGCCCGCCGACTGTGCGATCACCGAGATCGGTGCGGTCAAGGTGCGGGGCGGGGAGGTGCTCGGCGAGTTCCAGACGCTGGTCGACCCCGGCGGGCCGGTCCCGCCGTTCATCCAGGTGCTGACCGGCATCACGACCACCATGCTCATCGGCGCTCCGCCCATCGAGGAGGTGCTGCCCAGCTTCCTGGAGTTCTCGCGCGGGGCCGTGCTCGTCGCGCACAACGCGCCGTTCGACATCGGTTTCCTCAAGGCGGCCGCCGCCAGGACGGGGCACGCATGGCCGGGCAACAAGGTGCTCGACACGGTGCGTCTGGCGCGCCGGGTGGTCACGCGCGACGAGGCTCCGAACCACAAGCTCTCCTCGCTCGCGGCCCTGTTCCACGCGACCGTCACGCCCAACCACCGGGCGCTCTCGGACGCGCAGGCCACCGTCGACGTGCTGCACGCGCTCCTGGGTCGCCTGGCGCCGCTCGGCATCACGCACCTCGAGGACCTCGCCACGGCGACCGACCCGGTCCCGCAGGACGTCCGCCGCAAGCGGACCCTCGCGGACGGCCTGCCGGACTCCCCCGGCGTGTACCTCTTCCGCGGGCCGGGCGAGGAGATCCTCTACGTCGGCACGTCCACGACGTCCCTGCGGCAGCGCGTGCGCAGCTACTTCACGTCGGCGGAGAAGCGCAGCCGCATGATCGAGATGGTGCGCGTCGCGCACCGCGTCGACCCGATCCCGTGCGCGACGCCGCTCGAGGCACGCGTGCGCGAGCTCCGGCTCATCGCGGCCCACTCCCCCCGGTACAACCGCCGGTCCCGCTTCCCGGAGCGCATGCCCTGGGTCCGGCTGACGTCCGAGCCCTACCCGCGGCTGTCCGTCGTGCGCGAGGTCAAGGCCGACGACGGTGCGACGTACATCGGGCCGTTCGCGTCGGCCAAGACCGCCCAGCTCGCCCTCGACGCGCTGCACGAGACGTTCCCGATCCGGCAGTGCACCCGGCGCCTGCCGCTGGTCGCGCCAGCCGGCTCGTCGGCCTGCGTGCTCGCCGAGATGGGTCGGTGCGGTGCGCCCTGCATCGGGGACGCCCCCGACTACGCGGCGGTCGTCGCGGCGGTCCGGCACGCGATGCTCGCCGACGCCGACGCGGTGGTCGGCGCCCACGCGGACCGCATCGACACGCTCGTGGACCAGGAGCGGTTCGAGGAGGCGGGCACCGTGCGCGACCGCCTGGGCGCGTTCCTGCGAGGAGCGTCGCGCGCGCAGCGGTTCGCGCCGGTGTCCGCGTGCCCCGAGCTGGTCGCCGCGCGCAGGACGGAGGACGGCGGCTGGGAGCTCGTGCTCGTCCGGTACGGCCGGCTCGCGGGCMCCGCCCGCGTCGACCGGCGCACCGACCCCCGACCCGCGATCGCGACCCTGCAGGCGTCGGGCGAGCACGTCGAGGCACCGGTCGCTCCCGCGCCGGCGGCGCACCCCGAGGAGACCGACCTCGTGCTCACCTGGCTCGACCAGCCCGGCGTGCGGCTCGTCGAGGTCGCGAGCATCTGGGCCTATCCCGTGCGCTCGGCCCTGCGGCTGCGCGACCCGGCCGCGGCCGTCGCGACCGTGCTCCGCCCGCGCGAGGCCCTGGGACAGCTCCGGCTCCACCCGGCGGAGGCGCTCGGCGACCGGCCGCCGGTCGTCCTGACCGGCGAGCTCGACGACGCCGACGCGCAGGTGCTGCCCACCGGCGTCCGGCGGCCCCGCACGGCATGATGGCGACCATGCTCACCGCCATCGTGCTCATCGACTCGGACGCCGCACGGATCCCGGAGGTCGCGGCCGCGATCGCCGACATCTCGGGCGTCAGCGAGGTCTACTCCGTCACCGGCGAGGTCGACCTCGTCGCCATGGTCCGCGTCCGCGAGCACGACGACCTCGCCGACGTGATCGCCGACAAGATCAGCAAGGTCGAGGGCGTCCTGCGGACCCAGACCTACATCGCGTTCCGGACGTACAGCCAGCACGACCTGGAGCAGGCGTTCAGTCTCGGGCTCGAGGACTGACGCGTCCCGGTCTGACCTCGGTGACCGACTAGGCGGCGCTGGCCGCCCGCCAGCGGGCCAGCACGTCGGCCGCCCGGCCACTGTCCAGGGCCTCCCGCGCGTGCCCGGCGCCCGCGAGCAGCCGCTCGGTCAGCGACCCGTCACTGGTGCCCGGAAGCGTCCCGTCGGCGACGAGCGCGGCCGCGGTGTTGAGCACGACGGTCTCGCGCACCGGCCCCTGCTCGCCGCCGAGGAGCCGGCGGGCGACGTCGGCGTTGTAGTCGGCCTTCGCACCCCGCAGCGACGCGAGCTCGATCCGGGCGACACCGAGGTCTGCCCAGTCCACGACCGACTCGTCGACGAGGCCGTCGCGGACCTCCCAGATCTTCGTCGGGCCGGTGGGGGCGATCTCGTCGAGCCCGTCCTCGCCGCGGAAGACGAGCGCGCTGGCGCCCCGACCCGCCAGGACGCCCGCCATGAGCGGGGCCATCCGGGCGTCGGCGACACCGATCGCCGCGGACCGCGGCTGCGCCGGGTTGGTCAGCGGGCCGAGGAAGTTGAAGGCGGTCCCGATGCCGAGCTCGCTGCGCGCGGGTGCCGTGTGCCGGAACGACGGGTGGAACACCTGGGCGAAGCAGAAGGTGATGCCGACCTCGGTCGCCAGCTCGGCGACGCGGGCGGGCGCGTGGTCGAGCCGGATCCCGAGCGCCTCGAGCACGTCGGCCGAGCCGGACGACGACGAGGCGGCCCGGTTGCCGTGCTTGACCACGGTGAGCCCGGCGCCGGCCACGACGAGGGCGGACATGGTCGAGATGTTGACCGTGTGCGACCGGTCGCCACCGGTGCCCACGATGTCGATGGTCCGACCCGGCACGGTGATCCGCACCGCGTGCTGGAGCATCGTGTCGGCGAGGCCGGTGAGCTCGGTGACGCTCTCGCCCTTGGTCTTCAGGGCGATGAGGAACGCGGCGACCTTCGGCGTCGACGCCTCGCCGCTCATGATCTCGCTCATCGCCCAGGCGGTCTGCTCGGACGTGAGGTCCTGCCGGGCGACGAGCGTGGCGAACAGGTCCGACCAGGTCGGAGCGTCGGTCATCGGGCGACGGCCCGCGCCTCGACGAGCGCCGCGACGGCCGCGTGCAGCTCGACCGGGTCGAGCGGGCGGCTGACGACCGCCTCGGCGTTGGACCACGAGGCCAGCCAGGCG
Organism: Cellulomonas sp. P4_A2; assembly: GCF_056402515.1. Lineage (NCBI taxonomy): Bacteria > Bacillati > Actinomycetota > Actinomycetes > Micrococcales > Cellulomonadaceae > Cellulomonas > Cellulomonas sp. P4_A2. The sequence goes on from NZ_JBFUHG010000009.1 coordinate 80,791, forward strand.
TCCTGCGGTCGACCGGTGAGCACCAGGACCGGGGGGCACCGGTAGATCTCGTCCTTGAGCTGGCGGGCCAGGCCCATCCCACCGACCTTGTCGGCCTCACCGTCGAGGATCAGCAGGTCCAGGCCGCCGGCCTCGGTGCTCGAGATGACCGCCGCAGCCGTCGCGACCTCGACCCACTCGATGTCCGGCGCGCCCCGACGAAGACGTCGTCCGACCGCCAGCCGCACCTGCTCGCGCGCGTCGACGTCGTCGCTGTACAGCAGGATCCGCGGTGCCGGGAGGGCGGCTGCGTTCTCGGGCTGGCCCGTGCTCATGGAGGTCCTCACTCATCGTCGACGTGCGTCCGAGGGGAATCTTGGCACGGGTCGCGGCGAGGCGGTGAGGAGCAACACAAACTCGTCGTCGGGACCCATAGCACGGGGTCCGCGACGCGCCGGTCCGTCGACGGTCCGACCTGCGGCGCGACCGGTCGTGGACGGCCTGCGCGAACGGCGGTCTGCCGCGTGATCGTGCGGCCGACAGGGTGCTGCTCCTCGCGCGCGCGGGCGCCGATCCTGACGGTGTGACATTTACCCGTCGACGCTCCGCAGCTCCAATGACCCATGGCGGGGCGGGTTCGGCCATAATGGCCAACGTGTCGACCGCAACGGCTGCCCCCCGCACCAGCCCCCACGTGAGCGTCAACCGACCGAACCCCGTGTCGGTAGGGACCATCGTGTGGCTGGCCAGCGAGCTCATGTTCTTCGCCGGCCTCTTCGCCATGTACTTCACGCTGCGGTCCGCCGCTCCCGAGGAGTGGGCGTTCTGGACCGCGAAGCTGAACATCCCGTTCGCGACGGCCAACACGATCGTCCTGGTGCTGTCGTCGGTGACCTGCCAGGCCGGGGTGTTCGCCGCCGAGCGATTCCAGCCGGTGCGCAGCGGCTCGCTGCTGAACGCGCGCCGCTGGGGCATGAACGAGTGGATGACGCTGACGTACCTGATGGGCGCGGTCTTCGTGTCGGGGCAGATCTACGAGTACGCGAACCTGGTGCGCGAGGGCCTGACCCTCTCGTCCAGCCCGTACGGCTCGGTCTTCTACCTGACGACCGGCTTCCACGGTCTGCACGTCCTCGGCGGTCTCATCGCCTTCATCTTCCTGCTCGGCCGGTCGTTCACGGCCAAGCGGTTCGGTCACCACGAGGCGACCACCGGCATCGTGGTCTCCTACTACTGGCACTTCGTCGACGTGGTCTGGATCGCGCTGTTCGCCATGATCTACCTGCTCAAGTAGCAGGGGCGGGCCTCGTCGCCCGCCACAACTGAATCCCATCCCCCAACGTGCGAGACGAGGATCGATCCGTGAAGGCACTCGCAGCCCGCAGGCAGGATCGGCGTGCGCCGATCGTGCTGCTCCTGCTGGCGCTGCTGCTCACCGGTGGGCTGTACGCGGTGCTGGCACCGACGTCGGCCAGGGCGACGACCGTGAAGGCCGACGCCAGTGACATCGCGACCGGTGAGAAGCTGTTCCAGGCCAACTGCGCCACGTGCCACGGACCCTCGGCGGCCGGCACCGCGAGCGGACCGTCGCTGATCGGCGTCGGCGCCGCAGCAGTGGACTTCCAGGTGGGCACGGGCCGCATGCCGGCCCAGATGAACGGCCCGCAGATCGAGGCCAAGCCGGTCCAGTTCGAGCAGGAGCAGATCAACCAGCTCGCCGCGTTCGTGGCCTCGCTCGGTGACGGCCCCGCCATCCCGACCGCGGAGATGGTCGACCCGGCGCTCGGCAACGCGTCCAACGGCATGGCGATCTTCCGCACCAACTGCGCGATGTGCCACAACGCGGTCGGCGCCGGCGGCGCCCTCTCGCAGGGCAAGTTCGCGCCGAAGCTGTGGGACACCACGCCGACGCACATCTACGAGGCCATGCTCACCGGCCCGCAGTCGATGCCCGTGTTCAACGACGCGAACATCACGCCCGAGGAGAAGCGCGACGTGATCGCGTTCATCGACCAGCAGGGTGGCGCGTCCCCGGGCGGCCTGACCCTCGGTGCCCTCGGACCCGTCAGCGAAGGCCTCTGGGCGTGGGTGGTCGGACTCGGCCTGCTCATCGGCGCAGCGGTCTGGATCGGAGCCAAGTCCTCGTGAGCATCCACGACCCGGCCCCCGAGGCCACGACCGACAACTCGCTGGTGCTGCGCGAGGACGGGACCTACCCCGAGCGGTTCGAGGACCCGGGCCACCCGGAGCACCACGACCGGATGGGCGACAACGACCCGAAGGCGAACAAGAAGGCCGAGCGCCAGGTCGTCTTCTTCTTCGTCCTGTCGGTCATCGCGACCATCGGCTTCCTCGTCGCGTACTTCGCCATTCCCCCGGGCGAGACGCCCGAGTCGATGCGGCTGTCGAACTTCCTGCTCGGTATCGGGCTCGCGGTGTCGCTGCTCGGCATCGGCATCGCCGCGGTCCACTGGGCCAAGGCCCTGATGAACGACCACGAGAAGGCCGAGGAGCGGCACGAGCAGCGCAGCTCCGACGAGACTCGTGAAGCCGCCGTCGAGGTGCTCAAGGAGGGCGCCGCCGACTCGGCGATCGGCCGCCGCGGACTGCTCCAGGGCACGATGATCGGCGCGCTCGCGCTCTTCCCGCTCGCGATCATCGTGCCGATCGTCGGCAACGTCGGCGACGACTGGAACGTCAGCAAGTTCAAGTACACGATGTGGAAGAAGGGCACCCGTCTCACGACGGACCCGAGCGGACGGCCGATCAAGGCCGCGGACGTGACCGTCGGGTCGGTGTTCCACGTCCAGCCGGACAAGCTCGACGAAGAGGCGCACCCGCTCGACGAGAAGGCCAAGTCCATCGTCCTGATGGTCCGACTCAATCCTGAGGATCTCAAAGAATCCGAAGAGAAGAAAAGTTGGTCCTATAACGGGATCGTCGCATACTCGAAGATCTGTACTCACGTAGGCTGTCCGGTCGCGCTGTACGAGCAGCAGACCCACCACCTCCTGTGCCCGTGCCACCAGTCGACCTTCGACGTGTCGGACGGAGCGAAGGTCGTGTTCGGACCGGCGAAGCGGCCCCTGCCGCAGCTGCCGATCACCGTTGATGACGAGGGCTATCTGATCGCTCAGAGCGACTTCAATGAGCCCGTCGGCCCGAGCTTCTGGGAGCGTCTTACGTGACCACGACATCGACCCCCTCCCCGGTCGAGAAGATCGCCGCAGGCACGGCGGACTACCTCGACCAGCGCACCGGCATCGGTACCGCGGTCAAGGTCTTCGCGCGCAAGATCTTCCCCGACCACTGGTCGTTCCTGCTCGGTGAGATCGCGCTCTACAGCTTCATCACGATCCTGATCTCGGGCGTCTTCCTCACGCTCTTCTTCGTGCCGAGCATGAACGAGGTCGTGTACGACGGACCGTGGGTGGCCCTGCAGGGGCAGCACATGTCCGAGGCCTTCGCCTCGACGCTGAGGCTTTCCTTCGAGGTCCGCGGCGGACTGCTGATGCGGCAGATCCACCACTGGGCCGCGCTGATCTTCATGGCCTCGATCGTCACGCACATGATGCGCGTCTTCTTCACGGGCGCGTTCCGCAAGCCGCGCGAGGTCAACTGGGTGGTCGGCTTCACGCTGATGATCCTCGGGCTCGCCGCAGGCTTCACGGGCTACTCGCTCCCCGACGACGTGCTCTCCGGCAACGGTCTGCGGATCACCGACGGTGTGGTGCGGGCCATCCCGATCATCGGCAGCTACACGTCGTACTTCCTGTTCGGCGGCGAGTTCCCCGGTGACGTGCTGATCCCGCGCATGTTCACGGTGCACATCCTCCTGATTCCCGGGATCATCCTCGCGCTCATCGGGCTGCACCTGTTCTTCGTCGTGCTGCACAAGCACACGCAGTACCCGGGCTCGGGTCGGTCGAACAAGAACGTCGTCGGCTACCCGCTCTTCCCGATCTACGTGGCGAAGGCCGGCGGCTACTTCTTCCTCGTGTTCGGCGTCATCGCGCTCATGGCGGCGACCATGACGATCAACCCGGTCTGGAACTACGGCCCGTTCGATCCGTCCATCGTCTCCGCGGGCGCTCAACCGGACTGGTACATGCTGTTCCTCGAGGGGTCGCTGCGCCTGATGCCCGGCTTCGCCGAGGTCGTCATAGGTCAGTACACGCTCTCGCTGAACGTGATCATCCCGGCGATGGTGATCCCGGGCATCCTGTTCACGGCGCTCGCCCTGTACCCGTTCATCGAGGCATTCGCGACGGGCGACCACAAGGAGCACCACGTGCTCGACCGGCCGCGCAACCGGCCGTTCCGTACTGCGTTCGGCGCCTCGCTGCTGACCGCGTTCTTCATCCTCATCCTCGCCGGTTCGAACGACCTCATCGCAACGCACTTCCACCTGTCGATCAACGACATCACGTGGGGGTTCCGCGCATTGATCTTCCTGGGTCCGTGGTTCGCGTTCTGGATCACCAAGCGCATCTGCCTCGGCCTGCAGCGCAAGGACCGCGAGCTGGTCCTGCACGGCCACGAGACCGGTCGCATCGTCCGGTTCGCCAACGGCGAGTACATCGAGGTCCACAAGCCCCTCGACCAGCACGAGCGGTGGTTGCGCGTCCAGCACGACAACACGCGGCCGCTGGAGATCGAGCCGGCCGAGGACTCGCGCGGCGTGCGTCGCAAGGGCTACCGGCTCGACCGCATGCGGCAGCGGCTCTCGGAGACGTTCTACGAGGACCGCATCGAGCCCGTGACACCCGCCGAGCTCGTCGCCGCGCACTCCCACGGCGAGCACGACTCGATCGAGAGCGCCGCTCACGGTCCGGCCGAGCTGACCGGGGCCGGGGCGGGCACCGTCGGCGGTGGCCAGCACCTGGTCGATCCGAAGGATGAGACGGCCCCTGACGGGCGGAATCGCTGATCCTGAGCAACAGTTGTCCGAAGAGTGGGGGGGGGGGGGGGGGGGGGGGGGGGGGGGGGGGGGGGGGGGGGGGGGGGGGGGGGGGGGGGGGTTCCGGATCTGCCCTACGACTACGCGGCGCTCGAGCCGCACATCTCGGGGCGCATCATGGAGCTGCACCATGACAAGCACCACGCGGCCTACGTCGCCGGCGCCAACACGGCGCTCGAGAAGCTCGCTGCCGCCCGCGCGGCCGACGACTTCGCCGCGGTGAACCTCCACGAGAAGAACCTCGCCTTCAACCTGGGCGGGCACGTCAACCACTCGGTGTTCTGGCAGAACCTCTCCCCCGAGGGCGGCGACAAGCCGACCGGCGAGCTCGGCGCCGCGATCGACGAGTTCTTCGGCTCGTTCGAGGCGTTCCAGAAGCACTTCGCCGCGAACGCGCTCGGCATCCAGGGTTCCGGCTGGTCGATCCTCGCGTGGGACTCCATCGGCCAGAAGCTCGTGATCGTGCAGCTGTACGACCAGCAGAGCAACATCGCGCTCGGCCTCGTCCCGGTGGTCGTGCTCGACATGTGGGAGCACGCCTTCTACCTGGACTACGTGAACGTGAAGGCGGACTACGTCAAGGCGTGGTGGAACATCGTCAGCTGGGCCGACGCCGCTGCTCGCTTCGACCGCGCGCGCACCCAGACGGCCGGCCTGATCGTGGCCGTCTGACCGCCTGTACGCCCCGCAGAACGCCTGAGGGCCCGCACTCGTCGTCGAGTGCGGGCCCTTGGCAGTTCGTGCGTCAGGACTGCTTCTCGAGCGTCCCGATGTCCTTGCCCTTGTCGTCGAGGATCGTCATGGTGTCACCGTCGACCGTCGCCTTCGCCGCTCCTGAGAGCCACGTGTCCACGTCCTCGCACGCCATCATCGTCGCGGAGAACGGGCCGAACTCGATGTCGGAGCCGTCGAGCTTCCAGGTGCCGTTCATCTGGTTGCACCCGTCGGTCCCGCTGACGGAGCCGTCCGCCAGGAACTCGAGATCGACCGGCGGCTTGGAGTCCGGCTCTGCCCACTCACCCGTGATGTCGCTCTTCGAGGGTGCAGATCCGGAGGAGTCGTCGCTGGAACAGGCGGTCAGTGCCGCCCCTGCCACTGCGACGAGGATGATCGTTCGAACCACTAACGCGCGAGGATTCCTCATGCCAGGACGCTAGCAGTGTGAAATGCCTGCTCACAGGGGTGGAAACCCCGTGGTCAGACGTCAGTGGGCGTGCTGTCCCCGCGAGAACTCGAAGACCCAGCCCACCAGGCCGATGATGCCGAGCACGATGCCGATGTACGACATCCAGAATCCGACGGCCAGACCGGCGAACGTGATCGCGGCGGCGACGCCGAGGACCAGCGGCCACCAGCTCCAGGGGCTGTACACGCCCTGGTCGCCTGCGCCCTGCTCGATCTCACCGTTCGGGTCGTCCTCGGGACGCTCGTCGATCCGGCGGCCCAGCAGCGCGAAGTAGGCGCCGATCATGCCCACGAGCCCGCCGACGAGCGGGATGCCGACCGTGCCGACGGCCTCGCCGCCGCTCCACCAGGCGTAGATCAGGCCGATGGGGACGAAGAACAGCACCCCGTAGAGGAAGAGCTTGGTCTCGAGCTTCACTTCTCGTCCTCCCCGTCCGTGCTGGTCTCGGTGGCAGGCCGTTCCTCGACGATCGTCGCGGTCGACTGCTCGGGCTCGCCAGTGCCGTTCACGACGCGCTCGACGCCGAGCGACGTCTCACCGCGCCGGTCCGCCTCCCAGTCCAGCGGACCGGGATCGGGCTCGACGAAGTCCATGGCGGCGACCTCGGGGTGGTGCAGGTCGAATGCCGGACGCTCCGAGCGGATGCGCGGCAGCGACGTGAAGTTGTGCCGCGGCGGCGGGCAGCTGGTCGCCCACTCGAGCGAGGCCCCGTAGCCCCACGGGTCGTCGACCGTCACCAGCGGTGCGTTGCGCCACGTGGTGTAGACGTTCCAGAGGAAGGGCAGCGTCGACGCGGCGAGGATGACCGCACCGATGGTCGAGACCTGGTTCATCACCGTGAAGCCGTCGTCGGGCGAGTAGTCCGCGTACCGGCGGGGCATGCCCATGACGCCCAGCCAGTGCTGGATCAGGAACGTGGTGTGGAAGCCGACGAACAGCATCCAGAAGTGGACCTTGCCGAGGCGCTCGTCGAGCATCCGGCCGGTCATCTTCGGCCACCAGAAGTAGAAGCCGGCGAACATCGCGAAGACGACCGTGCCGAACACGACGTAGTGGAAGTGCGCGACGACGAAGTACGAGTCCGACAGCGAGAAGTCGAGCGCCGGGCTGGACAGGATGATGCCCGTCAGGCCGCCGAAGAGGAACGTGATGAGGAAGCCGATGGTCCAGAGCATGGGTGTCTCGAACGTGAGCTTGCCCCGCCACATCGTGCCGATCCAGTTGAAGAACTTCACACCGGTGGGCACGGCGATGAGCATCGTCATGAACGCGAAGAACGGCAGCAGGACCGAGCCGGTGACGTACATGTGGTGCGCCCACACGGTCACCGACAGGGCAGCGATCGCGATCGTGGCGTACACCAGGCCGCGGTAGCCGAAGATCGGCTTGCGGCTGAAGACCGGCAGGATCTCGGTGATGATGCCGAAGAACGGCAGCGCGATGATGTAGACCTCGGGGTGCCCGAAGAACCAGAACAGGTGCTGCCAGAGGATGGCGCCGCCGTTCTCGGGGTTGAACACCTGCGCACCGAACCGGCGGTCGGCGCCGAGCGCGAACAGCGCGGCGGCCAGCGGCGGGAACGCCATGAGCACCAGCAGCGACGTCACCAGGGTGTTCCAGGTGAAGATCGGCATGCGGAACATCGTCATGCCGGGCGCACGCATGGTGACGATCGTGGTGATGAAGTTGACGGCACCCAGGATCGTGCCGAACCCGGCGAGGGCCAGTCCGAAGACCCAGAGGTCTCCCCCGAGCCCCGGTGAGTACACGGTGTTGGACAGCGGCGCGTACGCGAACCAGCCGAACGACGCGGCACCCTGCGGCGTGAAGAAGCCGGCGCCGGCGATCGTGCCGCCGAAGAAGAAGAACCAGTACGCGAGCATGTTCAGCCGCGGGAACGCCACGTCGGGCGCGCCGATCTGCAGCGGCATGATCACGTTGGCGAAGCCCGCGAACAGGGGCGTGGCGAACAGCAGCAGCATGATCGTGCCGTGCATGGTGAACGCCTGGTTGTACTGCTCCTTCGACTGGAACACCTGCATGCCCGGGTCGAAGAGCTCGGCGCGGATGAGCAGCGCGAGCGTGCCACCGATCGCGAACCAGACGAACGACGTGATCAGGTACAGGTACCCGATGGTCTTGTGGTCGGTGGAGGTGATCCACTTGATCACCGTGCGGCCGAGCGTCTGGCGCGACGGCGCCAGTCCGGGGATGTGCTCCGCGACGGCGGCCATCAGTTCTCGCCTTCCTTCGCCGCGTCGGGCGCGGTGTCCTGCAGGCGGCTGTACTCGAGTCCGAGCGAGCCCTCCTGGCCGTTCTCCTTCAGCTGCGCGATGTGCGCGTCGTAGTCCTCGCGAGTCACGACCTTGACGTTGAACAGCATCGACGAGTGGTACTCGCCGCAGAGCTCGGCGCACTTGCCGAGGTACTCGCCGACGACCTTCGGCGTGACCTGGAACGAGTTCGTCTTGCCGGGGATCATGTCCATCTTCATGAGGAACGCGGGCACCCAGAACGAGTGGATGACGTCGCGCGAGTTGAGCGTGAACTCGACGGACTCGTCGACCGGCAGCCACAGGGTGACCTGGTCGCGGAGCACACCGGTGCCGGCGCTGCCGACGTCCTGGGCGTGCTGGCCGGTCTCGTACGCGTCGTCGTCGAGGTAGTTGAAGTCCCAGCTCCACTGCTTGCCGATGACCTGGACATGGTTCTGGGTCTCGGCCGAGGTGTCGATGATCGCCTCGGTGTCGCGGTTCGTGTAGTAGAAGAGCACCCCGACCATGATGATCGGCAGGATCACGTACATGATCTCGAGCGGCACGTGGTACCGGAGCTGCACCGGCAGGGTGTCGTCCGCCTTGCGCTTCCGGTAGACCGTGACGCACCACAGGATCAGGCCCCACGTGATGACGCCGACGACGAGGGCCGCGATCCAGGAGCCGACCCAGAGGCTGGTGACCCGGCCGGTCTGGTTGGTGATCTCGTTCTCAGACGAGCCAGGGAGCCAGCCGCGCTGCACCTCGGCGGAACAACCGCTGAGGGCGACGACGACGACGGCAAGCAGACCAGCCATGACCAGCGCTGGCCGCCGCTTGCGACGGGGGGTGTCCGGGTGCAACGGGGGGACCTCTCACTCGCGTCCCGACGGGCGCTCCCGCGGTGCTGGGGGCGTCGTCCGGGACCTTCGTCCTCGACTGGTGCAGCCTAGCGCCCCGGGCCGCGCGTTTCGTGCTGACGACGAGTGTTGACGACGCCGTGTCAGCACCACGTCGGTCACGTCCCGCTCCTCGGGACGGTGCCGCGGCACCCGTCGACGGGCTGCCCAGGGGGATCCTCTCCCGCCTGGTCACGGGCGTCTCGGGGTTACGGTGCGTGCGTGAGCACAGATGGCGAGCCCGAGACCACCGGGCCCCGTGACACCTCTGCTGTGACCGACGCCACTGGCGGGCGTGTCGTCCTCGACGCCGGCGGGCGCGCCCCGCTGCTCCCCGAGGCGCGGTCGGCGTTCCTCGAGGCCCTCGACCAGGGCTGGGCGGACCCGCGTCGGCTCCACGCCGAGGGTCGGCGCGCCCGCATGCTCCTCGACGGCGCGCGGGAGGCGATCGCCGCCGTCGTCCGCGCCCGGACGCAGGACGTCGACCTCGCCCCGTCGCACACCGCGACGCTGCACGGGGCCGTCCGGTCGGTGGCCCGCGGCCGACGACGCTCCGGGTCCGACGTCGTCGTCGGGGCGGTCGAGCGCGCAGCCGTCCTGAACGCCGCCGACTTCGCGGGCACCCGCGTCACCGTGCCGGTCGACGCGACCGGGCGGGTCGACCCGTCCGCGTTCGTCGATGCCGTCGGACGGCCCGGGGTGGCCCTGGCGGCCCTGCAGCACGCGAACGGCGAGGTGGGCACGCTGCAGCCCGTCGACGCCGTGCGCGAGGCCGCACACGCCGCGGGCGTCCCGCTGCTCATGGACGCGGGCGCGAGCCTGGGCCACGTCGACGTGGGCGAGGCGTGGGACCTGCTTGCCGCGGACGCGGGCGACTGGGGCGGTCCGGCCGGGATCGGGGTGCTGGTCACCCGCTCTGGCGTGCGTCGCTCCCCCGACTGGCCCGAGGACGAGGACCGCTGGTTCCCGGGCGGCGTGAGCGTGCCCGCCGCACTGGCCGCCGCGGTCGCGCTCCAGGTCGCGTCGGCGGCGGCCGACGACCGCAGGGCGCTGATCGACCGGGTCCGCACCCGGGTGGCCGCTGAGGTCCCGGACGTCGACGTGGTCGGCGACCCCGTGGACCGGCTCCCCCACGTCCTGACGTTCTCGTGCCTCTACGTCGAGGGCGAGGCGCTGCTCGGCGCGCTGGACGCCCGCGGGTTCGCGGTCGGCTCGGGGTCGGCCTGCACGTCGAGCGCGCTGGAGCCCAGCCACGTGCTGGCCGCGATGGGGGCGCTCACGCACGGCAACATCCGGCTCGCCCTGCCGCGCGGCACGCGGTCGGCGGACGTGGACCGGTTCCTCGACGAGCTGCCGGGGATCGTCGCCGGTGTGCGGGAGGCGTGGGGGGTCGGCTCGCTGTGATCGTCGTGGACGCCCGTGGGCTGCGCTGCCCCGCGCCGGTCATCAGGCTCGCGCGCGCCGCGAAGGACGCCCCGGTCGGCAGCACGCTCACCGTGCTGGCCACGGACCCGGCAGCCGTGCACGACGTGCCGGCCTGGGCTCGGATGCGCGGGCACGTCATGGTGGGGTCGACCGAGCAGGACGGCGTCCACGCACTGACCGTCCGCACGCAGGCATGAGAAAGGGCCCCGGCATCCGCCGGGGCGTTCGGGTTGTCGATGGTGAAGCCCTGCTTCTCGATCGTGTCCGCGAAGTCGATCGTCGCGCCCTCGAGGTACGGGACGCTCATGCGGTCCACGATGACCTCGACGCCGTCGTAGTCCTTCACGGCGTCGCCGTCGAGCTGACGCTCGTCGAAGTACAGCTGGTAGATCAGGCCGGAGCAGCCACCGGGCTGGACGGCGACACGGAGACGCAGGTCGTCGCGGCCTTCCTGCTCCAGGAGGCTGCGGACCTTTCCGGCGGCGACGTCGGTGAGGAGGACGCCGTGCGTGGTGGTCTGCGTGGTCTCGCTCATATGTCTCTCCAGTGGGCTCACGGGACGGTGCTCGCGTCTGTCTGTCGATCCGCAACAGCACCGGGCTCCGAGTTGTTCCCCTCCAGGGTACGACCCTCCCGCGCAAACTTCGGTGTGCGATGCGTCGCACGGCGATTCAGGTCAGCGGGACCAGGTTCGGGCGATCCGCGTGGCGCGGGCGGCGAGCGTCTCGGCCGGTGCGGCCAGCGCCGCGCGGACCGCGTCGGGCGTCTCCGCGACCGCGTACGCCGCCGTGATCCCGGCGGCCGACAGCTCGCGACGACCCACCAGCACCTCCCCGGCGAGCACGATGGTCGGCACACCGTGCGCGAGGGCCCGAGCCGCCACCTCGCTCGCCGCCTTGCCGTGCAGCGACTGCCAGTCGAACCGGCCCTCTCCGGTCACGACGACGTCCGCAGCCGCGATGCGCCCGTCGAGCCCGACCGCCTCGGCGACGAAGCCGGACCCGGGCACCAGCCGACCTCCCAGGAGGGCGAGCCCGAAGCCCAGGCCGCCCGCTGCGCCGGCTCCGGGCGTGGTGGTCAGCCGGGTCGTCGCGGACGTGGCGCGGGCGCCTGCCAGCAGGTCCGGGCGGACCGCGTCGCCGAGCGCCGCGGTCGCCGCGTGCGCGAAGTCGGCCAGCGCGCGCTCGAGCTCCTGCGCCTGCTCGGGCGTCGCGCCCTTCTGCGGCGCGAAGCCCGCGCTCGCGCCCTGCAGTCCCAGTAGCGGCACGTCGACGTCGGTCGCGACGACCAGCTCGACGCCACGGAACCGGTCGCGCAGGTCACGCAGGCCGGCGAGGTCGTCGGCGGTCACGGCGCCCAGTGCTCCGCCCCCCAGGCCGAGGTCCTGCGACAGGCCCGGGACGCCCAGCGCGTCGGCGAGCCCGACGAGCGCACCGGCCCCGGCGTCGTTCGTCGCCGAGCCGCCGAGCCCGACGACGACGCGGGTCGCGCCCGTGCCGAGCGCGGCCGCGATCAGCTCGCCCGCTCCCCTGGTCGTCGTCACGCCGGGGTCGCGCCGGTCGGCCGGCACGAGCGGCAGCCCGATCGCCTGTGCGGACTCGACGTAGGCGGTCGTGCCGACGAGGAGGAGGACGACGGGCGTCGGCTCGCCGACCGGCGACGTCACCGTCACCGGCACGAGCGAGCCGCCCAGGGCTCGGTGCAGCGTCGCGACGAAACCGGGGCCTCCGTCGGACAACGGGCAGGTCAGCACCTCGTCGTTCGGTGCCACCGCACGCCAGGCGCCGGCGATCACGTCGCTCGCCTCGTCGGCCGTGAGGCTCGAGCCGAAGCTGTCGGGGGCGATGAGGACGCGCACGCCGTGCATCGTGGCACGCCTGGACGGCGTCGACTTTCAAGAACGAGTCCGTGTGCGAGGATCGGCGCGTGAGCGTGACCACGGATCGAAGCACCTTCTCCGAGCCGGCTCCGTCGGCGCTGCTGCTGCTGGGGCGCGGCATCGACCTCGCCTCCGAGCGCGGCGTCGAGTGCGTCGGCGACCTTCCCGCAGCCAGCGACCCGGACCTCGTCGAACGGGCCCGCGTGGCCCGCGCAGCACTGGGCACCCGCGCGTTCGTGCTCGGCCACCACTACCAGCGCGACGAGGTCATCGACTTCGCCGACGTCACGGGCGACTCCTTCAAGCTCGCCCGCGAGGCCGCCGCGCGGCCCGAGGCCGAGTTCATCATCTTCTGCGGCGTGCACTTCATGGCCGAGTCGGCCGACATCCTGACCTCCGACCACCAGCAGGTGATCCTCCCCGACCTGGCGGCCGGCTGCTCCATGGCGGACATGGCGGCGATCGACCAGGTCGAGGACGCGTGGGACGTGCTCGCCGACGCCGGGATCGCCGACGGCACGGTCCCCGTCACCTACATGAACTCGACGGCGGCCATCAAGGCGTTCACCGGGCGCCACGGCGGGACGATCTGCACGTCGTCGAACGCGCACGTCGCGCTGCGCTGGGCGTTCGACCAGGTCGGCGGCCTCGAGGGCACGGGCAAGGTGCTCTTCATGCCCGACCAGCACCTCGGCCGCAACACGGCGGTGCTGCAGCTGGGCCTCTCGCTCGACGACTGCGTGGTGTTCGACCCCCGCAAGCCGGGCGGCGGGCTGACCACGGAGCAGCTGAAGAACGCGCGGATGATCCTGTGGCGCGGGCACTGCTCGGTGCACGGCCGGTTCTCCGAGCGCAACGTCACCGACATCCGGGCGGCCGTCCACGACGTGACCGTGCTGGTGCACCCCGAGTGCAAGCACGAGGTGGTCACGGCCGCGGACATGGTGGGCTCGACGGAGTACATCATCAAGGCGCTCGACGCCGCGGCCCCGGGGAGCTCCTGGGCGATCGGCACCGAGCTGAACCTGGTCCGGCGGATCGCGGCGGCGCACCCGGACAAGAACATCCACTACCTCGACTCCACGGTCTGCTTCTGCTCGACCATGAACCGCATCGACCTGCCGCACCTCGTCTGGGCCATGGAGTCGCTGCTCGCCGGGCGGTCGGTGAACCAGATCGTCGTGGACGCCGACGTCGCGCACTGGGCACGCGTCGCTCTCGACCAGATGCTCGCCCTGCCCGGGTACTGAGGTGTCCACGGGGAACGGCCTGCGGGTCGGGATCTTCGTGTTCGACGGCGCCGAGGAGCTCGACGTCGTCGGACCCTACGAGGTGCTGAAGTACTGGGCCGACCACTCCGAGCTGCACCCCGAGGTGCTGACGTTCTCCGTGGACGGCGGTGGGGTCCGGTGCGCCAAGGGCTTGCGCCTCGTCCCGGACGTCTCCATGGCCGAGCTCGGGCCGCTGCACGTCCTGGTCTACCCGGGCGGCCACGGCACCCGGATCCTGCTGCGCGAGCCCCAGCACCTGGCGTGGGTGCACGAGATGCGCGCGACGACCCCGCTCCTGACGAGCGTCTGCACCGGCGCGCTCGTGTACGCGGCTGCCGGTCTGCTCAGCGGGCGCCCTGCGACCACCCACTGGGCGGCGTTCGACGAGCTGCTCGAGCTCGAGCCCGACGTGCTCGCGGACACCGAGTCCCGGTTCGTCGACGACGGCGACCTCGTCACGTCGGCGGGCGTGTCCGCCGGGATCGACATGGCCCTGCACCTCGTCGCGCGGCTCGAGTCGGTGGACGTGGCCCGCGACGTGCGGCGGGGCATCCAGTACGACCCCCAGCCTCCGGTATGACGGACCTGCTGTCCGCTCCGGTGCTCGAGCACGCCCTCCTCCCGGTCCGCCCCGGTGAGCACGCTGCGTTCGAGGAGGCCCTGGCAACCGCTCTGCCGCTCGTGGAGTCGGTCCCGGGCTTCCGGGGCGTGCACGTCTCGCGCAGCATCGAGAGCCCTGGCACGTACCTGCTGCTGATCGGCTGGGACTCGGTGGAGGCGCACACGGTCGGGTTCCGTGGGTCGCCGCAGTACGAGCGGTGGCGCGAGCTCCTGCACCACTTCTACGACCCGTTCCCGACGGTCGAGCACCACGTCCCGGTCGTGCCCCAGGATCGGTAGCTCACGCCCGGTGGTTGGATCGGCCGATGGCCCGCATGATCCCGCTGCTGCCCTGCGGTGACCTCGACGAGGCGCTCGCGTTCTACGGCGCGCTGGGCTTCGAGGTCACGTACCGCCAGTCCCGGCCGTACCCGTGTGCCGGGTTTCGACGTGGGCCGCTCGAGCTGCAGGTGTACGGCATGCCCGACTGGGACCCCCTGCAGTCGCACTCGACGTGCCTCGTGCTGGTGGACGACACCGAGGTGCTGTGGCGCGAGTGGGCCGACGGCCTGCGCGGGCTCTACGGGAAGATCCCCGTCCAGGGCCTCCCACGCATCACGCGTCCGCGCCGCCGCGCGAACGCGGACGGCGCCAGCGGTTTCTCGCTGGTCGACCCGAGCGGGAACTGGGTCCGCGTGTTCGGTGAGGGCTCCGGGTCCACGGCTGCGACGACGACGCTGGGCCGCGCGCTCGACAACGCCGTCGTCCTCGCGGACTCGAAGGGCGACGCCGCCCAGGCGCTCAAGATCCTGTCCGCAGCCGAGCGACGCGCTGACACGACGACGTCCCTGCACGACCGTGAGGCCGCGCTGGCATTCATCGCCGAGCTCCAGGAGCGACTCGGCGACGGCGAAGCGGCAGCGCGAGACCGGCTTCCCGGTCAGCCCTGAGCGAGCCGCTCCAGCAGCAGCGCCTCGGCCAGCACGACCTTGGCCAGCTCGCCGAGGTGCACCGACTCGTTGGCGCCGTGCGCGCGGCTGTCGGGGTCCTCGACGCCCGTCACCAGGATCGACGCGTCCGGGAACACGTCGAGCAGGTCCGCGATGAACGGGATCGACCCGCCCACGCCGATGTCCACGGGCTGCGTCCCCCACGACTGCGCGAACGCCCACCGCGCGGCCTGCATCGCCGGCGAGTCGGTCGGTGCCTGGAACGGCTTGCCGGACTCGCCGTCGGTGACCGTGACGCGGGCGCCGAAGGGGGCGTGCTCGAGCAGGTGCGTGCGCAGCGCCTCCATCGCGGCGGCCGGGTCCTGGCCGGGAGCAAGCCGGACCGAGAGCTTGGCCGACGCCCGCGGCGTGATCGTGTTCGACGCGCTCGCGACGCGGGGCGCGTCGAGGCCGATGACGCCGATCGCGGGACGCGTCCAGAGGCGGGCGGTGATCGGGCCGGTTCCTGCGAGACGGACCCCGTCCAGCACGCCCGCGTCCGCGCGGAACGCGGCCTCGTCGTAGTCGACGGTCGGGTCGGGGGCGTGCACCAGGCCTGCGACCGCGACGTCGCCGGCGTCGTCGTGCAGCGTCGCGATGAGGCGTGCGAGCAGGGTGGGCGCGTCGAGCACCGCACCCCCGAACATCCCCGAGTGCACCGCGTGGTCGAGCACGGCCACCTCGACGACGAGGTCGACCAGGCCGCGCAGCGAGGTGGTCAGGCCGGGCACTCCGACGGCCCAGTTGGTCGAGTCGGCGACGACGATCACGTCGGCGGCGAGCAGGTCGCGGTGCGCGGTGAGGAACGGCAGGAACGTCGGCGAGCCGATCTCCTCCTCCCCCTCGACGAAGACGGTCACGCCGACCGCGAGCTCGTCGGCCAGCACCCGCAGAGCACCGATGTGCGCGACGATCCCGGCCTTGTCGTCGGCCGCGCCCCGGCCGTAGAGCCGCCCGTCGCGCTCGGTCGGCTCGAAGGACGGGGTGTCCCAGTCCTCACCGGGCGGCTGCACGTCGTGGTGCGCGTAGAGCAGGACCGTCGGGGCGCCCTCGGGTCCCGGACGCCGGCCGACGACCGCCGGGGCGCCGCCGTCCACGCGCAGCACCTGGACGTCGTCGAAACCCACCCCGTGCAGGAGACCGACGACGGCCTCCGCGCTCGCCGCGACGTGCGCCTGGTCGAACTCCGCGTTGGAGACGCTGGGTATCCGGACCAGGGCCTCGAGATCCGCGCGCAGGGCGCTGAACTGGTCCGCCGTCCGCGTGCGGAGGGTCTGCGTCCGACTGTCGTTCGTGCTCGTCTCGTCCGTCACGCCTCAGCACGCTACTCGACTACCCTTGCTCCGTGCCCGGTAGCAGCAAAGACCAGCAGCCCGCCCTCTCCGAGGGCCCCAGCGAGCCCGTAGGCAAGGGCCGGCCGACGCCGAAGCGCAAGGAGGCCGAGGCGGCCAACAAGCGCCCGCTGGTCAGCTCCGACCGCAAGGGCGCGGGTCGCGCGCAGGCCGACGCCCGCAAGAAGCAGCGCAATCTCGAGTACCAGGCGATGCAGTCCGGCGACGAGAAGCACATGCCGGTCAAGGACCGCGGCCCGCAGCGCCGGTACATGCGCGACTACGTCGACGCGCGCTTCAACCTGGGCGAGTTCGTCCTGCCGGTGGCCGTCCTGCTGATCGTCGTGCAGCTCGCGTTCCAGAACAACCAGGCGATCGCCAGCGGCGCGATCCTGGCGCTCTACGCGTACATGCTCCTGTTCTCGGTCGACGCGTTCATCCTGTGGCGCAGCGTGAAGAAGCGCCTGAAGGCCAAGTTCGGCGACGACGTCCCGCTCAAGGGTGCGCCGTTCTACACCGTCGTCCGGGCGCTGCAGATCCGTCGCTCCCGCCTGCCCCGGCCGCAGGTCAAGAGGGGTCAGTACCCCAGCTAGGGTCGAGGGATGGTTTCCTACCGCTACCTCGGCCGCTCCGGCCTCAAGATCACCGAGATCACCTACGGCAACTGGCTCACGCACGGCTCGCAGGTGGAGAACGACACCGCGAAGGCCTGCGTCCGCGCCGCGCTCGACGCCGGGATCACGTCGTTCGACACCGCTGACGTCTACGCGAACACCAAGGCCGAGACCGTCCTCGGCGAGGCGCTGAAGGGCGAGCGCCGCGCAAGCCTCGAGATCTTCACCAAGGTCTACTGGCCGACCGGCCCCGGCGGCGCCAACGACTCCGGCCTGTCCCGCAAGCACATCCTCGAGTCGATCGACGGTTCGCTGGAGCGCCTGCAGACCGACTACGTCGACCTCTACCAGGCGCACCGTTACGACGAGTCCACGCCGCTCGAGGAGACGATGCAGGCGTTCGCCGACGTGGTGCGCTCCGGCAAGGCGCTCTACATCGGCGTCAGCGAGTGGACCGCGGACCAGATCCGCGCCGGCCACGCCCTCGCCCAGGACCTCGGCATCCACCTGATCTCGAACCAGCCGCAGTACTCGGCGCTCTGGCGGGTCATCGAGGGCGAGATCGTCCCCACGTCGACCGAGCTCGGGGTGTCGCAGATCGTCTGGTCGCCCGTCGCGCAGGGCGTGCTCACCGGCAAGTACCTGCCCGGCCAGCCCGTCCCGGCCGGCTCGCGCGCGACCGACGAGAAGGGCGGCGCACGGTTCATCGGACGCTTCCTCGAGCGGCCCGACGTCCTGCAGCGCGTGCAGGACCTGCGACCGATCGCCGACGAGCTCGGCCTCTCCCTCGCACAGCTCGCCGTCGCGTGGGTGCTGCAGAACCAGAACGTCGCCGCCGCGATCATCGGCGCCTCCCGGCCCGAGCAGGTGACCGAGAACGTCAAGGCGTCCGGCGTGGTCATCCCCGCCGAGCTGCTCGCGCGGATCGACACGATCCTCGGCGACTCGGTCGTCTCCGACCCCGCCGAGACGGCACGGAACGCGCCCGGACCCCGCTGAGCTACACCGTGACGGCCTCCGGCTCCGGCACGGGGGCCGTCACGGTGAACCGCGGCAGGAACACGTGCACGAGCGGGCCGATGGCCAGCGCGTACAGCACCGTCGCCGGCCCGAACGTCCCGCCGAGGATCCAGCCGGCGCTGATCACCGTGACCTCGATGCCGGTCCGGACCAGCCGGATCGACCACCCCGTCCGCGCGACGAGGCCCGTCATGAGCCCGTGCATGCGGAAGAACGGGTCGACGAGCAGGCTGATCACGGCGACGTTGGCCACGGTGCCGACGCCCGGGCGCTGCCGCAGCGGGATCCAGCACGCGAGCACGACGAGGCCGGTCAGCAGCGTCACCATCCCGAACGACAGGCCCGTGTGCTTGACGATGCCCTGCGTGAGCACGTCCCACGGCATCGAGCCCAGACCGGCGTGCACGACCATCGCGATCGAGAGTGCGTAGAGGACGAGCCCGAGCACGAGCTGGGTCGCGCGGCGGGTCACTCCGCCGTCCAGTCGTAGCGCGAGGCGGGCGGCGGTCGGTGGCCCAGGCCGTCGCGGCGGACGACGCGGGCCACGGCCACCACGAGGGTCGTCGTCACCAGGACTGCCAGAACTATCGATAGCCACATGCTCATGGTAAGCAAGCCTGGTTTACATGTGGCCTTTCGGAACATAGCCACTTCTGGAATAGTGGCTTCATGACCATCAGTGACCTCCCGGCGGACCGCCGCATCAGCGGGCAACGGCTGCAGTCCGTGCTCGGCGCCTGGCAACGTCCCGGTCCTGCCTACGCGGCGCTGGCCGACGCCCTGCGCGCCGCGATCCTGTCGGGCTCGGTGCCGCTGAGCACGCGGCTGCCCAGCGAACGCGAGCTGGCCGACGCGACGGGGGTGTCCCGCACCACGACCACCTCCACCTACGACCTGCTGCGCGACGAGGGCTACCTGGTCAGCCGGCGCGGCTCGGGCACGGTGACCACCCTGCCGAGCGGCCGCGGCGCACGCACGTCCTTTGCCGAGCCGCACGACGACGAACCCGCCGTGGTCGACCTGTCCATGGCGGCGCCGTCGGCCCCCTCGGTCCTGCACGGCGCCTACCTCGCCGCCCTCGACGCCCTCCCCCGGCACCTGACGGGGACGGGATACGCACCGCTCGGCCTGCCCGTCCTGCGCGAGGCGGTCGCCGCCTGGTACTCCCGCCGCGGCACCCCCACGACCCCCGACCAGATCCTGGTGACGACGGGTGGCCAGCAGGCCATCCACCTCCTCGTGCACGCGCACGCCGGCCCCGGCGACCGCGTCGTCGTCGAGCACCCCACCTACCCGCACGCCATCGACGTGGTGCGCGGTGCCGGTGCTCGCCCGGTGCCCGTCCCGTCCGGCGAGCGCGGGCTGGACATCGACCTGCTCGAGTCGACCATCCGCCAGGTCGCGCCGCGGCTGGTGTACCTGATCCCCGACCACCGCAACCCCACCGGGACGTCGCTCGACGACGACGAGCGCGCCGCCGTGCGCGCCCTGGCGCGTCGCTACCGCACGACCGTGGTGGGCGACGAGGTCATGACGGAGCTGACGCTGGACGGACCGGCGCCGTCCTCGTTCGCCGGCGACGGGACCGGTTCGGCGTTCGTCGTCTCGATCGGGTCGGCGTCCAAGTCCTTCTGGGGCGGCCTGCGCGTCGGCTGGGTCCGCGGCCACCCCGACCTGGTGGCCCGCCTCGCGTCCGCCCGCGCGAGCGTCGACATCGGCACGCCGCTGCTCGAGCAGCTGGTGGTCACCGAGCTGCTCTCCCGGCCCGCGGACCTGCTGGACCGCCGTCGCGTCGTGCTGCGCGAGCACCGTGACCTGCTGGCCGGCCTGCTGCTGGACCGCCTGCCGTCCTGGCGCTTCGAGCTCCCGCGCGGCGGCCTGTCGCTGTGGGTCGACCTGGGGGCGCCCGTGTCCAGCGCGCTGGCCGCGATCTCCGTCCGGCACGGCGTCCGCGTCGTTCCCGGGACCGCCTTCGGCGCGGACGGCAGCTTCGAGCAGAACCTGAGGGTGCCGTTCACCACGTCCCCCGACCAGATGCGCCGCGGGGTCGCGGCGCTGGCGGACGCGTGGGCGAGCCTCGGCATCACCGAGCCGTCGACCGGACCGGCGCGCGTGCACGCGATGGTCTAGGTGTAGGGCAGCGTCAGCGTCGGGGTCGCCTGCGTGCCCTCGTGCAGCAGCCGGACCGCGTGCACACCCTGCGCGGCGAGCGTGCGCCAGTGCTCGCCGAGCCACTGCTCGGCGTCGTACTGGGTGGTGAACACGGGGCTCACGGGGTTGCTCACGGCCTCCGCGTCTGCGCCGTCGAAGCGCCACTCCCACTGCGGTCGCAGGACCATCACGCGACCGCCTTGCGCTGCGCGGGCGAGCGGAGCGCCTGGTCGGCGCCGAGCGCGCGCGTGATGCGCGACGGCCAGAACGGGCCCTCGTAGATCAGTCCCGTGTACCCCTGCACCAGGGTGGCTCCGACGGCGACGTACTCGCGCGCGTCCGCGGGGGTCGTGATCCCCCCGACGCCGATGATCACGGCGTCCGGGCCGAGCCGGCTGCGCAGCCGGGCGACGACGTCCAGCCCGCGCGCGAGCACCGGCGGACCGGACAGGCCGCCCGGTCCGAGGTCGTGCGCGATCGTGGTGTTGACCGCGACGATCCCCTCCAGCCCGAGCTCGGCGGCGAGCTCCGCGACCGCGTCGACGTCCTCGTCGGACAGGTCGGGGGCGATCTTCACCAGCAGCGGGACCGCGGGCTTGCCGGCCTTGGCCGTGGCCTCGTCGGCCGCGACCCGGGTGGCCTCGAGGATCGGGCGCAGAGCCTCGACCGACTGCAGGTCCCGCAGACCCGGGGTGTTCGGCGACGAGACGTTGACCACGAGGTAGTCCGCGTAGGGCGCGAGCCGGCCGGCGCTCGTCGCGTAGTCGACCGGAGCCTGCTCCGCCGGGGTGACCTTGGTCTTGCCGATGTTCACGCCGACGACGAGGCGACGACCCGCCGGGGTCGCGCGCAGCCGGCGCAGGCGCGCGGCGACGTCGGCGGAGCCCTCGTTGTTGAAGCCCATCCGGTTGCGCAGCGCGCGCTGGTCCAGGACGCGCCACAGCCGTGGCGGCTCGTTGCCGGGCTGCGCGCGGGCGGTCACGGTGCCCACCTCGACGAACCCGAAGCCGATCATCGTCAGGCCGGCGACCCCGACCGCGTTCTTGTCGAAGCCGGCGGCCAGCCCGAACCGGGACGGGAACCGGCGTCCGAACACCCGCACCTCCCCCGACGCGGGCGACGCGAAGACCCGGGCGACGAGCCCGCGCAGCAGCGGGACGCGCGCGACGCCGCGGATCACGCCGAACGCGACCTCGTGCGCGCGCTCGGGGTCCATGCGGCGGAAGACGAGGTCGAAGAGCAGGCGGTACACGCGCTCAACCCTAGGCGGTGCGGGCGGGGCGGCCGGTGCGCCACAGCCACAGCAGGCCGAGGAACGGCAGGACCAGCGGGATGTAGCCGTAGCCCTGCCCGAACGCCGACCAGACCGTCTCGTCGGGGAACTCGCCGACGTCCGCGAGCGACAGGACGCCCACGGTCAGGACGCCGACGAGCTCGATGCTCACCGCCCACCAGGCGAGCGTGCGCCGGTCCTTGGCCAGGGCGATGGTCGCGACGACGTAGACGAGGCCCGCGGCGAGCGAGAGCAGGTACGCGAGCGGTGCCTCGTCGAGCTTGGTGGTCACCTGGTAGAGGCCGCGGGCGGTCGCGGCGAGCGCGAGGATGCCGTACACGGCGACGAGCAGGCGCCCCGGCCCGCTGGCGGTCGAACGGGTGGTCACACGGTCCCCCAGATCTGCAGGAGTCGGTACTCCAGGAATGCGACGGTCAGTGCGGCCACCAGGAGCACCACGGAGCTCCAGCGCGTGCGCTCCGCGAACGCCCAGGCCGCGGCGATCGGCAGGATCAGCGCCTGCGTCAGGACGTAGCCCCACAGGAGCACGCCGTCGACGTCCGGCGACCCCGTGGCCGCCAAGACGCCCGCGACGAGCGCCTGCACGACCAGCACGGCCTCGACCACCGCGCCGCCCCAGAGCTGACGCAGGACCACGGCGCGGTCGCGGACGACGAACCACAGGGCCCAGCCGCCGAGCGCAACGCACAGGGCGACGACGAGCAGCGCGAGGGCGACGATCACGGTGCCCCACCGTACCGGCGCTCCGACCTATAGTCGGACGGTGACCGTGACGCTGACCTCCCAGGACCCTGCCCGCCTCACCGTCGACGCCCTCGTGGTCGCCGTCGCCCAGCAGGACGACGCGCCCGTCGTCCTGGGGGCGGACCGGCTGCCCAAGGAGCTGCGCACGCTCCTCGCGTCCTCGGCGTCCGCCCTCGGCATCACCGGTGCCGCCGACGAGGTCCGCCGGCTGCCCGGCACCGGCCTGTCGGCGTCCGTGCTGGTGCTCACCGGCGTCGGCTCGGGCCCCCTGACGCCCGAGACCCTGCGTCGTGCGGCCGGTGCGGCCACCCGTGAGCTGGCCGGGACCGCGAGCGTCGCCCTGGCCCTGCCGGCCGACGAGACGGCCGACGTGGCGGCCATCGCCGAGGGCGCCCTGCTCGGCGCCTACGCGTTCACGCGCTACCACGAGTCGAAGGTGCCGGTCTCGACGATCCAGATCGTCACCAAGCACGCCCGCGACCGCGCCGCCAAGGCCGCCCTCGAGCGCGCCTCGGTGGTCGCCGCGGCCGTGCACGGCACCCGTGACCTGGTGAACACCGCACCGAACGACCTCTACCCGGCCGCGTTCGCCGACCTGGCCAAGTCCGCCGTCAAGGAGTCCGGCGCGAAGGGCCTGCGCGTCACCGTGATCGACGACAAGGCGCTCCTCGCGGGCGGCTACGGCGGCCTGACCGGCGTCGGACAGGGCTCGTCGCGCGGCCCGCGTCTGGTCAAGGTCGCCTACTCGCCGTCGCGCGCCAAGGGCAAGGTCGCGCTCGTCGGCAAGGGCATCACGTTCGACTCCGGCGGCATCTCCATCAAGCCCGCGGCGGGCATGGAGGCGATGAAGTCCGACATGGCCGGTGCGGCCGCCGTGCTGAACATCGTCGTCGCGGCCGCCAGGCTCGAGCTGCCCGTCGCGGTCACCGGGTGGCTGTGCCTCGCCGAGAACATGCCGTCAGGGACCGCCCAGCGGCCGTCCGACGTCATCACGATCCGCGGCGGCAAGACCGTCGAGGTGCTGAACACCGACGCCGAGGGTCGCCTCGTCATGGCCGACGGTCTCGTCGAGGCCGTCGCCGAGAAGCCCGACGTCGTCATCGACATCGCGACCCTGACCGGTGCGCAGATGATCGCGCTCGGCAACCGGATGTCCGCGGTCATGGGCACCGACGACGTGCGTGCCGAGGTCGTCGCCGCGGCGGGCGCGTCGGGCGAGCAGTTCTGGCCGATGCCGCTGCCCGCCGACCTGCGTCCCGGTCTGAAGTCGAAGGTCGCCGACATCGCGAACATCAGCGACCGGTTCGGCGGGATGCTCACGGCCGGGATCTTCCTGCAGGAGTTCGTCGGTCAGACGCCGTGGGCGCACCTCGACATCGCCGGACCCGCGTTCAACGAGCGCACTGCCCACGGCTACACCCCGGTCGGCGGCACCGGCGTGGGCGTGCGCACGCTGCTGGCCCTCATCGAGGGCCGGGCACCGCAGGTCTAGGACCCCTGGGCGGCTCGCGCGGCCAGCGCGGCGAACTCCGGCTTGCCGAACGCCGTGCCGAACAGGCCCCAGCCGCCCTCGGCCGCCTCCGTGAGGACCACCCAGGTCTGGACGCCCTCCCCGACGAGGTCCGTCACGATCCGGGTGGCCTCGCGGGTCAGCTCGCGCTGGCCCTCGCGGTCGAGCGAGTCGGGCGGCGTGATCACCTGGATGCGCACCGCACGGGCCGTCGGGTTCGCGGCCGTGGTGACCTGCGGCAGCCGGTGCACGAACGCGGCGGTGTTCTCGGTGAAGAACGGGCCGATGACCTCTTCGCGGTGCCCCTCGGCCCGCAGGACGGCCAGGGTCAGGTCGGTGGCCAGCTTCTGGTCCGCGTCCGCGGGGACGAGGTCGTCGGGGACGTAGACGTCGATCATGGGCATGGCTGGCTCCTCTTTCCGAAGAACGATGACGACAGACTATGATGATGTACATAGAACGTAAGTTATGCAGTTCGTCATAGTCAAGGGAGCGACGGGTGGCAGGCGAGACGAAAGCGCGGATGGTCGACGGCGCCGTGCGGCTCCTCGCGACCCAGGGCACCCAGGGCACCTCGTTCGCCGACGTGCTCGAGCTGACCGGCGCGCCCCGCGGCTCGATCTACCACCACTTCCCCGACGGCAAGGACCAGCTGCTCGCGGCGGCCGTCGACCTCGCCGGCGCCCGCGCGCTCGAAGCCGTCGACCAGTGGGCGGGACGCACGCCGCAGGAGGTCACGGAGTCGTTCCTCGGGCTCTGGCGCGCCGTGCTCACCCGCTCCGGGCTGCGCGCGGGCTGCGCGGTGCTCGCGGTCACGGTCTCCGCCGGGTCGCCCGAGCTGCTCGAGCACGCCGCCACGGTCTTCCGGTCCTGGCGCACGCGGCTCGCGGACCTGTTCGTGGACGGCGGGATGGGTCCCGACGAGGCGGCGGGCTTCGCGGCGACCCTCGTCGCGGCGTCCGAGGGGGCCGTCGTGGTCAGCCGGGCCGAGCAGTCGATGGAGCCGTTCGAGCTCGTCGCGGACCAGCTGCTGCGGATCCTGCCGGGCTAGAGCCCGCTGGCGCGCTTCTTCGTGATGCGCTGCCGCGAGTTGTAGTCGCGCACGCGCTGCGGGTACCCCGTGCGCTGGACGTCGTAGATCGGGATGTTCATCTCGCGCGCGATCTGGGCCGCGGCCTCACCGTCGGGCACGCGCCGGCGGGTCCACTCCCCGTCCGTCGCGACGAGCATCACCGTGGTGGGTGTCGAGTTGGTGCGCGGCTCGACGTAGGCCTCGACGCCGACACGCGTCAGGATGAACTCCTTGAGGTGCGCGACCGTGGCGTCGCGCGCCGACTTGTCGGTCGGTGCGTCGTTGGCGGCCGGATGCTTCCGGCGCGAGAACAGGCCCATGCCTCGTGAGGGTACATTCCGGAGCCGTGCGATCCCTGTGATGCACGAGACGAAACAATGGTCATGGGACGAATGTTCTGAGTGTCACAGAAGCGCGTCGGGCGTCCGGGTCGTTCCGGACCTGCGGGGATGACAAGATGGTCGGCGAGCTCGAGACCACAAAGTCTGCGTAATGAGGAGTCTGCACGTGGCCGACACCACCGGCACCGCTTTCGACATCGTCGTCCTGGGCGGAGGCAGCGGCGGCTACGCGGCTGCCCTCCGAGCAGCCCAGCTCGGGAAGTCCGTCGCACTTGTCGAGGCCGACAAGGTCGGCGGGACCTGCCTGCACGTGGGGTGCATCCCCACCAAGGCCCTGCTGCACGCGGCCGAGCTGGCCGACCACGCCCGAGAGGGCGCCCACTACGGCGTGCACACCACGCTCGAGAAGATCGACATGGCGGGCGTCAACGAGTACAAGGCGACCGTGATCAGCCGCCTGTACAAGGGCCTGCAGGGACTCATCAAGTCCCGCAAGATCACCGTGTTCGAGGGCTACGGCAAGCTCGTCGCCAAGGACACGGTCGAGGTCAACGGTGAGCGCATCACCGGCGAGCACATCATCCTCGGCACGGGCTCCTACGCCCGCACGCTGCCCGGCCTCGAGATCGGCGGCCGCGTCATCACGTCCGACCAGGCCCTGCAGCTCGACTGGGTGCCCAAGTCCGTGATCGTGCTCGGCGGCGGTGTCATCGGCTCCGAGTTCGCGTCCGTCTGGAAGTCCTTCGGGGCCGACGTCACGATCATCGAGGCGCTCCCCCACCTCGTCGCCAACGAGGACGAGGCCCTGTCCAAGGCGTTCGAGCGCCAGTTCCGCAAGCGCGGCATCAACTTCAACCTGGGCGTCCGGTTCGCCGGTGTCACCCAGGACGACAACGGCGTGCACGTCTCGCTGGAGGACGGCAAGACGTTCGACGCCGACCTGCTGCTCGTCGCCGTCGGTCGCGGACCGCGCACCTCGGGCCTCGGCTACGAGGACCAGGGCATCACGCTCGACCGCGGCTTCGTCATCACCAACGACCGCCTCCACACCGGCGTCGGCAACATCTACGCCGTCGGCGACATCGTCCCCGGCCTGCAGCTGGCCCACCGCGGATTCGCGCAGGGCATCTTCGTGGCCGAGGAGATCGCCGGGCTCAACCCCGCGACGATCGTCGAGTCGGGCATCCCGCGCGTGACGTACTCCGACCCCGAGGTCGCCTCGGTGGGCCTGACGGAGGCGCGCGCCAAGGAGGTCCACGGTGCCGACAACGTCGAGTCGCTCGAGTACAACCTCGGTGGCAACGGCAAGAGCCAGATCCTGGGCACGCAGGGCTTCGTGAAGCTCGTGCGCCAGAAGGACGGCCCGGTCGTCGGCATCCACATGATCGGTGCGCGCGTCGGCGAGCTCATCGGGGAGGGCCAGCTCATCGTGAACTGGGAGGCCTACCCGGAGGACGTCGCGTCGCTCGTGCACGCACACCCGACGCAGAACGAGGCGCTCGGAGAGGCGCACCTCGCCCTCGCCGGCAAGCCGCTGCACGCCCACAACTGACCACACGATTCGAAGGAGACACGAGCGGTCATGTCCGACAACGTGCAGCTGCCCGCCCTCGGTGAGTCCGTCACCGAAGGGACCGTCACTCGCTGGCTGAAGAACGTCGGCGACACGGTGGAGGTCGACGAGCCGCTGCTCGAGATCTCGACCGACAAGGTCGACACCGAGATCCCGTCGCCGTTCGCCGGCGTGCTCGAGCAGATCCTGGTCCAGGAGGACGAGACCGTCGAGGTCGGCGCCACGCTGGCCGTCATCGGTTCGGGCTCCGGCTCGGGTTCCGACGAGGGTTCGTCGGCGCCCGCCGAGGCCGAGGCCCCCGCGCAGGACGCCCCTGCCCAGGACGCTCCGGCCGAGGCGGCGCCCGCCGAGGAGCCCGCCGCCGAGGCGGCCCCCGCCGAGGAGTCCGTCGAAGAGCACGAGGAGCCCGCCGCGGCGGCTCCGGCCGAGTCCGGCGGTGTCGGCGAGAACGTGACGCTCCCCGCGCTCGGTGAGTCCGTCACCGAGGGCACCGTCACGCGCTGGCTCAAGAGCGTCGGCGACACCGTCGAGGTCGACGAGCCCCTGCTCGAGATCTCCACGGACAAGGTCGACACCGAGATCCCGTCGCCGTTCGCGGGCACGCTGCAGCAGATCCTGGTCCAGGAGGACGAGACCGTCGAGGTCGGCGCCGTCCTGGCCGTGATCGGGTCGGGCGCCTCGGCACCGGCCGCTGCCTCGGCTCCTGCCGCCGCGCCGGCTCCGGCCGAGCCGGTCGCCGCCGAGCCTGCTCCCGAGCCGCAGACCGCGCCCGAGCCGTCGGCGGAGCAGGAG